>JANMQQ010000160.1:0-15944 GCA_031370545.1 Gammaproteobacteria bacterium
ATCGACAGCTATCAAACCCTGGAAAGCCGTGTCGCCCAGCTCGACGCGACGTACAGTCACGACCCGCTCCCGAATACCAGCAAGCGCCACCACGCGGTGCTGAACGCGCTCCCCGCCGGAGTGATCGTTTTAGATGGCGGAGGCGTGGTGCAGGAGTGCAATCCGGCGGCAGTTGATCTGGTGGGCGAGCCCCTGCTCAAACAGCGCTGGCGTGACATTATCGCGCGTGCCTTCGCACCGCGATCTGACGATGGTCATGATGTGTCGTTGCACGATGGCCGTCGCGTCAACCTCGCCACCACGCCACTGGGCGACGAGCCGGGCCAGGTCATGTCATTAACCGACGTGACGCGCGCACGCACTCTGCAAGACAAATTAAGCCAGTTCGAACGCCTGTCCGCCTTGGGTGAAATGGCGGCTGGACTGGCGCATCAACTGCGCACGCCGTTGTCCGCAGCGGTGCTGTATCTGGGCATGCTCAAACGACCCGATTTAAATCCTGTCGACCGTATTCCGCTGGCTGAAAAAACGCTTGGCCGCTTGCGCCATCTGGAAACTCTGGTGCGCGACATGTTGTTGCTGGTGCGCGCGGATCATGATGGCGGTGAGCCGATCTATGTCAAAGACTTACTGCATGACGTTGAAGAATTTGCGCAACCGCATGTCCCCGCGCCGCGGATTCGCTTTGCGATCATGGATCAATCACAAAACGTCATGCTGCGCGCCCAGCGCGATGTGCTGATCAGCGCGCTGCAAAATTTAATCAGCAACGGCATCCAGAGCATTGAAACTGAAGGCGATGTCACCGTGCATGCTCAGGTGACGGAACCCGGCTGGATAGATATTCAAGTGGTGGATACCGGCTGCGGCATGTCTGCTGAAATCCAGACGCGGCTCGGCGAATTGTTTTTCACCACACGCGCTTCCGGCAACGGCTTGGGCGTTGCGGTGGTTCAGGCGATTGCCAAAGCGCATCACGGCACGCTGACCTTTATGTCACAACCCGGTCACGGCAGCACGTTCACACTGCGCTTGCCGACGTTTTCCAATCCAGCTGTTCCGCACGCGAGGTCGTTATGAGTCATGCCGCGATATTGGTGGTCGAGGACGATAGTGATCTGCGCGATGCACTGTGCGCGACGCTCAACTTCGCCGGTTACGCCGCCGATGGAGCGCGCGACGGACTCAGCGCGTTGGAGCGTCTCGATCGGCAGCCGTATTCATTGGTGCTCAGCGACGTGCAAATGCGCATGATGGACGGCCACGAACTTCTAAAAAATATCAAGATCAAGCACCCGGATTTGCCGGTGTTGTTGATGACCGCTTACGGCACGGTGCAAAAAGCCGTGCAAGCCATGCGCGAAGGCGCGGTGGATTATCTGGTCAAGCCGGTTGAAGCTGATACCTTGATCAACCTGGTGCAACACATCGTGACCGAGCAACGTGCCGCCAGCGCGGATTTCATCACCGCCGATCCGCGCAGCCGCGAGGTGCAAGCCTTGGCGATGCGGGTTGCGGATAGTGATGCTACCGTGATGATCACCGGCGAAAGCGGAGTCGGCAAAGAAGTGCTGGCGCGTTTTATTCACAACCAATCGCGCCGCGCCGCGCGCCCATTCGTCGCCATCAATTGCGCCGCCATTCCTGAGAACATGCTGGAAGCCACCTTGTTTGGGTATGAAAAAGGCGCATTCACCGGCGCGTACAAAACCTGTCCTGGAAAATTCGAACAAGCCGAAGGCGGCACTATTTTGCTGGATGAAATCAGCGAAATGGATTTGATGCTGCAAGCCAAACTGCTGCGCGTAATTCAGGAACGCGAAGTCGAGCGGCTGGGCGGCGGCAAAACCATCCCGCTCGATGTGCGCGTGCTGGCCACCAGCAACCGCAACATGCGCGAGCAGGTCAACGTCGGGCGCTTTCGAGAAGATTTGTATTACCGGCTGAATGTATTTCCGATTGAGCTACCGGCGCTGCGTGAACGCGCGCTCGATATCATCCCCATCGCTGAAAAATTACTTGAGCGTAGCGCACGCGCGTATCAACGCCCGGTTCCCACGTTGGCAAAAAGTGCGTGCGACAAACTGCTCACGCACTCCTGGCCCGGCAACGTACGCGAGCTTGACAATGTGATGCAGCGCGCCCTGATATTCCAGGCGGGCACGACCATCGAAGCGCAACACATCCATTTTGAATCTGTCGTAACGCCCAAGGTGGTTACTGTTAACGAACCCGCCACCCAAGTTGATAACGATTCCGACCCAGGCTCGCTGAGCGAGGATGTTCGTCAACATGAGGCACAGGTGATCACCGAGGCGTTGCGCGACAGCTTCGGTAATCGCAAAACAGCCGCCAACAAGCTCGGCGTGAGTGAACGCACCTTGCGTTACAAAATGGCGCGCTTGCGCGAACAAGGTTTGCTGAACGCTTAAAACTTTCGGTAAAAATTCTCGACCCTGCCGGGTTTTGCAACCCAGCCTACATGATGAGGTGGCGTATGAGTTCAGTCGACATGACCCAGTTGCTCAACCGTTTGCGTGCCACTGCTGCGGTGGCCGAAGGTCGCGCGCCGGAAATCGTGGATGGCAGCCAACGTGCGGATTTCGCGGCCATGCTGAAGCAATCCCTGGACGCGGTGAATGAAACGCAGCAGAGCTCCAACGATATGGCAGCACGTATTGACAGTGGCGATTCGCAGGTCAGCCTGGAGGAAGTCATGATGGCGCGCCAAAAAGCTTCGATCTCGTTTCAAGCCATGCTGCAAGTGCGCAACAAGCTGGTGAGCGCATACCAGGAAGTCATGGCCATGCAGATTTAATGTCGTAACTCGGAGTAATAAACGATGGCGAGCGCAATACAGAATGCAGGTACCAACATCTCGGGCATCAGCCAGATGCCGATATTGCGGCAGTTTGGTTTCATGGTGGGATTGGCGGCGACGATTGCTGCAGCCGTAGCGGTGGTGATGTGGGCGCAGCAGCCCAATTTTTCACTGCTCTACAGCGGCTTGACCGAGAAAGATTCGGCCGGTGTCATCGACGCATTGGACAAAGCGCACGTGCCGTATCAGTTGGGCGGGCAAGGCACGGTGATGGTGCCCACCGAAAAAATTCACGACATGCGCATCAAGCTTGCGGCGCAGGGTTTACCCAAGGGCAGCGCGGTGGGATTTGAGAGTCTGAACGACAGTCAGGGATTTGGCGTCAGCCAGTTCATGGAGACGGCGCGTTATCAGCGCTCGCTGGAAGTGGAGCTGTCGCGCTCGATCTCGACATTAACCAATGTGGAAAGTGCACGCGTGCATCTGGCGATTCCAAAACGTTCGGTGTTCCTGCGTGACAAGCAAAAACCCAGTGCTTCGGTGATCCTGAATCTGTCGGCGGGTCGCAGCCTTGAAGAAGAGCAGGTGTCGGCCATCATGCATCTGGTGTCGTCGGGCATACCGGACCTCGATGCCAGTCAGGTCACCATCGTCGATCAGCGCGGACGCTTGTTGACATCAAAACAGTCGGGTGGCGATTTTGCGGCCAGCGCCGCGCAGTTTGAATACACGCAAAAGCTCGAGCACTCCTACGCGCAACGCATCGAAGATTTGCTCGCACCGATCGTGGGCAAAGAAGCGGTGCACGCGCAAGTGGCGACCGAGCTTGACTTCACCAGCAATGAGACCACCGAAGAAACATTTAATCCCGAAACACCGGTGGTGCGCAGCGAACAGATTGTGCAGGAGCGCATGACCAACGGCTCGGAAAGTGGCGTGCCGGGTGCGTTATCCAATCAGCCGCCAGGCGCAGCACAGGCGCCCGAAAAAACACCCAAGGCCGCTGCGCCGGGTGCAAAAGGCACCGCCGGTAAAGCCAACGCGGAGAAAGATCAGCTGGCGCAGGCAGCCGCAGTTAATTCCAAACAACGCACCGTAAAAAATTACGAGCTGGATCGCACCATCAGCCACACCCGTATGGGTCCTGGTGTTATCAAGCGCCTGACCGTTGCGGTGGTGCTGGACGATAAAGTCACACCCGGCGACGCAAGTGCCTTGGTACGCACGCCACATTCTCCAGAAGAAATCGAACGCTTCACTGCGCTGGTTAAAGAAGCCGTTGGCTACAACTCAAAGCGCGGCGACAGCGTGCGAGTGATCAGCACCTCGTTCTCGGTGCCGCCGCCTGCGGAAGCGCTGCCGGAAATTGCGTTGTGGAAGCGTCCGGATTTCTGGGACAAGGCAAAGCAAGGTTTCGGTGCCTTACTGATCCTGGTCCTGGTCATCGGTGTGTTGCGCATTCTCGGCAAAATCGCCAACGGCATTCGTGACAACCGCGCGACCGTGCAGGTGGCGACCGCCGCGCAGGCAGTGGATCAAGGCAATCTCGGGCAACAGCAAGCAGCGCAGCTGACATCGCCAGCGGCGGTGAATATGACCCACGTGAAGGACTTGGCCAAGCAGGATCCCAAGCTGGTCGCTCAAGTAGTGAAGGGTTGGGTCGCGACAGATGGCTAACAACGCCCCGCCCAAAGTTACTGGTTCGGATCGTGCCGCGATTTTAATGCTGGCGTTGGGCGAAGAAACTGCGGCCCAGATTCTGAAACATATGGACCCAAAAGAGGTGCAGAAAATCGGCGTCGCGATGACCGAATTAAAAAATATCACGAAGGATCAGGTTGACGCGGTCATTCTGGAATTTGGTGCGACGGTTGAGAAGCACACTAACATCGGTCTGGGCACCGACGAATACATCCGCAAAATGCTCACCTCGGCACTCGGCGAAGATAAAGCGCGCACCATCATCGACCGCATTATTCTCGGCGGGAATTCCAAAGGTCTGGAGACTCTCAAGTGGATGGACCCGCGCGCGGTCGCCGAGCTGGTGCGGTTGGAACATCCGCAAATCATTTCCATCATATTGGCGTACCTCGAGCCGGAGCAGGCCGCCGAAGTGCTGGCGATTTTACCGGAGCGGTTGCGCATTGACGTCACCATGCGCATCGCATCGCTGGATGGAATTCCGCCCGCCGCGTTGCAGGAGTTAAATTCGATCATGGAAAAACAGTTCGCCGGCCAGAACAATGTGAAGTCCTCCAGCGTGGGTGGTTTGAAATCCGCCGCCAATATTCTGAACTTCGTCGACACGTCGGTGGAGTCGGACATTATGGACAATATCAAGGAGCTCGATGCGGAGCTCGGCCAGAAGATCCAGGACTTGATGTTTGTGTTCGACAACCTGGGTAATGTCGACGACCGCAGTATTCAAACCCTGTTACGTGAAGTGTCATCCGAGTCGCTGATCATCGCGCTTAAGGGCGCAGATGATACGCTCAAGGAGAAATTTTTCGGCAATATGTCAAAACGTGCCGGCGAAATGTTGCGTGAGGATCTGGAAGCCAAGGGCCCGGTACGGCTGAGTGAAGTTCAGGCGGCGCAAAAAGAAATTCTGGCCATCGCGCGTCGCATGGCGGAGGCGGGTGACCTCACGCTGTCCGGCAAGGGTGGCGATGACTTTGTGTAACCGGTCTATTCCTCAGGAGCACTGTCGTGACAATTAAAGTCATCCCCGAAGGCACCGAGGAATATCGTCGCTGGGACATGCCGCGGGTGGACGAACGCCTGTCGGGCGCCGCGCAGCAGAAGTTGACGCAGGGGCGCGTCACGGCGGACCAGTTAGCCAATATTCAAGAACAGGCACATAAGGAAGCATTTGAGCAGGGATTCACCCAGGGTTACAAAGATGGCGTTGAAAAAGCAACTAAAGAAGCCGCAAAAAAAGATCAGGAACTGCAACGCCGTATTCAACACATGGATCAATTATTGCGCACGCTCAGCACGCCGTTTGAACAGCTGGATGGACAGGTCGAGACTGAATTGGCCAGCCTCGCGATCTCGCTGGCGCGCCAGATTATTCGTCGCGAACTAAAGGTTAATCCCGGCGAAATCGTCGCGGTGGTGCGCGAGGCGGTCGCCGCGTTGCCGGTGGTGACACGGCATCCGCAGGTGTTTTTGCATCCCGACGACGCCGCGTTTATTCGCCAGACATTTTCGCTGTCCGGCGAACACGAACACTGGAAGTTGATTGACGACCCCGCACTAACCCGCGGGGACTGTCGCGTTGTGACCGAAAACTCACGCATTGACGCCACGGTGGAAAGCCGCTTGACGGCAATCATTACCCAGGCCATGGGAGGGGAGCGTGAAGAAGATCGCCCTGGTTCCTGAGCCACAGCGCAACGCGTTGTGGGCACAGCGTATTCGTCAGTGTCGCGAGGCTTTGTCGCCCGCGCGGTTGATCGTCGAAGGGCGACTGACACGCATGGTGGGCTTGACTTTGGAAGCCTCCGGCTGCCAGGCGGCGATCGGCGAATTGTGTAACGTCCTGGCACCCAATAATGTTCACATCGAAGCTGAAGTGGTGGGCTTCTCAGGTGATCGCCTCTATTTGATGCCCACCGGCGAGATTCGCGGATTGATGCCGAACGCGCGCGTCATTCCGACCGGCCGGGCCTACGAAGCCAAGGTGGGCGGAGATTTACTCGGGCGGATTATCGACGGCTCCGGCCGACCGCTGGACGGCAAAGGCCGCATCAATGCGGAGGCACGTTTGCCATTGGGTGGCCACGCGGTCAATCCGCTGGAACGTGACCCCATTCGCACGCCGCTGGATGTCGGTGTGCGTTCGATCAACAGTCTGCTGTCGGTCGGTCGCGGTCAACGTCTTGGTCTGTTTGCGGGCAGCGGCGTCGGCAAGAGTGTGTTGCTGGGCATGATGACCAAGTTCACCAACGCCGACGTGGTGGTGGTGGGTTTGATCGGTGAGCGTGGCCGGGAAGTAAAAGAATTCGTCGACAACATCCTGGGGCCGAAGGGCATGGCGCGCGCGGTGGTAGTGGCGGCACCTGCTGACAGCACGCCGGTGATGCGCTTGCACGGCGCTGCAATGGCCACCACCATTGCAGAATATTATCGAGACCAGGGAAAACACGTTCTGCTGTTGATGGATTCACTGACTCGTTTTGCGCAAGCACAGCGCGAAGTTGCGCTGGCCATCGGCGAGCCCCCTGCAACGAAAGGTTATCCTCCGTCGGTGTTTGCAAAAATCCCCCAGCTGGTTGAACGTGCCGGCAACGGTGCCGCTGGCAAAGGCTCAATTACAGCGTTTTACACGGTGCTGGTGGAAGGCGACGATCAGCAAGATCCAATTGCAGATGCTGCACGCGCGATCCTCGACGGACATATCGTTTTGTCCCGTCAACTTGCAGAGAGCGGACTGTACCCGGCGGTGGATATCGAATCATCCATCAGTCGCGTCATGACGGAAATTGTCGATGATCACCAGCTGCGCGCAGCGCGTGCGTTCAAAGCGCAATACTCGCTCTATCAACAAAATCGGGATTTGATCAACGTTGGAGCCTACACGCGTGGCACCAATCCAGAGCTTGATGCTGCCATCGCCGCACAACCCAGGCTGATAAAATTTTTGCAACAAAACATGAATCAAGCTGTGGCACTTGATGACAGCAAGAAATCGTTGCTCGCTCTTTACAGTGTGCCGCTCAAGACTACACCTGACCCCAAGATGGTGATGTCGACTTCGACTCTGCGACCTGGCTAGACAAATTCTACAGTTGCTTAAAAAAATCTTAAGGAGACATACTTCGTTGGTGCTTAATCAAGGGTTTCGGAGGAACAGGCGGGGTCCTTGATAACGGTTTTCTTGTTCGACTGTTAGGTAATTCCCGGCGTTTTTAGTGAATGCTGATTCTTTTCACAGAATCGGTGCGCGTTTCTTATTGCCAAAAATTGCGAGGCTACTGCATGAAATTTAATAGAAAATTAGTTCCGGCATTGTTGGCGACGCTGGTAGCAGCGCCGCAAGTTCAGGCGGGTGACGGTCCGGTTACCTTGATACATATGGGCGATGTGCACGGCCACATGGTGCCACGTGCCAACGTGCGCAGCGATACCACGGGACGCAAGGAAGGCGGCTTGGCGCGGATGTACACCAAGGTCAAGCAACTGCGTAAAGATGCGACCTATAACAACCTTGACCATTCATTGTTGATCAATACCGGCGATACCTTGCAAGGTTCCGGCGAGGCACTATTTTCGCGCGGTCAAGTGATGATCGACGTGCTCAATATGTTTGCAATCGACGCGGATACTCCAGGCAACTGGGATTACTTGTACGGCCCGGTGCGCTTTGAAGAAACTTTCAAGGGCACAGCGACCACCGCACCGCTCGCCAACTGGCATGCCTTGTCTGCAAATCTTTACTACACGGCGCAGTTTGATCCGACCGCCGTGTGCGGAGTTGCGGATGCCAACGGCAATAAACTCAAACGCGTGTTGCCTCCGTACCTAATCAGGCAGGTCGGCAATGTCAAGGTGGGTATCCTGAGCATGAGCACGGCGCGTGCTATCGCCGCCATCGGACCGAAAGTGACGGCCGGTTTCAGGTTCACCGACGGCACCGTTGAGTATCCGTGTTACGTCGACGTACTGCGCAACCAGGAAAAAGTCGACATCGTCGTCATGACGTCGGAGCTTGAGATGTCACGCGATATCAAACTCGCGGAAACTTTTGCGGGCGTCGACGTCATTCTGAACGCTGACATGCATGAACGTACCACTGCTCCAATCGTCACCTCCACAGGCACGCGTATTGTTGAGGAAGGACAGGACGGCACGGTGATCGGCGAGATTGAGATGACGGTAAAGGCCGGGCTGATCACTAAATTTGAATGGTATCAGCATGTCATTACCGATCAAATCGCCGAAGACAAAATCATCGCGGCTAAAGTTGCGGCGGTACGCAAGCCGTATCTGAAGGGGTCGTTTGTTGCCGGGCAGAAAGTCAGCGTGGGTGGCAATTCGACGACCTTGTTACGCCCTGTGGATGAGATCATCGCTTACACACAAATCCCGCTGCATCGTTCCAATTTCATGAACGAAGACATGCCGGGTGTGGTGGAAGGTTCGTCGCATGATTTGATCGTCGACGCGATGCGTTGGGGTTCGAAATCGAGTGGCGCGGCGTTGCGTGGCTTCCGTTACGGAACGCATATCGCAGCCGGTGGTGCGATTACCATGGAAGACATCTACCACTACATTCCAGTGGCGGCAAAACTGGGTCGTTCGCCCACAGCGTGCGGTTTTGACATGAAGCTGCAGGTTGAGCAATCGACTGACGGCACGTTCAATCCTGATCCAAACAAATGGACAGGGGGTTGGATGTTCGCGTACAGCAATGCCAGTTTTGATCTCGATGCCTGTGCGGGTTATCTGAATGATGGCGCGACAGAGCGCGGCACCAACATCAAGGTCGGTGGCGTGCTGGTTGATCCGTTGGATAAGTTTGATCCGGTCACCAATCGTTGCGTCAGTGGCGTTCCGAGTTTCACGGTATCGGGCTATTGGTATGCGGATGATCCGAATACGCTTAACAACTGCCCGCAGTGTCGTGGTCGATTGATCGAAACGGTGAAGAGCGATGGCACCATCATCACCGCCTACGATCCCGCGCTGGGCGCGGGCAATGTTGCGCTGGACTCAAGCACCTTGCTCGATGTGACCGAGTCGGTGGTGCAGTATTTACGCGCACCGGCTAGCAGCGGGGGTATTGGTGGTTTAGTCACCAGCAACAATTTGCAATTGCATCGCATCAACGTAAAACGGTTGCCGAACATCAACCCCTTTCCGTTCAACGTCGTTCAGCCGCTGATCGGTGCAACGCTGGCAACCTGCCCGCCGAAGCCCTGATAAAAGTCTCAGTCTTGACTGTTTTTTTTAGCCCGGTGAAAACCGGGCTTTTTTTTCCAAAAAATTTATTCAAACGGAAGTTCATGTTCTCTATTGAAGCCAATACATGGCCCCGAGAACTCAAAACACAATCGTCCAACCTTCTCGAGTTTGTGCTTTGGTGTAAGCCACGCCGTCGATCTTCAGACCTTCGCGGTTCAACAGGGTAATGATGCCGCCTTGATTTCCCAGGGACACCGTTTTCGGCAAGGTAACCATTTTTACTTCACCCGGCGGCAGACTCCCATTGAGTGAGTGCTTTTGTTTGGCTTGGTTTGCAATGGACCAACCCGCCAGATCGACCGGGCGCGGAGAGGTGTTGAGCAGTGTGACAGTTTCTTTTCCGGGCTCTGCGCCGATGGGATCCACCAGCGCGGCAACGATGCGCACAACACCTTGCGTTTCCGTCGGCGGGGGCGTTGGCCCCGGCGGTGTGGGGTCGGATCCAATGCGGTGCCCGGTCACGTCATCGCTATGCCAGCCTTGCGACTGGAATTTGAGGAACACGGCCACCCACTGCTTTTGAGCTGGAAAGTTGATGAGCACCGCACCGTCCTGCCACACGCCGTCGTCGCCGCGAAATTGTGCGGAGTTTGCCTGGTTCATGTGAATGTTATGGATGCCATTACCAGGCTTGAAGCCGAAGATTTTATCCTTGAAGTCTTCTGGTCCCCACCGTGTACCGAAGGCATAAATCAACGCGCTTTCATCAGCCATCACCCGCTGGATATAGCGATTGATGACTTCGTTCAAGTCATTGTCGGGACCTGGCACACTGAAAGGCAATGGGCGCATCCGACTGCGATCAAACAGATTGCCGCGAATAAAATCCAGAGCTAAGCCATTAGGTTTTTGCTCCAGCATCGTGAAGCCCAGCGGCAAGTCGAGCAGGCGCGTGGTGATGGGATGCTGAAACGTTTCATCCACCAGATACTCGATTTCGGACGGGTTTTGCTGTGATTTGACGTTGATCGCGATCCGATAATCAGCGCCTTCATCCACGAGGTGCACTTGATAATGCGGGCTTTCACCCTGACCAAGTCGTTGATCGACGGCTCGGCCTTTCAAAACTCCATAGTTGTTCAACGCCATGATGCTTCCTCCGTCTTAAGTGCGACTCTCCACCGCCATGTACAAACCAAGTGCTGTGCGAATTTTTGATGCGGTGCCGTATTCCCGTTCATAAAGACCTCTCTATTAATTGTCACGACGTTGCTGGTTGAGTACGGCAGGCATAGCAGACTCACAATTTAATTTTCTGTATGTGCGCAAGCGTACAGTGCGCCACCAAAGTCACTGATCGTTTTTTGTGATGTGAACGGGATGTCTGCCCGTAGCGGGAGCACAGTTTCTGAGCTTGATATTAAATGCCGCCCGATATCCTATCGTCGGGCGGCATTTTTATTTCCAAATCGGCGGGAGTATTACTTGGTTTTCTGTAAATCTATTTTGAGTCTGGCTCAATGATGTCATGCGCCCAGTCGAAAATCGGCTGCACGCGAACCGAGACCATGCTGCGCCCACGCGCAAAATCCACCCAGCGGAATTCATCGTGTTCCGGTTTGCCAAGCTCGGTGCTGACGGGCAGATAGACCTCGCCGCGAGGTGCCGCAGCAAGATAATAACGTGCGATCTTGTTGGGACCGTAGCGCGGGGTTTCGCGAAAATCGTTGCCCCAGCGAAATTCCAGTTCGGTCAGGCCGGATTCTTCAGCGACCTCACGTTGTGCAGCAGCAAATGGATCTTCGCCTGCTTCAACCAGACCCTTCGGGAAATCCCAAAAATTGAACGCGCGCAACAGCAGATAATGCGGGGTGTTGTCCAAGGTGCGAACAACGACTACGCCAGCGGACAGGAGGTGCGGTTTTTCCATATGCAAACGAGCATAGCATAGGAAAAATTGCCGGGCGGTTTGTCATCGCGGGGTGGGGCGACTACCATGCTATGCATGCCTGACCCAACGACCAGCACATCCAATACCGCCCCCGTTCTAAGTGGCGAGTTTCCACTACGCTGGGAGCGCATTGATCCCGCGCAGTTGGAACACCAGCGCGATGCAGCGCGCGACGGCAATGAAATCACGCTGCGCAATTATTATCTGCTGGATGAGCGCACCCAGGAACCGGCGGACGACCGTGACGAAGCGGCGCCCGAACTGGTGCGGATTGAGCAGCGCTTGAACCTGGTGATCGAACTGTTGGGTCAGGTCTTGTCGCAGTCGCTGGATCTGCCGTCGGCTGCGCCCTGCATCCTCGGCCGCACGACATTTGAGTGGTCAGGTCATGACACCCCGGCGCCGGGCGAAGTGGTGCGTCTGGCACTATTTCTCCATGCCCATTATCCAAAGCCGCTGGTGCTGTTCGGACCGGTCACACAGGTGGTGCGCGGTGTTGCCGTGAGCCAGGTAAAAGTTCAGCTCGCACCGCTCAACGAGTCGGTGGGCGACTGGCTGGACCGTTTAATTTTTCGTGCACACCGCCGTCGGGTAGCGATCGCGCGGCGGCAAAAATAGCGCGTTTTCATAGGCTCGCCCGCGTAACAGAACGGTGCTTCGCAGACAAGCACCGTAGCATTTTTATACACACCCCAGAACGATCTCCATTCCGACGCGACGATAGCTCGTCAGCCGTATGTTAAATTACATATAAATCTCGTATCCCATTGTTAAATATTAAATTCAATGTTTTGTATAATTTCTATCCAATCTAAAGCAAAGCTTATTGTGACAGCGTTGTCATACTGCTTTCCGCAATTCATCCACACAGTTATCCACAGGATCTGGGGATAACTTTTCGCATCGAATTCCGATGCGAAGAGGCTTGACCTGCGTGCTAGAGTGCGCGCCATGTCTGCTCCCCCGATTCTGCGTATTGCCGTCCCGTCGCCACTGCGGCGTTGCTTCGATTATTTTCCGCCCCAGCACAACGAGCGCGCGCTGTTCCCCGGCGTGCGGGTGCGGGTGCCGTTCGGGCCGCGCACGGTAGTTGGCGTGTTGGTAGAGGTGGTTGAAGAAACTGCCGTGGCGCAACCACGCATGCGGCGCGCGTTGGAAGTGCTGGATGACACACCGCTGATAACGTCGGCATTGTTCCGCGTGCTGAATTGGGCAGCCGCTTATTATCAGCATGCGCCCGGTGAAGTGTTACCCAGTGCATTCCCCGCCAGCCTCAGGCGTGAACACACCCCGACCGCGCGCGTTCGTGACGCCCGGTGGCGCGTCACCGAAGTGGGTGCGCTGGTCGATTTAAAAAATCTCGCACGCGCGCCGCGCCAGATGGCGTTATTGGAGCGGCTGCGTCGTTACCCACACGGTGCGTCCGCCGTTGATCTCGATAGCGCGATCAAAGTGTGGCGCCCGACCTTGGCAATATTGATTGAACGCGGCTGGGCGGAAGCCATGACCGCCGAGGAGATTCCGCTGACCGCCGGTGCGACCGACTGTGAGCCCACGCTGAATCCACAGCAAGCCGTAGCGGTGGCGCAGGTGCTCGCGACGCTCGGCGAGTTTCAAACTTTTTTATTGGACGGCGTCACGGGCAGCGGCAAAACCGAAGTGTATTTGCAGCTCACCCAGCGCGTGCTCGAACGCGGCCAGCAAACCTTAGTGCTGGTACCGGAGATCGGCCTGACCCCGCAGCTGATCGAGCGCTTTCGGCAACGCTTCAATTTACCGATTGCGTTATTGCATTCCGGTCTAACTGATCGCGAACGCGTCCAGGCGTGGCGTCAGGCGCAGCAGGGCGGTGCTTCAATCGTGGTCGGCACGCGTTCAGCGGTATTTACACCGCTACCGAAGCTGGGCCTGATTCTGGTTGACGAAGAGCACGACTTGTCGTTCAAGCAGCAGGATGGCTTTCGCTACTCGGCGCGTGACGTGGCGGTGATCCGCGCGCGCGAGGAGCGCGTACCCATCGTGCTGGGTTCGGCCACGCCATCGCTGGAATGCTTGCACAACGTGCAGGAGGGCCGGTATCGACATTTAATCCTGCCACTGCGCGCCGGGGCCGCCACGTCGCCCGCGCTGCGCGTGGTGGATGTCCGGCGCCAGCCGATGCGCGGACCGATTTCACGCGCACTGCTCGACGCGATGACCCACCATCTTGCCGCAGGCCATCAAGTGTTGTTGTTCTTGAACCGACGCGGCTTCGCACCGACGCTGCTGTGCCACGGTTGCGGCTGGATCGCACGTTGCACCCGATGTGACTCGCACTTGACCTTGCACCAGCATTCACGCCAGTTGCGCTGCCACCATTGCGGCGCTGAAAGAAATGTTGTCGAGACCTGCCCAGAATGTGCGAGCACTGAGCTGCGGGCGGTGGGTGCGGGCACCGAACGCGTCGAGGAAATTCTTGCCGAGTTGTTTCCTGATATTGGCATCGCACGGGTTGACCGCGACAGCACCCGCCGCATCGGCGCGTTAGAAACATTGTTCGATGGCATTCACGCGCTGCGCTATCGCATTCTGATCGGCACCCAAATGTTGGCCAAGGGGCATCACTTCCCTGGTGTCACTTTGGTCGGCGTGTTGAACACCGATCAAGGGTTGGTGAGCGCCGACTTTCGCGCCGGTGAACGCATGGCGCAGCTGATCGTTCAGGTCGCCGGACGCGCCGGGCGCGGTGCACGCGCGGGCGAAGTGCTGATCCAGACGCATTTTCCAGATCACCCGCTGCTCCGAGTTTTATTAGAGAAAGGCTATTCCGCGTTCGCACAAGCGGCCTTGATTGAAAGGCGAGAAGCGCGGCTGCCTCCCTACAGTTATCTGGCCTTGATGCGTGCCGAAGCTCCGCAAAGTGAAGCACCGCTGCGGTTTCTCAGTGCGGCCAAAGATGCCGCAGGCAACACGCGCGGCGTGCAGTTACTCGGCCCAGTCCCCGCTCCGATGGAGAAACGTGCCGGACGTTATCGAGCGCAATTATTAGTTCAGTGCGGTAGTCGCAAAACTTTGCATCGGTTTCTGGATGAATGGTTACCACGCGTTGAAATCTTGAAAGTCTCTCGCCAAGTGCGCTGGTCGCTGGATGTCGATCCGCAGGAACTGTACTAAGCAATCTCAGATACTTGGAAACAATTCTCTTTGGCAGCAACGCACGCCGCCCGGCTATGGTCGGACGCCTCCGCATTCCGCTACCACAAAAACCCAAGGTTACGCCGATTGGCTCGGGACCCGCGCAGCGGCCTGTTATCGACGTGGTTGGGAGGGTGTTAGGGCAGGTGGAGCTATGGCTGCTAGGCTCTTTTGCAGCTCGCGGCGGTATTCGAGAATCTGCCGCGCCTTGGCCGATTCGGAAACGGAGGCGTCACCGCGCAGGGCGGAACAATAGGCGGCAAACATCATCTGTTCGAGGTACAGCCGGTCCGCGCCGGGAAGCTTTCCCATCAGGTCGCGGGTCGCGGAGCGCACGCGGGTTTCCAGTTGTGCGCCCGTCACCGGACCGACCTTTCCGACCTCAGCCCGCACCTGCGTATCCCAATCCTTGTTCGCTTGCAGCGGCGGGGCGGGGCAGTCCAGGGCAAAGGCATTGAGCGTGACGACCAGCATTGCTGCCGCGCAACTTGCACGCAGCAGAAATCCACCGAGTGTTGTGGTCATTGTGCGCCCGCCTTCTTTAGTATCCGCAGCATTTCAATCCTCGCTTTCCCTTCCAAATCCTCTTCCGCATAGTTCAACGGCGTTTTGCCGATGGCATCTTCGTCATTGACCTTGGCACCCTTTCGAAGCAAGGCCTGAACCATCTCGACTCGCCCTTCCTGTATCGCCCGCATCAAAGCTGTCTTGCCCTTGACGTTCTTGGCATGCAGATCGGCACCGGCGTCGAGCAGCGCTTCGATGCCTTCGACGTTACCATCAGCGGCTGCCCATATAAGCGCGGTACCTTGGTTGTTGTCTTTGGCATTCACGTCGGCGTGCTTCTCAAGCAATAAGCGCAACTTTTCAATGCCACCATTCCGGGATGCGGCCCACATGAGCGCTGTGGAGCCGTCGCTGCCTTTGGCGTTCATATCGGCGTGTTTCTCAAGCAGGAGATGCAGCACTTCAACGCCGCCATACTTATCTGTGGCCTGCATGAGCGCTGTGGATCCCCCGTTATTTTTGGCGTTCACATCGGCGTGCTTCTCAAGCAGGGCGCGCACTACATTCACACTATTCACATTG
>JANMQQ010000344.1:0-10160 GCA_031370545.1 Gammaproteobacteria bacterium
CCCACCGGGGCGCGGCAAGCAGCGCCCCTACAGCAAATCGTTGACTCAGACGCGCAAACGAAGCATCCCCTCCCCGCCAGGCGGAACATCGTGTTAGACCATGTAGCGTGCGCCATGCACACGTTCGCACGCGGGATACGACATCGTGCGCATGGCGCACGCTACGTTACATCACCAACCTGCGCACCGATCTCTCGCCTCACCCACAATGACTCTCCTAGGCAGGTCGATGGGTAGAAAATGCTTAACCGAGTTACCGGAGGATCGGTCACCGATAAAAAAATACGGCCGTTAGTTACTGTGGTAACCCGGTACTGGCTTCGATTTTCAGCTTCTCGGTTTTGTCGGCGGCGCGCACGAAAACATCGTACTGGATGCCACCGTGCTCGTGCTCGACTTGCACCTTGATGGCTTTACCGTTGAATTTCTTTTCGGCTGTGGTCACCGCTTGCGCCAGCGATGTGGTTGCGGCATCGAGATCTTTCAGGTTCATGCCCGTCACAAAGTTTGTGAGCTTGCCGCGCATGTGCTCCCCTTCGATGTTCACCACGGCACCCGACGCTGCATCGATCTTGTACTGATTTACGCCGCCATTGCCGAGTACCTTGACCTGCCAGAGCGGCCGATCCTTTTCAATATCGAACTCGGCCGAAATAGTCTTGCCGGGTTCTTGCTTTTCTGCGATTTGTGTCGCTTGCGCGAGCGGGACCGTCGCGTTATTTAGCGCTTCTGCTTCGCGTGAACCGGTTGCGTGGGCAGCCAAGGTCATACCGAGGGCAGCAGCCAATGTGATAGTGCGAATGTGTGTGGTGGTTTTCATAATTTACCTTTCGTGGTGGGTGAGTGAGAGTGAGGAAGAACCCGGCTTACGCCATGCGCTATGAATCCATTTCACGCCAAGTGTGCAGCAGGAATTCCCGCTTGTATGTTCACCACCGTACCGACCCATCTGGCTGCGAAAGCAGTAATTGTCAAGCTCGCGCGTCGGCGCACGCTCGCGCAGCGAATGAAAATGCAGCACATCTCAAGGGGCCCCCTTTTGGAGCTCCCCGGATTTCGTAACCGGCAATGCAGCATCTGGCGTAAACGATGGTGTCGGAATCACTGGATTTTCCACCAACAGAATGACGCCGCCGCGTCGTTCCCGACTCTGCGTCAACAGGCGCTGGTTTTGTACGTCCTGTTGCAGAATATGCAGCGGCTGGGCGAAATCTTTCCCGGTCTCGGCGAGGGTAATTAGTCCGCTTAGATGACGCAGCCGCTCAGTCGTCACCATGCCGTTCCAGAGTGGCTGCGACTGCCCGCCTGCGGCGGTATCGACTACCTCACCTTCTGGCCAGAGCCGAAGCACGCTGCGTTCGCTCGAATTTATCAATTTAATAAAGGTCAGTTTTTGCGCGGCGCCGTGATTGAATTTTGGCAGCACCGGGAGTTCGTGTAGGGAGGTTTGGGGCAGCAGCCAGCGCAAGATTGCTTTCGTTGTCCAAGGTTGCGGTGCTAGCCAGCCCGCCGTCGTGAGTGCTCCGGCAATCTCAGCGCGTGTTCCAGCCCATTGCAGCGAGAACGGCTCTTCGATTTCACCGCCGAGATCGGAACGCGCGAACGGCAGGTTGCGCCAACCGTCAGCCCGCCAAGCACCGAGTAGCATGGTTTCCGGTTTTGGCCGATAGGCATAGCGCGCGGCATCAGCGCTGTGATGATCGCGGAGATAGAATCCATCGGTCAGGGCGAGCGTCGTGAGAATGATCAGCAACACCGGCCATGCGTTTAGCCGCTCATTACGTACGTGGTGAGTATAAACAATGCCCAGCAGCGCAACCCAGGCGAGGCCGAGACTGAGGCTTGCCAGCACGTCGGAAAACCAGTGAACCCCCAAATACAACCTTGAAAACGCAATCAGCATGATCGCCACGGCGGCCAGCAGCGTGATCACAATCTTTGTTCTGACAGACTTGCCGAGCGCCAGCAAAAAAGCCATAAAACCGTAAACGACGATGCTCAGCGTCGCGTGCCCGCTCGGAAATGAAAATTGCTCGATACCAGTATAAATGTTGTTCGGGCGCACCCGGCCGAGTGAGTATTTCAACACCCATACGAGAATTTCAGCGAAACCCGCCGCCGCCAGCCAATAGCCCAAGGTGCGCCAATAGCGCATAACAGCGAAAAATGTCGACACCGTGATAATGACAGGCAGGGTGCCGGCCGCTCCGCCCAATCCGGTAACGGTAATCATGACGCTATCCCACCATTCGGTGCGCAGTCCCTGGAGTACGGCATAAACGGTTTGATCGAACTGAACGATAGGATCGTTCGCCAGGATGTCCTGCAAAATACCCAAAAACAGCCAAGTGCTGCCGATCAACAACAGCGCAGCGGCCAGGAGAGATTTGGATTCCGATCGGGCGGGATCGAACAGCGAAAGCAGCATGCGCGACAGCGGCCCCGGCGAACTACGCGCGCGCTCGACAACGCGATCCCGCAACGATTGAAGACGCGGCCAGAGGATGGTGAACGCAAATCGCACCAGCGTGCTGATCGTCCACAAAAAAACTGCGATCATGACCAGCAAAATGACGAGACGTGAACTCACCGCGCCGGCAAGTTGCAGCGACGCGCCAAACAGCACACCGGGAAGCAGGTGGGCGGCGGCCCAGGCAAATGCCGACAGGATATTCATCGCATAGAACTGAGCCGCCGGCATATTTGACATGCCCGCGACCACCGGAACGATGGCCCGTACCGGCCCGAAAAAGCGGCCGAAAAACACGCTCTTGCCGCCGTTTTTGGCGAAATACGCGTGGCCGGTCTCGAACAGACCGGGGTGATTTTTCAGCGGCCACAGGGCGCGGATTTTTTCGTGATAGTGATGGCCGAGCCAATAACTGAGGCCATCGCCCAGAATCGCTCCGCTAACCGCCAACGCCGCCGTCCACCACGGGTCAAGCACGTTGAGTCCGATCAGTACGCCGCCGGCGAACACGATGGTGCTGCCCGGTATGACGATACCGATGACGGCCAGCGACTCGAACAGCGACGCGGCAAAAACTGTCGTCAGCGCACTATACGGATGGGCTGAAAAATAGGTGATCAGCGATTGCAGATGCGATTCCAAAACAAGCCCTTGATCGTTGTTGTCAACACCCGGTGAATTTGTATCTTATCCTTAAATAATTTGCCATCTACATTTGCATGTTGCAGGCTTGCCTCCATTGAAAACAATGGAGGCAAGAGGATGAAGCGATTACCGAGCTGGGTCGTTTCAGATGCATTCTGGAGCCGGATTGAGCCGCTGATTCCGTTACCACAGCGTGATCCGGAGAAGGAATACAAGCGCAAGGCGGGCGGCGGGCGCAAGCCGAAGGCGGCCCGGACCGTGTTTGGAAGTGTGCCACTCCTGGTTTCGCAAATTGCTGGTACGTTTCGAGAAGACGGATCGCAGCACCATGGCTTTAGTAATGATCGCCGCAGCTATCATCGCGTACCGCAAGGTGCCCGGTGACACTAATATTATTTACGGATAAGTTCTTAGGATGGAGTAGCGGAACGCCGGCGGCGTTGGTCAAGAAAGCCGGGCCACTGCCGATAGACTGATCCGGAATGAAAAAAACTCCCTCAAGGACCGCTATTCTGGCTGGCTTCATTGCGATTTTCGTGATGCAGGGGTGCGTGATATGGGTGTGGTACGCAAGCGAAGGCAGCCATGCGCGCAGGCTCGCCAATATCGCCAGCGAGCAGCGCGAACAGCAAATTATTTTTGCGCTGCGCGATGCTGCGCATAAGCGTGCCCTGTCGTTGTTCCGCATGGCGGAACTGGAGGACCGCTTCGACCGTGATCGCGAATACCTCCAGTTTTTGCAGTACGGGGCTGATTTCGTGCGGGCGCGTGATGATCTGGTCCCGCATCAACGGGCCAACCTGCCGCAGGGCGAACATGACGAGCTGAAGTGGGAAAGCGTGCGGCCGCTCGTTATGAAAAGCGCGGAGGTACAGAGCACAGTCGCAGACATGCTGCGCTCCGGCCAAGACGCGCAAGCGCACCAGTTGCTGCGGTATGTCGTGATCGCCGCCCAGGAGTCGGTGATGAATTCGCTGACGGCGATGTTGAAGGCCGCCGATGCCGCTGTGCAGAAAGATTTGGAGCGGGAGAAGGAATCGAGCCGCACGATGTCGGTGCTGGTGTTTATCTTCGGGGGCGGCGCGCTGGCCCTTGCCGTCACTATCGGAATCTTCATGATTGTGCGGACCGCGCGTGCCGAGCGCACGCTGGTCGATCAATCGCAACATATGGAGACGTTGAAGGACATGGCGGAAAGTTCCAGCCGCGCCAAGTCGGCTTTTTTGGCCAACATGAGCCATGAAATTCGCACGCCGCTCACTGCGATTATCGGTTTTTCGGAATCATTGCTCGACCCCAGCGCCTCGTCCTCGGATCGCCTCAACGCAACGCAGACAGTCATCCGCTGCGGCAAACATTTGCTGCAAGTCATCAATGACATTTTGGACTTGTCCAAAATCGAGGCGGAAAAACTGCATATTGAAAAACTTCCCGTCGATATTTTCCAGATCATCGATGACGTGGGCGCACTCGCATCGGTGCAAGCCAGCGGCAAGGGAATTGCCTATAGCGTGGATTATGCATTCCCGTTGCCTGCCGCCGTCGACAGCGATCCAGTGCGGCTCAAACAGATTCTTTTTAACCTGGTCAGCAACGCCATCAAATTTACGCACAGCGGCGGGGTACGCGTGCGTGTCAGCCACCGGGCCGAGCCGAACCTAATGTGTTTCGATGTGATCGATACCGGCATCGGCTTGACCGAGGAGCAGAAGCTCAACCTGTTCACGGCGTTTAATCAGGCGGACGTATCGACGTCGCGGAAATTCGGCGGGACCGGGCTGGGCCTGCACCTGTCGCGCACGTTATGCCGCGAATTGGGTGGCGACATTACGCTGGAAAGTACCGATGGAGTCGGCAGCATTTTCACCGTAACCATCAATGCCGGAGCTTCCGCGCAGGCGCAACTGGTCGCACAGGTTCCGCGTGCGGTCCAGAAGGCACCGAGCCTTGCCGTGCAGATGCAACACTGCGGCACGGTGCTGGTGGCCGACGACGTCAATGAGAACCGGCAACTGATTTCCTTGTATCTGCGCAAGATGGGCGTGTCGGTCAGATGTGTCGAGAACGGGCTGCACGCCGTGAACAGCGCGCTGGGCGGGACCTTCGATCTGATTTTGATGGATATCCAAATGCCGGTGATGGATGGACTGGAAGCGACTATTTTCCTGCGTGGCCACGGCTATACCAAGCCGATTGTCGCGCTGACCGCGAACGTCTTGAAAGATGAAGTCGCGAAGTGCATGCAGTCCGGCTGCGACGGATTTCTCGGCAAACCGATTAACCGTTCCGAGTTCACGGCGACGGTGGCGCGCTATCTCAAACCCAGTGACAGACCGTCGAGTGCAACCCCAATTGAAGCCGCGCGCCCAACGTTACGTTCTGAATTATTGGAGCGCGAACCGGAACTGGCCGGGCTGATCGCGAGATTTTTGGACAAGCTTCCCGGCTACGTCGAGCAACTCGCGGTATTGTGCCGCGGTGGCAATTGGGGCGAGCTGATGAAGCAGTTGCACGACTTCAAGTCGATGGCGGGGAATTACGGATTTCCGCACATGAGCCACCTCGCATCCCAGGCGGAAAATGAAATTCGCGGCGAGCGCTTTGACGAGGTGGTCAAGCTGATTGACCAAATTGCCGCTACCGCTGAGCGCGCGGTTCCTCAGCGGCTCATGCCGGAACGTGCCGTGTCCGCGAATTGAATGGAGAAAAGTCATGGCCTGTCCCCACAAAATCACGTGTGAACTGTTCCCGCTCATTTCCGGAAGCGGCGCCCTCAATATCTGGCAGAACTATTATTGCGATGGCAACTACGAAGGCTGCAAACGCTACCAGTCGACGCTCGACGGGCAACAAATCCCGATCACGCTGCTGCCGAATGGTAGAACCCTCGACCTCAGCACATTGAAAAAAACCGAGAAGGAGAAGGTGGAATGATTCGACTAACGCAATCCGGCGGTGTGAACCCCATCGAAAGATATAGAGCTCCGGGTTTAGCGCTGTGTATGTATGCGTACGTGGCGATGTTCGTTGGGACCAGCGTGGCGCATGCAGGCCAAAACCCAATGCATGTAGCGGTTGCCGAGACGCACAGTGACACCTCGCAAGAATCGCTGTCCGGTAACGCCGCGCGCGGCACGGCGGAGATCGCGCCAGCTTCGACCAGTGCGCGCAAGCACAAAACTTTCTGGCCGTGGTGGTTAGGTGCATTGGCGCTGGGATCGTTGACCATCGCGTTCTGGAGCGTGCTGCGCATGCCGCTGGGCGTATCGAATAGTTGGGATAAAGTGTGTTTTTGGCGCCGTGAGCGCGAACGGGAGCGGCTCAAGGCGGGTGTGGTGAACGCCGGACCGGATCGGGTGCAGGATGCGTTGCTCGCGGAAACCCTGGCGCAATTTGGGCCGGGCGCGTTGGACCAGGCGGTGACCGCCCCGGCAGCTTCCGGCGCGAAGCGCATTGCAAATCAGACCGCTCCGGTGGCGTCGCACCTGATTTTTCTGGTGATGATCGGAGCCGGTGGAGTTATTTCCGCGCTGCTGAACGGCGGCATCAGCATGAGTTTCGACTTGGGCCCGGAGCATCGCGCCTACTTTGGCGATGGCGTCCTGCTGTGGCTGGTGTTATTCCTCGGCGGCGCCGCGACCGGCTTCGGCGTGCGCTTGGGTGGCGGCTGTAACACCGGTCACGGCTTAAGCGGAATGGGGTGCTTGCAAGTGGGGAGCATGGTGACGACGGCGTCCTTCTTCGGCACGGCAATTCTCGTCTCGCTGCTGCTCGAATGGGTGCTGGGATGATGACCGTGACGCGTCAACGTATCTATCTGGCCGGTTTTGGATTAGTGCTGGGCTATTGTCTGGAGCGCATCGGCTTTGCCAGCTTTAATGAAGTCCACCGCCTGTTCGTGTTTGCCGATTTTCGCCTGCTGTTTACATTTATGGGCGCGGTGGCCATTACCATGGCAGGCTGCTTGCTCTTCGCGCGCGGCCGGACCCTGACGTTGCGCCCGTATCACAAAGGCAGCATCGCCGGGGGTATCCTGTTCGGCGCGGGCTGGGCCATCACCGGCACCTGCCCGACTGCGGCACTTATTTATGTCGGGATCGGGCACGTTCCGGCGCTTGCCACCGTGGCCGGCATCGTGGCCGGTATGTTCGTCTACCATCGGCTTAAGCCGCGCTTTTTCCGCTGGTCGACCGGCGGCTGCGAATAAACCTAAAAACGGCAGTTGACCGCTGCAAGGCCTAAGCAAGTGTATGTAACCGTTGAGGTTTATGGTTTAACTAGGCTTCACCCCGTGGGTGAAGGCGCTACGGCTTGCGGAGCACGCCCCGCTGGGCGCATGGCTTCGTTGCAACTCGTCGGAATAGCTCGGCTATTCCTCGCTCATTGCGCCTCGCCCTACACCCAGCGTGTCGTACCCCGTAAGCCGTTCAACTGCTGTTTCTAGGATAAAAAAACGAAAGCCCCGGATGCGGCATCCGGGGCTTTCGTACTGCTGGCTAATAGCATTGCTGCGCAGCAGCGATCAACTTTTTACAGCGTGGGCGTATGCAACACGGTCACGCAGTTGGAGGTCCCCTGTGCGGTAATCCGCGACTGCTCAATGTTGTTTAAATTCGCACCGCTGACATTGAAGGTCAACGTGCTGTTCAGACACAACGTACCCAGCTTGCCTGCATGCGGCCCGGCCACACCCACCACCGCCGAACAACCCGCCATGCGGATCGACATGGTGCGCGCGACCGGATCAAGCGACGCCGGGGTCAGGCCGGTGAACGCACGTCCTTCCAGCCGCATCGCTTCCAGCGCATCGTCCGCGCCGCCGATCAGCATGGCATCGAACTTGGCGATCATGTCTGGATTACCGGTCACCGGATCGAGTGCATCCACGATGGAAACGTAGGTACTGCCGGCGACCACCATCTCGCAGTGATTGCAGGTCCATGGAATGACCGCCGGCATCTGCGGAAACGTGACTGGATTGCCCGCGACCATCTCACCCATGAGGTAGTTCATGCCCGCGGACAAATTGACGAAGTCGATCGGGAACGCGGCCTGGCCCTGGATCGTGCCGATTTTCTCGCCCAGCCCCTTCAGTTCCCCGGTGTGTTTATCGGAATTGATCGAATGGACGTCACCGGTGTAGTTGAATTTCACATTGCCTTTGGCGTCACGTGTCAACATGCCGCCGGCGTCATGTTCAAGTGAACCCGCGATGACGGATTTGTCGATGATGGTGGTGACCAGGCGATCTTGCGGGGTCAGATGATGCCCATCATCATCGGCAATCGCCGCACTGCTGATACCGAATCCCGCAACCATCGTTGCCTGCAGAACAGCGCGCCCCAATTTCTTGTTGATAGAAAACATGGATTTAACTCCTCAGTTATGGGTTTACTGAAAAACGCGAGGGAGCGGTAAAAACCAGGGGTACAGGCGGCTCCCATCACCTGTGCCCGGCGAGCCACTATATCAAGGATGGGCACTTCAGCCAGTCTTTTGTGAATCACGCTATTTGGAACTTAGCGATTGCCCCGTGCTTCGTCAGCGCCGGTCTGCCTAAGGCTCTTAGCCTGCACGAACCGGCGATTCCATTGCATCGGTGTTTTTCGCAAAGCGCCCGAAGCGCAAAGCCAGCGTCGGCAGTACCAGCAGGTTCAGAACCGTCGACGTGATAAGGCCGCCGAGAATGACAATCGCCATCGGTCCTTCAATTTCATTGCCGGGCGCGCCGCTGTATATTGCCAGCGGCAACAAGCCGAGACCGGTAACCAGGGCCGTCATCAGAATCGGCACCAGGCGCTCGGATGCGCCGCGATTCGCGGCCTCCGACCCCCAGACCATGCCTTCCCGGTTCACCAGATGCTGGTAATGGGAAATGAGCATGTTGGCTATATTTGCCCATCGCGCCAAAAATGTAAGTTTAGCCCAACGGTGGTTCTTGCTCCTTCTGCATCGCTTTGTTCCAGTACGCAGGATCGGCATAGAGAGCCGCCAATGCATTGATGTCCACTTTATGATCCTGCCGAGCTGAATTCGAATGTCCTGAACAGATTCACGTGCTGCCAGGCTACCGGAGAAATTCCTTTGATGATCGCCTGCGCCTGTTGGTCGTTCGCAGCCTGTTTTTGCTCATATACCCTGGATAGCAACACGGTATTGTAGTAGATGACTGCATTGGTGATGAGCCGGGAGCATTCGTTCCATATTTGCTGCTCGGCTTCCATTTTTACTCGAAATGTTCCACCGTTGACGAAAGCTACCGCGCGTCGGAACCGATGGTAGGCTTCACCCCGGTTAAGTGCCGTTTGTACGCATTGCCGAAGTTCGGCATCGTCAATGAAGTCGAGAATGTAGATGGTGCGGCGGATGTTCTCCAGTTCCCACAATGCCTTCTTGGTCTGATTCTGCCGGACGTAACTGCTCAGTTTGCGGATGATGGTCGCCTGCGTCACTTCCTTCTGTGCCAGCGAAGCCATAATGCGCTGGATGTTGGGCCATTCCTTTTCAATCAATTCGTCGAACGCTTTGCGCGAGGGCTTAATTAGGAAATCACCAGAGCGGCTCGGATGTTGAAATCCCACCAAAGTGTCAATTCGCAACGTTCACTCTCTTTGCGTGCCATCGCCCGGGCAAAATCCAACTCGTCTTTGGTCGGGGTGTAAAGAGCATCCAGTTCCTTGGCCAGCGGGTTTCGCTTGAAGCGCGGGTAGGCGGTGCGTTCAATTGAAGCCATTAAAATGTCTGAGCAGTTGGTGCATGGTCACTCGGCTGCAGTAAATCTGCCGTACCGCAACGCCAGACCCGGCATCACGAGCAGATTGAGCGCGGTGGAGGTAAGCAATCCGCCCAGGATCACCAGTGCCATCGGCCCCTCGATCTCGCGCCCGGGATCACCGGCACCAATCGCCAGCGGCAACAAGCCTAACGCCGTCACCAAGGCCGTCATCAGAATCGGCACCAGGCGCTCGGACGCGCCGCGTATGGCCGCCTCCGGTCCCCAAACCATTCCTTCGCCCGTCACCAGATATTCGTAATGCGACAGCAT
>JANMQQ010000411.1:0-2540 GCA_031370545.1 Gammaproteobacteria bacterium
AATGTCTTCATCTAACACCGGGAAACCCGCAAGCCCCGAGTCGGCCGCGCCCGAACAAATACCGGCGACGCCCGAACAAATGCGGCAACTCACGACGTCCGCCAACGCGCTTGCGCCCGGCTTGTTATCCCGCAGTGCGACGTATCAGTACCTCGCGTCTGACGCGTTGCCGGACGGCGTTGTCGCGCCGTACGACGTCACCCGTTTGCTGGGCATGCTTGCCGTGGGTGCGCGCGGCGACACATTGCGCGAGTTGCAACGGACTCTGGCGTTCGACGCTGATCCCATCACTTGGCCGAACGTGTTTCACACATTAAATGCGGCGCTGCAGCCGTCAACACCGGACGCGGGTAACGGCAATGTCAAGACTGCGGCGGCGTGGTTCGGGCAGGACCAGTACGCGTTCGACAAAAACTATCTCGACACGCTTTCTGCGGCGTATCGCGTCGAGCGCTCGCTCTGGAATTTTGCGTCGCTCGATCCGCATTTTTCCACGCCCCTGCGATCCTGGGTGGAGACGAATACCGATGCCCAGTTGTCGGAATGGATGAACATCGACGCCCCCGCGCGTGCACGCGCGGTTCAGTCTTCGGCAACGCAGGTCAGCGCGGGATGGAATACCCATGACTACCAAGTCAGCGAGTTTACCGGCCTGTTCGACCGCATGGATGGAACGCAAATCCGCTTGCCGATGCTCCGTATCGAGGGAAGGTTATCGACCGCCGATCATGATGATTTTTCTGCCGTGAAGTTACCGTTGGCGATGCCCGAATGGGAGCTGTTGGTGGTTACGCCCAAGCCAGACCGTTTCGACGCAGTGGAGCGCAACTTGGTCGCAGTGCTGCCACCGGACGACGGCTGGACCACGATACCGACTCGAATCGCTCTTCCCATGTTCACGCTCCGATCAAACTACGACCTGAAAAATTATCTGCAAGGGCGCGGATTGAATCTGGCGTTTCAAGAACATGTGGGTTCCTATCCGCAACGCGCGGACTTCTCTGGAATCAACGGCCAAGGGTATGCGTATTTGGCGGGGGTCGCCGGAGGTGCGTCGATTTCCGTCGATGCGACGGGCCTGAGTTTTGCGGGCTCCGCTTCGGCTGTGCTTGCCGCGACACGGGATGAACCCGCGAGTGTGTGGGGCCCGGGCAGCGCCTACGCAGGCGGCGGGAGCTTATCCTATTCCACCCA
Organism: Gammaproteobacteria bacterium; assembly: GCA_031370545.1. GTDB lineage: Bacteria > Pseudomonadota > Gammaproteobacteria > SG8-11 > SG8-11 > UBA6921. Next base: position 1,195 of record JANMQQ010000411.1, read on the forward strand.
GCCACCATGCACGTTGGTGTACGTCAAAGCGGGAGACGCGGACGCGACGCCGTTTTTGATCGTCGTTCGCCACGCGGCGACTGGTGCGATATTGAATCTCGGACGTGCAGTGCGCCTGTCGGGAGTAGACGCCGGTCGTTGGGAGTGCCCGCAGTTGAGCTATGTTGTTACGGACCCCGTCCCGGGGCCGTGACCGGCAACGATGGCGGAGCGAGCGTGACACTTACGACTCTGACGCAGCATCGGTAAAACCCACACATCTTCGACGCCGATCAGCTCTCTATGTTGAAACAACACCAACGGAATCAACAACCGCAAAACAGCAAGTAGCAAGCATCTGGGCGCGCTTGCCACGATCTACCCGCCGCCGCACAATGAAAACCGTTGAAATTCTTTTCCATAGGAGTCCGACCATGCACGCTCTGTCACTCCCTTACCCTGACGATCTTTTGGTGACCTCCGGCAAGGCACCGCATGAGCTGGAAGAAGAGCTGGCCTTTCTGCTGGCTGCCAAACTATTTGAGATCCACCGCCTTTCCGTGGGCAAGGCGGCCGAGTTCTGCCGCATGAACAAGCTGCGTTTTATGTATGAGCTGGGTCGTCTGCGAATTCCGGTCATCAATCTCGATGACGACCAGATCGCCGATGAGCTGCGCGATGCCTGAGACTGGGTGCCAGACCATCGTGGGCGACAGCGGCCCGTTGATTGCATTGGCCATTATCGGCCAACTGGAACTGCTGCCCCGCCTGTACCGGCGCGTGGTTGTTCCGCAAACCGTATGGGACGAAATCACCGTTCAAGGTGCAGGCCTGCCGGGTGCGCTGGAAGTCAGCCGGGTCACTTGGCTGGATATTCAGCGCGTCGAACCTGAACGCTTGCTGTCGCTCGCGATTCTGGTGGATCGCGGCGAAGCCGAGGCCATCGCCTTGGCGATGGACAGCCCCGGCAGCACGGTATTGCTGGATGATGCCCAAGCGCGCCGGGTGGCGGAACGCTTTGGTGTGGATCGCATCGGCACGCTGGGTATTTTGCGGCGGGCGAAGAAAGCCGGACTGCTCGCGGCCATCAAACCCCATGTAGAGCAACTGCAAGCCAGCGGCATTTTCATGCGGCAATCCCTGGTGGATGCTGTGTTGCGCGCCATGTAAAAAAGCAGGGTAAAGAGTACAGCAAGCTACATCAGGACCGACAGTTGACGCTTTATCTAAGGAAACGCCGATTAAATCGCCCAATTATTGTTAGTTGAGCGGCGACATAAATATTAATATAAGGCACTTACTTATGCAGGCCAAGTCCATGCTCAAAACCACCGCCACGCCGTGTCAAACCAGTTTCGCGCAAGCGG
>JANMQQ010000412.1:0-4281 GCA_031370545.1 Gammaproteobacteria bacterium
TTATTGTCGAAATCCAGCGGATGTAATTGTAAACGTTGCTGGTACACACGCCACATGGCGGATACCGGCTCGCCTCATTCGCCCTATGCTGGTTAGTAAGGGCATGTATCTTCATTAACCGTGCACGCTCAGTCCTACTGCTGAGCCAACTTCACTGCCAACGGATACAACGCGTTTTTCTTGGCCCCGGTGATTTGCGCGGTCAGCGCAGCGGCACGTGTGGGTGACAACTCGGCGCACAAAATGCGCAACACCCGCTCGGCCTCGACATCATGGTGCGCGTCTTCCGGCACCACCAACCCGTGCAGCAAAATCACAAACTCGCCTTTCTGTTGATTGGCATCGGCGCTCACACGTGCCAGTTCTTGTGCAAGAGTACCGGCACGCACCGTCTCGAACATTTTGGTCAACTCGCGCGCCACCACAGCAGGGCGCTCCGCACCGATACTGTCGTGCATGTCTTGCAGCGCTTCCACAATGCGATGCGCGGATTCGTAAAACACCAGGGTGCGCGTCTCGCTACGCAACTCGTCCAGGCGCTTGCGACGCGCGGCGCCTTTGGCGGGCAAAAATCCTTCGAACACAAACCGGTCGGTCGGCAGGCCCGACACACACAGTGCGGCGATCAGCGCGCTGGCGCCGGGTATCGGCACCACGGGCAAGTCCAGCGCGCGCGCTTCGCGCACCAGCGGAAAACCTGGATCGCTGATTAGCGGCGTACCCGCATCGGAAACCAATGCGATGGATTCGCCGCGTTGCAATTTCTCGATCATTGCGTCCAGTGTCGCGCGCTCGTTGTGCTCGTGATACGCGATGCACGGCGTGCGAATTCCGTACGCCTCCAGCAACACACGACTGTGGCGGGTATCTTCCGCCGCAATCCATTGCACTTGCGAGAGTACCTCCACGGCGCGATGTGTGATGTCCGCCAGGTTGCCGAGCGGAGTCGCCACCACATACAATGTCCCCTTGCGATTTTTCATGCGATCATCTCCCGTCACCTTCTGATTCGCGGCAACATGCCTCGGTCGAGCTACCATGCTAAATAATATTCTGACCGCCGTATTGCTCGTATTCGTATTAGCCAGCGGTTGCGCCAGCACCGGCAAAACCCCATCCACCCCGCGCGCCGCCAAAAATGCCGCAGCAACAATGCGTGTGCAAGACGCGCAAGAACTGGAAAAACGCGGCAAATTTCTCGATGCCGGATTGGCCTACGCGCAATTGGCCAACCGGGCCAATGCCCCCGAAAAACAAGAATTACAGTTCAAAGCAGCCGAAGTTTTTTTACGCGGCGGCTACACGCAACAGGTCGATCAAACCTTGGCCGACCTTGACACGCGCGATCTGAATGCAAGTTATACCGAACGCAAACAACTCTTGATCGCGCAGGCCGAGCTGGTACGTGGCAAGCGTGAACGCGCCACGGCAATTTTGGATGCATTAGGGCGCAGTGCGACGGTCGACGCAACACGCATCGGCGTGCTCAATACCAAAATTCAAATGTTTATTCAGAACAACGCGTTGATCGACGCGGCGCGCGAACGCGTCGCTCTCGATGGCCTGTTGCGCGATGAGGCGGCACGCCGCACCAACCAGAATCTAATTTATCAAAACCTGGTCGATGCTCCGGAGTCATTACTGGTGCGCGCAAAAACCGCTGCCCCGAGTGCCTTCGGCGGCTGGGTCGAGCTGGCGTTGATCGCCAAGTCTGCCCAACTGCAACCGACCGAATCCGCACGCTTGATGAACGAATGGAAAGCACGCTACCCACAGCACCCCGGCGCGCAGATCGTCGGTGACCGTTTCGCCGCGCGCAGCACCGAGCAACAGCGCGTCAGCCTGCCACAACGTGTGGCCTTGTTATTGCCGCAGCAAGGCAACTTTGCCAAAGCAGCGGAAGCGGTGCGCGACGGGTTTCTCGCCGCCTACTACGCCCAGCAGCGCGATGGCTTCCGACCCATCATACAGTTCTACGATTCGGGTACGAACGCCAACGACATTACGGCTGCTTATCAGCGTGCATTGCGCGACGGAGCACAATTTGTCGTTGGCCCGTTGGACAAAACCGCCGTCAACGTACTTGCGCAAAGTAAGCTGCTCTCGGTGCCGACGCTGGCGCTGAACTACGCTGAATACAATGATGCGGTCAACAACCTGTTCCAGTTTGGGTTATCGCCTGAAGATGAAGCCGCACAAACTGCGGAACGCGCCTGGCTCGACGGTCATGGGCGTGCCGCCGCGCTGATTCCCGAAGGCGCGTTCGGGGATCGACTGTTCGTTGCGTTTCGTGAGCGCTGGATGCAGCTCGGCGGCGAACTGGTCGATTCACAAATTTATTCGACCAAAGACAACGACCTTTCCCCGCCCATCAAAAAACTGCTCGACATCGACCTGAGCGAGCAACGCCGTACCGCGTTACGCACGGTGCTGGGTTATGACATTAAATACGCGCCCCGCCGCCGCCAGGATATCGACTTCATCTTTCTCGCCGCGATGCCACGCCACGCGCGCATGATCCGGCCGCAATTGAATTTCCATCAGGCCAACGATCTGCCGGTATACAGCACCTCGCATGTGTTCTCCGGCTTCGTCAATGCGCGTGCCGATCACGACATTGATAATGTCACGTTCGGCGACATGCCCTGGGTGCTGCCGAAAGCGCGCCGTAACACCGCGTTGAACTCAACCATCAGCCAGCTTTGGCCGCAGCAAGTCGAGAACTACATGCGCTTGTACGCGTTCGGTATCGACGCGTTCAATCTGATTCCCAATCTGAATGCGCTCGCCGAGCAGCACACAATGCAACAACCCGGCGAAACCGGCAATTTGTACATGGACGACGCCCATCGCATTCAACGCCGCTTGCAGTGGGCGGAATTCAAAAACGGTGCGCCTAAACTCCTTGAATAGGACCCTGCCGTGATCTGGCACCTGTTTCAACGCGGTAAAAAATCTGACGTCGCGAACTACGCGCCGCACGTGCGTGGACGCGATGCCGAACAGATGGCGTTAAGTCATCTTGAAAACCACGGGCTCCAACTGGTCACGCGTAATTTTCGGTGTACGCGCGGCGAGATCGACCTCATCATGCAGCAAGGCGATACGCTGGTGTTCGTAGAAGTGCGCGCACGGCGCAACGATCATTACGGCAGCGGAGCGGACTCGGTCGACGCGCGTAAGCAAGCCAAGCTCAATGCTGCCGCAGCCATTTATTTGCAACAACACGCTGCGCGGCCGAACTCGCCGTGCCGCTTTGATGTGGTGGCAATATCATTTGCTTCTGACCCGCCACAGCTCGACTGGATTCCCGACGCGTTCGGGGCAAGCCATTTCTAAACCGTTCAGATTTCGGAGGCACGCGTGATCCAACATCAACCTGCAATTTTTGCGCACCGCGTCCTCGCCGTACTGCTGGGATGCGCGACTCTCGTCACCCTGCCTGGCTGCGCACCGATTGTGCTGGTCGGCGCAGCGTCTGGCGCGATGATGGCGAACGACAGACGCAGCGCCGGAACCATTGTTGACGACAACGGCATCGAGCTGCGGCTCGGCAATAAAATTGCGTCGGACAAAGCACTCGCCGACAAGGTGCACGTCAATGCCACCGCCTACAACAAAACACTGCTGATCACCGGTGAGGTGCCAAGTGAAGACATTCGTGATCAAGTCGTGGCGCTGGCGGGCAGCGTCGGCGATGTTAAGCAGGTTTATAACGCGTTGGACATCAGCGTTCCGACCGAATACAAATCGCGCAACTTTGACACCTGGGTGACCTCTAAAACCAAGGGACAGTTACTCAGCCGTAAAGAACTCGAAGGCGTTCACGTTAAAGTCGTGACCGAGAACGCCGTGGTGTATTTAATGGGCCTGGTCAATCACGCCGATGCGGATGCCGCCGCCCAGGTCGCCAGCGAAATCGAAGGAGTAAAACGCGTCGTGAAGGTCTTTGAGTACCTTGATTAGCGACACCATCCGATCCGCCCTGGCCGACATCGTCGGTCGCGATCAAGTGCTGGTCGAGCCCGCCGATTGCTGGTCTTACGGGTATGACAATAGCCGACGCCATACCGCTCCCGACGCAGTAGTGTTCCCGCACACTCACGAGCAGGTGCTGCGCATCGTGCAACTGTGCAACCAGCAGCGTCTACCGATGGTGGCGCGCGGCCTGGGGAGCGGCACGGTGGGCAGCACCTGCTCGTGAGTGTGCGGGAACACTACTGCGTCGGGAGCGGTATGGCGTCGGCTATTGTCATACCCGTAAGACCAGCAATCGGCGGG
>JANMQQ010000356.1:0-1915 GCA_031370545.1 Gammaproteobacteria bacterium
CATGCGGGCGGGCAAAGCCCGCCTTAACCCCCTAACCTTTTTCAATACGGGGGGTTTATTTGACAAACTTGTGCCCGGGTTTTGGGCGCGCCCAAAACCCGACAACAGCCAGCACGCGCTGCTGCTTTTGAATCTCGATCAATTCAAAATGATCAACGAAGCCTGCGGGCATAAAGCCGGCGATGCCTTGCTGCACGAACTCGGCGGTTTGCTGAAATCACGTTTGCGCGGCCGCGACCTGCTGGCCCGCATCGGTGGCGACGAATTCGGTATCGCGCTGGAAAACTGCGGCATGGAAGCGGCACGCAACATCGCCGAAGTCTTGCGTCAAACCATGCGCGACTTCCGTTACACATTCGGACGTCGCAGTTTCGAGATCGGCATCAGCATCGGGCTGGTCGGTATCACCCGCGACAGCGAAAGCGTCAGCAATCTGCTGAGTGCAGCCGATGTCGCCTGCCACACCGCAAAATCCGCCGGACGCAATCGCATCCACGTGCTGCATCCCGGCGATGCCGAAATGCATCGGCACCGTTCTGAAGTGCAATGGGTGTCGGGCATCACCCGTGCGCTGGAAGAAGGCCGCATGCGTCTGGTGGTGCAAGACGCCGTGCAGTTGCCGGAACGCGTGCACGGCAAGGTGTATCAGGAAATCCTGCTGCGCATGATCGACGAGCAGGGCAAACCGATTCCGACCGGCACCATTATTACCGCAGCGGAACGCTTCAATCTGATCGGCGTGATCGACCGTTGGGTGATCCGCACCACCTTCGCCCTGATCAAGCACGGCAAGCTCAAGGCGGATGCCAACAACGTGGTCGCGATCAATCTGTCGGGCAACTCGATCAACGACGAAGACTTTCTCGGCTTCGTGCGCGCGCAACTGGAAAACTACAAAATGCCGTCCGCGCACATCTGTTTTGAAATCACCGAAACCGCCGCGATCCGCGATATCGAAAAAGCCGGCCAGTTCATTCGTACGCTCAAGGCGGACGGCTGCCAGTTCGCGCTCGATGACTTTGGTGCCGGGTCGAGTTCATTTGGTTATTTAAAGCATTTGCCGGTCGATTATTTAAAAATCGACGGCATCTTCGTCCGCGATTTCGAAAAAGATTCCATCAATCGCGCAATGGTCGAAGCCGTCGCCAAAATCGGCCGGGTGATCGGCATCGCGACCATCGCCGAGTGGGTCGAAAGCGAAGCCGTGCTCGACCAGCTACGCGACATCGGCATCGACTTTGCCCAAGGCTATGCAGTCTCACGCCCGCGTGCGCTGGATGTCATCGACATCACCCCCGACAGCACCGTGACCTAAGTAGCGTGCGCCATGCGCACGATTGCTGCGGGTGGGAATGGCTTCGTGCTACCTGGTGGGTACGCTTCACCCAGGCGGGCTGGAAGCCCGCGCTCCCAAGGCAAAGTTAGAGATTCTGCGTAAGTGTCAATATATGACGCTGGAGCGCGGCCATCTTGGCGGCTTTTTTTTCGTTCCCACCAGTCAACGTCGTGCGCATGGCGCACGCTACCATCGCCGCCCTGCGCACCCGATTTCGTCCATACTGCGGTCGAAAACCATTCCCGATGTACTATGAACCTTCCTAATGTTGGGCAACGTACAGACATGCGTTCGTCGACACCCTCAAGCTAAGGTAACTAATTCGGAGATCATTAAGTTATGAGCAATGAAGCTCAACACCACAAGATATTGCTCAAAGCAGGTCTGTTACAGAACGCCATCCTGAATAGCGCCAATTTCTCCAGTATCGCGACCGACGAAAACGGTGTGATTCAGATCTTCAACGTCGGGGCCGAGCGTATGCTGGGCTACACCGCCATGGATGTGCTGAATAAGATCACCCCGGCCGATATTTCCGATCCGCAAGAAATCGTCGTGCGTGCCGAAGCCTTGAGCCGC
>JANMQQ010000478.1:0-4810 GCA_031370545.1 Gammaproteobacteria bacterium
TGGTTTGGGGGTGTGACGGACGGGGCGCTTGGCGCACGCTTGTTTTTTCATTAAATCACTTGGTTTGCGTGCGCCATGCGCACGTTTCAGGTCGGTGCAATATTCGGCGTATTTTCCATAGGAAGACTAACCCGCACCGACGTCCCTCGGCCCAGCTCGCTGTCGATACGCAATGTCCCGCCATGCGCTTCCGCAATCACGCGGCACAAATATAAGCCCAACCCGTAACCGCCGGTTTCGCGCAGGCGTGCGGTGTCGGCGCGGTAAAACGGTTCACTCAAATGCGGCAGGTGTCGTTGCTCAATGCCAGTGCCGTGATCTTTTATTGTGAGCACTGCGGTGTGATCGGAATATTCCAAACGCAATTCTGGCGCGGGCGATCCGGCCGATGTATGGCGCAGGGCATTGTCCAAAAGATTTTTCAGCAGCAGGCGCACGCGCACTTCATCAACTTCGGCGCTAATGTCATGCTCTGGAACGCTAATCTGGATAGCACGCCCGGCGAATGCTTCGCGCACCACCGCATGCGCAAGTTCATTGAGCGACACGCGCTTTTTATTGAGCACGTCATGACGCGCGGTCAGGCGTTCGGTTTCCAGTAATTCCTCGATCAGCTTTTCCATTTCATTCAGGTCGCGGCTCAGGCCCGTGCGTTGCTGCGCATCGTCAAGTAATTCCACCGCGACTTTCGCGCGCGTGAGCGGCGAGCGCAGCTCGTGGCTGATGGCCAGCAGCAACTGGCGTTTTGCATCCAGCATGCGTTGAATGTCGTCGGCCATGCGGTTGACACTGCTTGCCAACTTCCCGAATTCATCCTGGCGTTTGATGTCAATGCGGTAGGCGAGATCGCCTGCGCCGATGCGTGCGAGCCCGGTTTTGAGCAGTTCAATCGGTGCAAACAGGCGGCGCGTGCCGTGGTACAGCAGTACCAGGATGACCAGCAATACCAGCAAAGGTATCAGACGCCAGTGCCAAGGCCCGCGTTCACGCGTCTCGGTGGTGCCTAACGCCAGGGTGTATTGCGGCAGATGCGCGACCAGATAGTCGCGGTCGTTCCATGATCCGAATTCGAAATTCACATCGTTGCTGGTGAAACGCCGATGTACATTCATATGTGTCATGTCCAGGTCCGTGTGGTTGGACGACCACGCGCCGTTGGCGCCGTGAATGTGAATCTCGACATCCAGCTCGGCCGCCAGTTGTTCGGCGCGCGCGAAGTTGGGCGGCACACCGATGTCGGCTTGAATGTATTGCAGGTAGCGCAGCAAATGCGGGCGCACTGTGTCCTGGAAGTGCGAGCGAAACGCACTGCCGATGCTCAGGCCCACCAGCAGCACAAACGCAATCGCCGTGATTACGAACAACGCGACCAGCCGCCCGGACAAGGAGTGGCGGAAAGGTTTCATGACGTGACTTTTCCAACAAAGCAGTAACCGCTGCCGCGTTGTGTTTTGATGCAATCGAGTGGTTTGAGCTTGGTGCGCAAGCGGCTGACTAAAATGTCAACCGAGCGGGTGAATAAGTCGTCGGCATCCACGCCTTTCAGGGTGTTGAGAATTTCATCGCGGCTGAAGGTTTTGCCGGGTTGGCGCGCAAACAATTCCAGCATTTGATATTCCATGGCGCTCAGATTCAGTAGCGCGCCATCCAGCGTCACGCTGCGTAATTGCGTGTCGATGACGAGGGTGCCGAAGTTGAGCACCGCTCCGCCCGGCGCGGCACGGCCAGTGCGTTTCAAAATGTTTTGAATGCGTGCCACCAGCTCACGCGGTTCGAACGGTTTTGCCAGATAGTCGTCGGCGCCGATTTCCAGCCCAACGACGCGATCCATGACATCGCCGCGCGCGGTGAGCATGATAATCGGAATCTGGCTGGTTTTACGGATCGCTTTGCAGACTTCAAAGCCGTCCATTTCCGGAAGCATCACGTCGAGAATTACCAGATCGAAGTGCCCGGTGTCGATTTTTTTGATTCCGGTGCTCGGTGCAGCTGCGTGATCTAAGTGCAAATCAAAACGCTCGAAGTAGCGTGCCAGTAAATCGGCCAGCCGCTGGTCGTCGTCGATTAACAAAACGTGGGGCGTGGTGCTCTTGGTCATGTTAGCGGATTGTTTGCATGCTGATGAAGCGTAACCTTTCTGCGTTGTTGTGTGGAGGGTGGGAATGCAACGTGCGCAAGGCGCACGCTACGGTGTGTGCCATGCGCACGATTTGGTTAGGGACCAAACCGTGCGCATCGCTTTTGCACTACATCAAGATAGAGTTAATTCCATGCTCCTTTCCCATGATGTTTTTCCATGCGGTCAGCGATTTCCTTGCGCAAGGTCTGTTGCTGTTGCGGTGTCAGGCTGTCGTAGAAATCACCGAAGGCGTTGATCACCGGTTGCGCTTTTTCGCTCATTAATTGCGTGTGCGACGCAATCATGGCTAACGCCTGGTTACGATCAAAAGTGGGCTGATCCAATAGCGCCAATGCTTGCGTACGCGTTTTTTCATGCGCATCATGCAGCGCCGTACGAGCATTTAACGCCTGCTCTTTGATCGCATTCAGCTTCACTACTTGTGCGTCGTTGAGTGTCAGCAATTTGGTGGCTTTCTCGACCACATATTGCGCCATGTCTTCCGGATCACCCCGATGCCCGCCGGGGCCGCATGCCGCCAGTCCGCCGATCAAAGTGACAACACCCACGCCCGCTGCTATACGTTTAATCATCTTGTTCATGTTCGTTCTCCATTGGGTTAGACGACGCTCACACAGTAGCGGGACGTGAACTAAGAAACCTTTCACGGGCGTATCGAAGTGTTTCAGTGTGTAACAGACAGTCGGTTGCCGAGTAATAGCGTACGATGCGTTCGATTGTCGAATCAACCGAGGCCGCACCATGCAATCCACACAAGCTGAAGAACATCCGCGCGCGTTACTGGTGTCAATCCGCACTCCAAAAGTAACGGAGCTTGACGCCGAAGAATCGCTGGCCGAACTTAAGCGCCTCGTCACGACATTGGGCTATCGCGTGATCGGCACGCAATCGCAGCGGCAACCTTCCACCTCGGGCGTCACCGTGGTTGGTGAAGGCAAGTTGAAAGAACTGGCGCGTTTTACCGGTGGCAAAGGCCATGTCGAACGCGTCGCGAGTAAATCCGACCCGGCGGAAGAAGAAGAGTCAAGCCCGGTACCGGAGGTTGATATTCCGGTTGAGTTGGCCACCGTGGTCGTGTTTGATTGCGACTTGAGTCCGTCACAATTGCGCAATGTGGAAAACGCATTGGGCGTGGAAGTGCTGGATCGCACCGGCGTGATCATCGAAATTTTCAGCCGTCATGCCAAGACGCGTGCGGCACGGTTGCAAGTTGAAATCGCACGCCTGAATTATTTAGCCCCGCGTCTGCGCGAAATGGGCGCGGGCGGCAAAGAACGGCAATCGGGGCGCGGCTCGGGTGAAAGTGTGCTCGAGCTTGACCGCCGCAAAGTGCGCGACCGCCTGGCCGAGCTCAAGCGCGAATTGGAAAGCGTGCAACTGGAACAAGGCAATCGCCGCTCGCAGCGTGCCGAACAAATGTGCGTGGTGCTGGTGGGTTATACCAACGCCGGAAAATCCTCCACCATGCGCGCGCTCACCGGTAGCGATGTGCTGGTGGAAGACAAACTTTTCGCCACGCTCGACACCACGGTGCGCGCCATGCAGCCGGAAACCCAGCCGCGCATTTTGGTTTCGGATACGGTCGGCTTCATCAAAAAACTGCCGCACGATCTGGTGGCATCATTTCGCTCCACGCTCGACGAAGCGCGCAATGCGTCGTTGTTGCTTTACGTGGTGGATGCGGCCGACCCCACCTTTCGTTCCCAGCTTGAAGTCGTTAACGAAGTGTTGCGCGAAGTGGGTGTGGTAGATACGCCGCATCTGCTGCTGTTAAACAAGGCGGACCGTCTAAGCGACGAGCAAAAAGAAACTTTGCTTGGTGAATTTCCCGACGCCATTTTGATTTCGACGCGCAAGCCGGAAGATATTCAGGCGTTGCGCGAACGGATAATGCAGTTCGCCGAAAGTGACATGATCGAAGAAGAAATTTTCGTCCCCTATACCGCGAAAGGTGCGGTGGGTGAAATTCGCGCCAAGATGCGCATTGTGACTGAGAGCTATGAAGCCGAAGGCATGCGGGTGCGGGTACGATCAAAGGCGGCGGATCTTGACCGTTTGAAAAAAATGATTCAGCAGGGGAGCTAAATTGTGGCTTTGCCTTCCAACGCAGCGACGACCATGAAGGCGCTTAGTTTGGCCGTGGCTGTCGTCATCATCATCGTCTCGGCGATTTTGTGTTGGCACATTATTGAAAATTCCATTGCCAACCAAACAAACAAAAATGATTTTGCCGAACTCAATCATGCCAAATACGGCTTTCTCAGTATTGATGAATGGAAAGCCAAAATCACACCGATTATAGAATTTGAAATTAACAAATTGTATCTGTCAAAGACCACCGAGCAGGCGCTTAGAAAACACATCGAAACTCTGATGGGCACTCTGATCGACAAGGTCGACAAGAATATCCGGGAAGCGAACGCGGAAACGTTCAATGGTCGGGTCAAGCAGTCTTTCATCAACGCATTTGTCAAGATCGACGACGTCAAGAAAGGCATCCCTGAATACGCCGACGCCGTCATTAAGGAAATGACCAAGCCCGCCACCGAACGTCAGATCAAAGAAGTGTTGAGCGAGCAGCTTAAAAAATATTCTGAGCACACCTTTGATCTTCAGGACACTTCGGAGCGGAGCCGCATTCTGCAACGCACTGGTTCTGACAATATCGAG
>JANMQQ010000035.1:0-1932 GCA_031370545.1 Gammaproteobacteria bacterium
CTGAACTCTAGAAATAACCGCAGCTTGTGCCTATGCTCAGTTGGGCACTGACGCTCTAAAATCTTAAGGTTGTGATTGTCCATCGCCAGGATGTAGTCGAACCGCGCAAAATCTTCGACGCAAACTTGGCGACCGCGCAGATCGCCTAACTCATACCCACGCCGCGCTGCAGCTTGTTGGGCGCGACGGTCAGGTGCGTCGCCGACATGATAATCGTGAGTGCCTGCGGAGTCGGTCACGATTTTACTATCCAGCGCCAAGGCCTGTACCATATGGCGGAACACCCCTTCCGCCGTAGGCGAACGGCATATATTTCCCATGCACACGAACAAAACTTTAGTCATGCTCTTCCACCCCGAACAACAATAGCTTTAATCTCTTCAACTCATCGCGCAGTTCCGCAGCACGCTCGAACTCCAGATTTTTTGCGCATCCCAGCATTTCTTTCTCAACTCTTTTGACTTCCTTGGTGAGCTGTTTTTCTGTGAGGTGCTCATAGGCTGCCAGCACTTGCGCTGCTTTCAGCCCCAGTTGCGCGGACTCCATGTCATAGATACCCTCGATCATATCTTTGATACGCTTGGTCACCCCTGTTGGGGTAATGCCATGCAGAGTATTGTGCTCAATTTGTTTGGCGCGGCGGCGCTCGGTTTCGTCGATCGCGCGGCGCATCGAGTTGGTGATTTTATCGGCGTATAAAATGGCTTTTCCATTCAAGTGGCGCGCTGCTCGCCCCATGGTCTGGATCAGCGACCGCTCGGAGCGGAGGAAGCCTTCTTTGTCGGCATCCAGGATGGTGACTAGCGAAACCTCCGGGATATCCAATCCTTCGCGCAACAGGTTAATGCCCACCAATACATCAAACTCACCCAAGCGCAGATCACGAATGATTTCTACGCGCTCGACCGTGTCGATGTCGGAATGCAGGTAGCGCACCTTGACACCATGCTCGGCAAGATAATCGGTCAAGTCTTCCGACATGCGTTTGGTAAGCGTAGTCACCAGCACGCGTTCGCCTTTAGCCACGCGCAAATGCACTTCGGAAAGCAGGTCATCTACTTGGTTGGTGGCGGGCCGCACTTCGATGACCGGGTCGATCAGGCCAGTTGGGCGCACCACCTGTTCGACAACTTGTCCCGCATGCTCCGCTTCATAGACGGACGGCGTGGCGGAAACGAATACGCTTTGGCGCATGATGCGTTCGAATTCGTCGAAACGCAGCGGGCGATTATCCAGCGCGCTGGGCAAGCGGAATCCGTACTCCACCAAATTTTCTTTGCGCGCCCGGTCGCCTTTGTACATGCCGCCGATTTGCGGGATGGTGACATGGCTTTCGTCTATGATCATTAAGGCATTGGGCGGCAGATAGTCGATCAAGGTGGGCGGCGGATCGCCGGGCGCACGGCCGGACAAATGCCGGGAATAGTTTTCAATGCCCTTGCAGAAGCCAAGCTCGTTGAGCATTTCTAAATCAAAGCGGGTACGTTGTTCCAAGCGTTGCGCCTCGACTAGCCGGTTTTCCTTGTGGAAAAATTCCAGGCGTTCGCGCAACTCCAGCTTGATCGCCTCAATCGCTCTTAAAGTAGTGCTGCGCGGCGTGACGTAATGGCTGGAAGGGTACACAGTGTAGCGCGGCATCTTGTGCAAAATATGCCCGGTGAGCGGGTCGAACAGCGTGATGCTCTCCACCTCGTCATCGAACAAGCTGACCCGCACGGCGGTCTCCGCACTTTCCGCCGGGAAGATGTCGAGCACATCGCCGCGCACCCGAAATATACCGCGCTTGAAATCCACTTCGTTACGCTCGTATTGCATTTCCGTGAGGCGTTTGATGGCGTCGCGTTGCGCTAACTTTTCACCTTGCCGCAAGTGCAAAATCATACCGTGATAATCAACCGGATCGCCGATACCATAGATCGCCGACACGGTTCC
>JANMQQ010000052.1:0-15041 GCA_031370545.1 Gammaproteobacteria bacterium
CCCACGATGTCGGCCTGTGGCACCATGATGTCGTCGACGCTTGCATTGTCAAGATCGAGCACTGCAGTGAGCATTTCCTGGCCGCACCCGGGAATCAGCGCGCCGGTCTCGCTCAAGATGGTACGCAGCTCTTCATGGGTAATCATCTGCCCGGGCTGGCGTTTCACCGATACGCCGATGGCATGCAGTAGGCCATTGGCTATCACGCCGACCGGCCACACCAAGGGGTAATAAAAGATTCGCAGCAGCGGTTCGATCACATACGCGGCCGGAAAGGCGATGCGCTCCGGGCGCAATGCCGCCAGTGTTTTCGGTGTCACTTCGCCGAACACCAGCAGCACGAACGTTAACAAGCCGGTGGCGATGGCCAGGCCGTAATCGCCGAACATGCGTTGTGACAACAGGGTGGTGATCACCGACGCAGCGATGTTGGCGAAGTTGTTGCCCAGCAGAATGAAACCGATGAAGCGATCAGGTTTTTCCAGCAGGCGCGCGGCACGCATCGCACCCGGATGCTTGGCGCGTACCAAATGGCGCAAGCGATACCGGTTGAGACTGATGAGGCTGGTTTCGGCAGCGGAAAAAAATGCTGAGGTGATGACGAGGGCCACCAGAGTAATAAGCAAGGTACTGTTGGAAATGGTATCCATGGAGTTTTCGGATAACGGTGGTGCTAGTGGCGGGGCTTTGGCGAGACCGTGTTCAACGCACAGTTAGGTTTAGCGAATGCATTACTTGCACTCCATGTGATCGAAAACGTAGTTATTCTCGACTCTGGAGTCCTTATCATAGAAGACCGAACACTCTTTAATGGAATCCGGCACTCGCTTGTAAGGCATATTTAACGGCTTCCACTGAAGTGACAGAAATCTAACTCGGCGTTAGATCACTTAGGTCAACGGCCGAGCAACAATTCTTTAACCAGCTTCACGCCGAAATAAGCCAGTAGCAGCACCACAAATCCGCTTAGTACCCAGCGCACCGCCGTGCGGCCGCGCCAGCCGAAACGCCAGCGGCCCCACAACAACACTGCAAAAAAACACCAAGCGATGATCGACAGAATGGTTTTGTGCGCCTGGTGCTGCGCGAACATGTTGTCAATCTGCGGCAGGCCAGTGAGGAGTGACAAGGTAAGGAAAAAAAAGCCCACCGCGATCATTTGGAACAAGAGTGATTCCATGGTTTCCATGGGTGGAAACGAGCGGATAAATCCACCCGGATGTTTCGCACGCAGCGATTTGTTTTGTACCCACAACACCACCGATTGTAGCGCCGCGATGCTGAGCATGCTGTAGGCAAGAATCGAAATCACGATGTGGTAGCGGAGTTCGGCCGCATCGGCAGTGAGCAAAATATGTGAGGCCGGGAATAGAAGTTCTAACGCCAACGCCACGGCGGCGGAAGGCAGGATAACGACGCCCAGGCTTTCGACCGGCTTTGATGCTGCGGCAAGCAGCAGCAGTGCGGCGGCCAGCCAAGTCATCAGCGAAGCCGCGTTAAAGAAGCTGAAATTCAGCCCACCGGCGGCCGTCGCAAAGATGTTGTTGTACAACACACCCGCGTGCAGCGTCACGCCCACTGCGGCGATCAGCAGCAACCAAGTTTTGTTCAGCCGTGCGAGCGCATGTTCAGCAGGCAGGCGGGCAAACACGCGCGCGGCGAGTGCAAGACCCACCACCAAATAGGCGACGATGGAGACAACAGCGGAGAAATTCGTGTTCACGGGTAATCGGTCGTTATAGTTTCAAGGGTGAGTGCGGTGCGCGGTTGAAAAGTTTACCCGTGCCACATTATTTAAGCTAAATATTTATCGAAGTTGAGCTAAAGTAATTCTGCTTGCTGTAGATACACTAAAAAACCATGCGGATCGGGACCGATAATGCGCTTACGGATTTTGGGCTGTAGTGGCGGTATCGGCGTGGATCGTCACACGACGTCATTGCTGGTTGATGAAGATATCCTGATTGACGCGGGCAGCGGCGTGGGCAATCTGTCGCTCGAAGAAATGTCCTCTATTGGTCATGTGTTCCTGACCCATTCGCATTTGGATCATTTTGCATTTCTGCCGTTGCTGGTGGACACCATGTTTCCGCAAATCGTCGAACCAATTGTGATTCATGGTCAGGCTGCGACATTGAAAGCACTGCAAGACCACATCTTCAATTGGACCGTGTGGCCGGATTTCGCCAAGCTGCCATCGGTGAAAAGTCCGGTGATGCGTTATGAAGTCATGACCCCCGGCGAAATTTATCAGCTCGGCGACCGCACCCTGGAAATGATTCCGGTGAATCATATTGTTCCTTGTGTCGGCTATCGCGTTGCCGCGCGCGGCGGTGCATTTGCATTCAGCGGTGACACCACCACCAACGACACATTGTGGGATGCGCTCAATCGCCATGATCGTTTGGACTTATTGATGGTCGAAGCCGCATTTCCAAATTCCGAAGAAGCCTTGAGTAAAGCGGCGCGCCATTACACGCCCAACTTGCTGGCGGCGGACATCGTCAAACTCAAGCACCAGCCTAAAATTTTTATCAGCCATCCCAAGCCCGGCCAGGAAACCGTCATCTTCGACGAGTGCCGCGCCGCGATGCCCCATCGCGACGTCAATTCGTTATCGGGCGGCGAAGTTTTTAACCTATAATTCCGCATTATTGCAGTTTCGATTTCTCCCTGTGAGGTGGTTCCCATGTTCGAAAGCCTGACCGAACGGTTGGCGCGTGTCGTCAAAGACATGCGCGGCTTAAGCCGCATCACTGAAGACAATGTTAAAGATACGCTGCGCGAAGTACGCATGGCATTGCTCGAAGCCGACGTGGCCCTGCCGGTAGTGCGCGATTTTGTCGAGCACGTAAAGCAACGTGCGGTAGGCGTTGATGTGAGCGGCAGTCTGACGCCGGGTCAGGTGTTGGTAAAAGTGGTACGCGATGAACTGGTGCTGTTGATGGGTGAAACCAACAGCGCGCTGGACATGTCCGCACGTCCGCCTGCTGTAGTTCTAATGGCCGGATTGCAGGGCTCCGGCAAAACTACCACGGTCGCCAAGCTCGCACGTTTTTTGACTGAGCGTGAAAAGAAATCGGTGTTGGTGGTCAGCGCGGATGTGTATCGACCCGCTGCCATCGAACAGCTGCAAAAACTTGCGCAAGAAATCGGCGTGGATTTCTTTCCCAGCGATCCGTCGCAGGATCCGGTGGCCATTGCACAAGCGGCGCTGCGTCATGCGCAGGTGCAATCCAAAGACGTGCTGATTGTCGACACCGCCGGTCGCCTGCACATCGACGAAGAAATGATGCGTGAAATTCAACGCCTGCACGCGGCGATCAACCCGGTTGAAACGCTGTTCGTGGTCGACAGCATGACGGGTCAGGACGCGGCAAATACTGCCAAGGCGTTCAACGACGCGCTGCCGCTCACCGGTGTGGTTCTCACCAAGACCGACGGCGATGCGCGCGGTGGCGCGGCGCTGTCGGTGCGTCACATCACCGGCAAGCCGATCAAATTCATGGGCATCGGCGAAAAGACCGGTGCGCTCGAACCGTTTTATCCCGACCGCATCGCATCGCGCATTTTGGGCATGGGCGACGTGCTCAGTCTGGTGGAGCAGGTGGAGCGCGGTGTTGACAAGGAAAAAGCCGACAAGCTCGTGCAGAAAATGCACAAGGGCAAGGGCTTGAATCTGGATGACTACCGCGACCAGTTGCAGCAGATGCGTTCGATGGGTGGCCTGTCGAGCATGATGGATAAACTGCCGGGCATGAGTCAGATCCCGGAAGCGGCCAAAAGCCAGTTCAATGACAAAGAGCTTAAACGCCTGGAGTCAATCATTGGCTCCATGACCACACAAGAACGCCGTCACCCCGACGTTATCAATGGTTCGCGCAAGCGTCGCATCGCGCAGGGGTCCGGGACTCAAGTCCAAGACGTCAACCGCTTGCTCAAGCAATTCACGCAGATGCAGAAGATGATGAAGAAGATGGGTGGCGGTGGGCTTGCGCGTATGATGCGCGCGATGAAGGGGCGCGTGCCGCCAGGCATGACATTTTAAGTTTCATTCCGGTAGCCCCCTGGCAGTTTGAATCGACCTGGTTGAGTCAAACCCAGCTGATCCAATTTGTTTTCGCCGTATGAGCCATCAGTGGGAGGGATGTTTGCCGTGCATCCGTTGTTGACCCCGCAAAGAAAATATCAAGTCGCGCTCCTTGCGGCCGTGCTGCTGGTGCCGGTGTGTGGCATGACGGCGCCCCCGACTACGGGGGAGGCGCCGTTGCAAATGGGCATCCTGCCTTATCTCAGTGCCGAGCAGCTGTTCCGCTTTTTCTCGCCGATGAAAAATTACCTGGAACAAAAACTCGGCCGCACCGTGGTCATGTCCACAGCGCCCGATTTTTCGATTTATATCGAGCGCGCCAGAAACCTGGATTACGACATTTACGTGACCGCGCCGCACTTCGCGTTACTCGCGGAGCAAGAAAGCGGCTATCGGCGTGTGGCGCGCATGACGCGCAACCTGGATGCTGCGATCTTCGTTCGCAACAATGACCCGGCCAGGGTGGTCGAAGACTTGCGCGGCCGACGCGTAGCCCGCCCGAGCAAACTGGCGCTGGCTTCAATACAAGGCGAGCAAATCCTGCGCGCGCACGGATTGGAGTCAGGACGTGACTATGAATTGCAGGAAGCGCTGTCGCACAATAATGTGTTAATGCGCGTGGTGGAGCAGGACGCTGATGCGGCGCTCACCTCGGGTGTTGTGCTGGATCGTATGCCCGCGTCGGTGCGTGATCACTTGCGTGTATTGATCGTGGCCCCCAAGGTTCCGCAGGTGATGGTCATGGCCAGTCCCAAGCTTTCGGAGGCTGAGTTCCGCAGCTTGACCCAAGCGGTGCTGGCCTTTACCCCCGATGGCCCAGGAAAGGAATTTTTTGATCGCACCGGCAATCAGGGCATCCTGCCCATCACCCAGGATGATATGGATACGCTACAGCCGTTTCTACTGATTCTGAAGGAATGTTTGAAATGATCGAACGCAAGCGCTACGGCGTTCGTTCGTTGCGTTTCAAACTGGTGCTGGCCAGCACGCTGGTTGAAATTGTCATGCTCGGCGCACTGGTATGGAACAGTACCCGTATCGCTGATCAGGCGCTGACGCGGGGATTTGAAACTCGCGCTCAGATGTTAGTCCCATTGCTCAACGCCAGCATTGCGCCCGCACTGGCGGCGCGCGACTACGCCACACTGGAAGAATTGCTGGAAAAAATCGTGCACCGCGAGTCCCTCGTTTACGTCGAGGTGCGCGATGTATTGAATCGCCTCGTCAGTAGTCGAGGTCCGGTACCTGAAAGTGATATACCAGACGCAACGCTGCGCCATGCAGATGAAATTCTGGATCAGGATCTTGACGTTAAAATTGGCGGAGACGTTATCGGCCGGGTGCGTTACGGCGTCAATGTCAGTTTGCTGGATATTACCGTCGATCAGTTACGTTGGCAGGGTATTGCCATCGCGGCAGCGGAGGTGGTTGTAACGTTTGGGTTGCTGGCCTTGTTGGGCTATTTGTTAACGCGGCATTTGCGCATGTTGTCAGATGCCGCGCGTGCCATGCAGGAGGGCGATCACACCACCCTGCTACCTGAAGATGGACGAGACGAGGTCGCGGATACCGCGCGCGCCTTCAACACCATGGCGCGCGCGGTCAAGCAAAGCCTGCTCACACTGGAACAAAACCAGGCGTTGCTTAGGGCAATTACGGACCATTCTCCGGCGGTGATTTACGTAAAGAATGTCGACGGACGATTCATGTTCGTCAATCGCGAGTTCGAACGGTTGTTCGAATTAAGCGGCGCGCAGGTCATCGGCAAATCCAACCACGAGTTGTTACCCGAACCTGTTGCCGATGTGGTGCGCGCCAATGACCTGATGGTGATCGAGCAAAAATCGGCGCTGCAATTTGAAGAAACTGTGTCATTGCAGGATGGGCCGCACAGTTACCTCTCGGTGAAATTTCCGTTATTTGATGAGTCCGGGTTGGTGTACGCCACGGGTGGAATTTCGTCGGATATTACTCAGCGCAAACTCACCGAAGAAATGCTGCGTAATCGCGAACAGCAATTGCTGACCATTGCCAATAATTTTCCCGGCCTGGTATCACACGTGGACCGCGATCTACGCTACCGCTTCGCCAGTATTGGTTATGAGTGGATTTTTGGTTTGTCACCTGTGGCGATAATAGGGAAAAAAATTCCCGAGGTTGTTGGCAGCGCTATATTCAAAAATGCCGAACCCTATTTCAAACGCGCACTGCTCGGCGAACAGGTCAGTTTTGAGAATAAAGCTCTGCTGCCCTCAGGAGATCCCAGTTATGGCCTGGTGACGCTGGTGCCAGATATTGATTTTAATGGCAATGTTGACGGAGTTTTTACGTTCGGCATGGATATCAGCGCGCGCAAGCAGGCTGAAGAGCATATCCGCGTGCTCAATACCCAGCTTGAACAACGGGTGCGCGAACGGACCGTGCAATTGGAAGCGGCAAATGGGGAGCTGGAAGCGTTTGCATATTCTGTGTCGCACGATTTGCGTGCGCCATTGCGAGCTATCGACGGATTTTCGCAAGCGTTGATGGAAGATCATGCGCCGCTGCTTGATAGCACCGGTCAGAGTTACCTTGAACGGGTGCGTGCTGCGACCCAGCGCATGGGGGTATTGATCGACGATCTATTAAACCTGTCGCGGGTCTCGCGTCAGGAGATGAAGCGCCAGGACGTGGATTTAAGCGCCCTGGTGCAGGATATTGTTGTTGAACTCACCCGACGCGACCCACAACGCGCTTTGGATGTTGTCATCGCGCTGGGCGTGCATGGCGAAGGCGACGCGCGCTTGCTGCGCATCGTGTTCGACAACTTGCTGAGCAATGCCTGGAAATATACGTCGAAACACACTGCGGCGCGCATTGAGTTCGGTACGAGCGTTCATTCCGGTGAACGAATTTACTTCGTCCGCGACGATGGAGCAGGTTTCGACAAAAAATACGCAAGCAAGTTGTTCGGCGCGTTTCAACGCTTGCATAAGATTGAAGACTTTCCAGGCACGGGTGTAGGTCTGGCCACCGCAGCGCGTGTGATCCATCGCCATGGTGGGCGCATCTGGGCCGAAGCCGAAGTGGAGAAGGGCGCGGTATTTTACTTTACGTTGTTGCCGCGCGAGCCCAGTGTATGACCGTACGAAACTCTATAGCGAAGGCACTGGGGTTGCCAATGCCCGTGTTATTGCGGTTATAAATTCTCCGTGGCTGGAGTTTTTTGGGATGACTCCGTCGCAGCCAGCGGAGTGGATCTTGACGAATTGTTCCGGCTCGTCGAGTTCCGCAAAGAGTGGCGTATAGGCATAAATTTTTATCCCGCTGGTGGCCGCGTCTTGTTTTAGCAGCTGCGTCGCCGCGAAGCCGTCCATGCCCGGAAGATTCAGGTCCATCAAAATCAATTGTGGAAGCGCGCTGCGCGCCAGTGCCAGTCCTTCCGCTGCATCAGTCGCCTGCAATACTTCATATCCGGCCCGTAGCAACAGCATTTGGGCAAGCTGCATGTTCCAGGGGTTGTCTTCAATGATCAAGATGCGCGCCATGCCACGCAGCATAATCCGGATTGCCCGGCACAATCGAGCCGCAGTGAAACAAAAAATCGGTAGAAAATTTCTGTGCCAGGTCTATGCTTAGCGCCGGAAGGATCTAACAGGCCACTGCCGGGGATTGATATGAAGGACAAAATTATTCTGTTGGTGGAAGACAACCCTGATGACCGCGATCTGACCCTACGCGCGTTGCGCAAAAACAATATCGTCAACGAAGTGGTCATTGCAGAAGATGGCGTTGAAGCGCTGGATTACCTATTTTGCACGGGTCCTCATGCGGGTCGTGACCCGCAACTGTTACCGCAGGTGATATTGCTGGATTTGAAATTACCGCGTCTGGATGGAGTTGAAGTGTTAAAGCAGATTCGTGGTAATCCCAACACCCGGCGCTTGCCGGTGGTGGTGCTCACCACCTCGGCTGAACAAACTGACATTGCCGCCAGTTACGACAACGGCGCCAGTAGTTATATCCGCAAGCCGGTGGATTTCGGGGAATTTCAGGAAGCGGTGCGCCAGCTCGGCATTTATTGGCTGTTGCTCAATGTGCCGCCACCCTGAGATTTAGCGCGTCTTGTTTTTTTCGATCATCGCGTAGGCGGAGTGATTATGGATGGATTCAAAATTTTCTGATTCCACCACATAAGCGGCAATGCGTGCATCGGCGTTACAGCGCTGCGCGATGTCCCGCACCATGTCTTCGACAAATTTCGGATTGTTATAGGCCGCTTCGGTGACGAACTTTTCATCCGGGCGTTTGAGTAGGCCGTACAACTGACACGACGCTTCCTGCTCCACGATGTCGATCAACTCTTCGATCCACACGAATTCGGTGGTGCGCACTTTGATGGTGACGTGCGAGCGCTGGTTGTGCGCGCCGTAGTCAGAGATTTGCTTGGAGCACGGGCACAGGCTGGTCACCGGCACGACGACCTTGATCCATAAACTGGGTTCGCCGTGGTTGGATTCACCGATAAAGGTGACGTCGTAATCCAGCAAACTTTTTACCTTCGAGACCGGTGCCTGCTTCATGACGAAGTAGGGGAATTTCATTTCAACGTGCCCGGACTCGGCTTCCAGCAACACGGTCATTTCCTGCACCATGTCTTTAAACGAATGCACGGAAATCTCGCGTTCGTGTTTGTTGAGAATTTCCACGAAGCGCGACATGTGCGTGCCTTTGAAATTATGCGGCAGGTTCACATACATGTTGAAGTTGGCAATGGTGTGCTGGTCGCCCGCACTACGATCACGCACCCGCACCGGGTGGCGGATATCCTTGATGCCGACCTTGTCGATGGGAATATTGCGGGTGTCTTTGCTGCCTTGCACGTCGGCAATCGGTTGTGTGCGTGTCTTGGTCATGACTTTAGTCCTCGGTGTAACGTACGCAGGCACGTTCGGTTTCCCACAGCGTGATGGCGGTGACGCGATGAGTGGCGCCGTTCAAGCGCGCACCCAGGCGCTGGAATAAATAAGCAGAGATGTTTTCCGCTGTCGGGTTCACCGTATCGAAGGGTGGAATTTCATTCAGGTGGCGGTGATCTAGCCGTGCCAGTTCGGCGCGCGTCGCCTCTTTGAGTACTTTGAAATCCACGCCCATGCCGACGTTGTCCAGCTGGGTCGACGTCACTTCAACT
The DNA here is from genome assembly GCA_031370545.1 of Gammaproteobacteria bacterium. Classification (GTDB taxonomy): domain Bacteria; phylum Pseudomonadota; class Gammaproteobacteria; order SG8-11; family SG8-11; genus UBA6921. The sequence continues at coordinate 9,261 of JANMQQ010000052.1, forward strand.
TCCACTTTCCAGTTGTGGCCATGGAGTTGATTACATACGCCCGGGTAGTCGCGCAACAAATGCGCGGCTGCAAAATCAGTGACGATTTTTAATGAATATTTCGCTGCCATAAATACTTGACTACAGAGGTAGGAGATTACTTGGAATGGCTGATTTTCACAAGCCCGGAGCTGGTGAAACTTCGAACGGCTGAGATTATACCATCGCAGGTGAGCCCACATTCGGCGAGCAGGTGCTCGCGTTTGCCGTGAGAGACAAAGCGATCAGGCAGGCCCAGATTGAGGATCGGCAGGGTAATTTTTTGTGCTGCCAGGAATTCGTTGACGGCGCTGCCAGCGCCGCCCAGTACGGAATTTTCTTCCAAGGTGACCAGCACGTCATGCGTGGCCGCCATGCGTAACAGCGTGTGCTCATCCAGCGGTTTGACGAAGCGCATGTTAATCACGGTGGCGTCGAGGATGAGTGCAGCTTCCATAGCCGGAGCCACCATGCTGCCAAATGCCAACAGCGCAATTTTGCGGCCGCTGCGCCGCAGTTCTGCTTTACCCACTGGTAACGCTTCCATGACGTGCAGGGTCTTGACACCGGGTCCGGCGCCGCGCGGATAACGCACGGCGCTGGGGCCATTGTGGAGAAATCCGGTATACAACATTTGACGGCATTCGTTTTCGTCGGCGGGTGCCATCACCATCAAGTTCGGGATGCAGCGTAGATAGCTCAAATCGAAACTGCCCGCATGTGTCGGGCCGTCGGGGCCGACCAATCCGGCGCGGTCGATGGCGAACAACACCGGCAGATTTTGCACCGCAACGTCGTGGATCAACTGGTCGTAGCCGCGCTGCAAAAATGTCGAGTAGATCGCCACCACCGGGCGCATGCCCTCACAGGCCAAACCAGCGGCGAGTGTCACGCTGTGTTGCTCGGCAATGCCGACGTCGAAATATTGGTCGGGAAACCGCCGCGAAAATTCCACCATGCCGGAGCCTTCGCGCATCGCCGGAGTGATGCCGATCAGGCGCTGGTCTTGTGCCGCCATGTCGCAGATCCAGTCGCCGAACACCTGTGTGTATGTCGGACCACCGGTGCTGCCCGGTAACTGCCCGGTGCGCGGATCGAATGCGCTCACGCCGTGGTAGGCGCAGGGATTGGCTTCGGCGGGGGCGTAACCTTTACCTTTTTTGGTGACCACGTGCAGAAACTGCGGGCCCTTGAGCACATACAGATTGCGCAGCGTTGCCACCAGCGTGGGCAGGTCATGGCCGTCGATGGGGCCGATGTAGTTGAAACCGAGCTCTTCGAACAAGGTGCCAGGTATCACCATGCCCTTCATATGTTCCTCGGCGCGCCGTGCCAGCTCCCACACCGAGGGCATTGCCCCCAGCACTTTCTTGCTGCCTTCACGCACGGTTGAATACAGACGACCGGACAGAATGCGGGCAAGGTAATTTGACATGCCGCCGACATTAGGCGAAATCGACATGTCATTGTCGTTGAGTACCACCAGCAAGTTTGCATCGAGATCACCGGCGTGATTCAGTGCTTCAAACGCCATGCCTGCGGTCATCGCACCATCGCCGATGATGGCGGCGATGTGGCGATCCGCGCCTTGTTTTTGTGCCGCAATCGCCATGCCCAAAGCCGCGCTGATTGACGTGCTTGAGTGGCCCACACCAAACGTGTCGTAATCGCTTTCGCTGCGGCTCGGAAAACCGGCCAAGCCTCCCGATTGCCGAATGCTGGCCATGCGATGTTTGCGGCCCGTGAGTATTTTATGCGGATAGGTTTGATGGCCGACGTCCCACACCAGCCGGTCGTTCGGTGTGTTGAACACGTAATGCAGGGCGACCGTAAGTTCTACCGTGCCCAGACCCGCCGCCAGATGGCCACCGGTTTTGCCCACGGTTTGAATCAGAAAACTGCGCAGCTCGTCCGCCAGCTCCGGCAACTGATCGAGTGTCAACCCACGCAGATCGCCCGGCGTGTCGATGGTGTCAAGGAACGGAAAATGCTGGCGATCAGGCATGGCGTGCTGGAAAACATCCTACGGGAAGGCAGGAATCATGACGGTTTGCACCAGGTGATGCAAGCCAACCTGCTAGGCCGGAGGGACTTCGGTTGCGGCACTGAAATTGTTCGGCTTAAAGTTTTGTACTATCTGAATTCAAAAACTAGGCTATACCGTTAAGGACACATGAAACCTCAACTGGAAAAATCTGGAACCGTAGGTGCCATCCTGGCTGCGATGCTTTGTCCGGTGTGTTTCCCGAAGCTTGCGGTCATTGGTGCACTCCTGGGGCTGGGTACGCTTGCCCCGCTGGAAGGTTGGTTTGCTGCTGCTGCGCAAGGCTTTCTGGTCCTCGCGTTTATCGGACATCTGCTCGCGTTGCGTCGTCATCATGTCGTGTGGATCACGCTACTCGCCGGGCTAAGTTTGCTGCTTATTTTTGGTAGCCTTTGGATCTACTACATCGAAGTGCTGGTTTATCTCGGCTTGGCGGCGATGGTTGCAGCCACAATTTGGAGCGTGTTTGCGCTAAGAAAAGTATCGCGGAAAAACCATGCCTGAAATTATCGGTATCGACCACATCTACATCACGGTTTCGAACCTGGAGCGCTCAGAGAAATTCTATGACATCGTGATGAAGATTCTCGGCTTCCGCAAAAACCAATTTGTGCTCGGCGGTGAGCAGCACATTCAATATTACAACCGGCACTTCGGGTACGTGTTGCGACCTGCACGATCGGTGAATTTGCATGACCCGTACCTGCCAGGGCTGCACCATTTCTGTTTGCGAGTGGAAAATGCAGCTGATGTAAATGACGCGGCTGAAATGCTGAATGAACATAACATTCCGGTGAGCCAGCCCAAGCGGTACCCGGAGTATGCGCCTGACTACTTCGCGGTGTTTTTATCGGACCCCGACGGCATCCAGTTAGAAATTACCAACTATCGGCTGGAGCGGCGACTGCGACACGACGATTGGGAAAATACCGAGCCCTGACGCCTTACCGAATACGTTCAACGACGTAGTGGGCAATCGCGCGTAATTCGTCAGCGTGTGCCCCGAGCGGCTGCAAGCTCGTCAAGGCTTGATCGACCAATTCGCGTGCGCGTGCTTTGGCTTCATCCATACCTAGGATTGCAGGGTAGGTTGGCTTATTCCGCGCTTGGTCCGCGCCTTGGCGTTTCCCCAGGACTTCCGTTTCACCCTCGACGTCGAGAATATCGTCCTGAATCTGGAAGGCGAGGCCGATGCATTTAGCGTAGTGGTCGAGGGCGGTGCACACCGATTCATCAAGACCTGGCTTGCAGAGCGTGGCGAGTCGCACGCTGGCGCGAATCAGCGCGCCGGTTTTGTGGATGTGCACATTTTCCAGCTCGAATAAATTCAACTCCTGACCCTCGGCGAGGATGTCGAGGGCCTGTCCACCCGCCATGCCGCGCGAGCCGCTGGCCAGTGCCAACGTTTCCACCATCGCCAGACGCGCATGCAGGTCATTGAGCATGTGCGGGTCGTGCGCGAGCACGTAAAACGCCAACGACTGCAATGCATCGCCGGCGAGCACTGCGGTCGCTTCGTCAAATTCTTTATGACAGGTGAGTTTGCCGCGGCGCAGATCGTCGTCGTCCATCGCGGGTAAGTCGTCGTGAATTAATGAATAGACGTGGATCAGCTCAACCGCGCATGCCGGTCCATCGAGCTGTACGAGTGGCACTCCCAGCGCATGGCCGGTTGTATACACCAGGCACGGGCGGATACGCTTTCCGCCTTCCAGCACCGAATAACGCATGGCTTCATGCAGGCGCTGCGGCGGCTTGGTTGCTTCAGGAATCCAATGCGCCAACGCGGATTCCACGCGCACGAGGTAGGGCGTTAACAAGCTGTGCAGGGTCACGCGGGGGCCTTTTAGTCTTTCAAATTGTCAGGAGTGTCGTCGGCCGCAAATTCGACCGGCGCTGAGCGGCCGTCTTTCTTGAGCAGAATTTGTACTTTTTGCTCCGCGTCTTGCAGCGATTGCTGGCAGGTGCGGGTGAGCAATACGCCGCGCTCAAATTGCTGCAGCGACTCCTCGAGTGTGAGTTCACCTTTCTCCATGCGTTCGACAATGCTTTCCAGCTCGTGCAGTGCCGATTCAAAGTCGGGTGTTTTAGTTTTTTTGGCCACGGCGATTTCCAAGGTGAGCAGGGCGATCACGATACTCGATGCAAAAAACCAGGGTCAACAAACTCTTTGTCGCGCGTTAATTTGCTCCACGTCAATTCGCAGCTTTGCGGACATCCGATTGACATGACAACGGCGTTTAATATAACTTGGCCACACTGGTTTAGACAAATTCTAAATCGGCCAACCATTTAGACATAACGCGTCAACGATTCATAACGGAGGTCGTTTCCCATGCAACTCAAAGGCAGTCAAACAGAAAAGAATTTGAAGGACGCGTTCGCGGGCGAGTCGCAAGCGAATCGTCGTTATTTGTACTTCGCAGCGAAGGCGGACGTGGAAGGTTTTAACGACGTCTCGGCGGTTTTTCGTTCCACCGCCGAAGGTGAAACCGGCCATGCGCACGGGCATCTGGAATATCTCGAAGAGGTCGGCGATCCGGCCACCGGTCTGCCGATTGGTCTGACGTCGAACAACTTGAAGGCCGCCATTGCGGGCGAGACCCACGAATACACCGATATGTATCCGGGCATGGTCAAGATCGCGCGCAACGAAGGCTTTAACGAAATCGCCGATTGGTTTGAAACGCTCGCCAAGGCCGAGCGTTCGCATGCCAATCGTTTCCAGAAAGCGCTGGATACGTTGGGTAAGTAAATTGTTTGTTACCCGGGGGCTGAACACCTCAGCCCCCTTCCTTTCGAAAAGTCAATTCAGGATCCCTGGTCATGTCTGTGCCCACTGGCCCGATGCGGGAAGGCAATTTGCAAGCTCCAACCCGTCACGCGCTCGATTGGAACAACATCGAGTTTTATAGCGAAGCTGCGTTAAACAAAGAGCTCGAACGCGTATACGACATTTGTCATGGCTGTCGACGTTGTGTGAGTTTGTGTAACGCGTTTCCTACGCTGTTCGATTTGATTGATGCGTCGCCGACGCTGGAAGTCGACGGTGTGAAAAAAGCCGATTACATGAAGGTCGTGGATCAATGTTATCTGTGTGACCTGTGTTACATGACCAAATGTCCATACGTGCCACCACACGTATGGAACGTGGATTTTCCGCATTTGATGCTGCGCGCCAAAGCAGTAAATTTTAGAAAGGGCGAGACGCGCGTGCGCGACAAGATATTGTCAAGCACCGACACCGTAGGCAAGCTCGCCGGAATTCCAGTGGTGGTGCAGGTCGTTAATGCCGCAAACAAGAATCCCGCGTTGCGCGAAGTGACTTCGGCGGTATTGGGTGTGCATCCGGATGCAATCCTTCCGGAGTATCACAGCGACACATTACGCAAGCGCGTTACGCGTCGCGTTGCTCCCGCGATGACGCCTGAACCCACCGAGCAGACACGCGGCCAGGTCGCGCTATTCGCAACCTGTTACGGCAATTACAACGAGCCACACATCGGCGAAGATTTGATCGCTGTCTTCGAACACAACGGTATTTCGGTCACGCTGGTAACCAAAGAGCAATGCTGCGGAATGCCGAAACTGGAATTAGGCGATCTCGAAGCGGTCAAGCGTTCCAAAGAAGCCAACATCCCAATGCTGGCAAAAATGGTCGACGCCGGTTATGACATTATCGCGCCGGTGCCGTCCTGCGTGCTGATGTTCAAGCAGGA
>JANMQQ010000069.1:0-22471 GCA_031370545.1 Gammaproteobacteria bacterium
GCACGCCGTTTTGCTTGATGGCGGAGTGCATGGGCGGGATCTGCACGATATCGCCGACGAAGCGCGCCAGCACGGCATTCACTGTATCAAGACTCAGCGCGTCAACCGGATGAGTTTCGATTACGGCGCCGTCCGCATCACCGGAGTTGGTACGCACGCCGAGCTTGAATACCGAGCGATAACCCTTGGTGGCATCGAGCAAAAAGCCGGATATCTTGGTCGCCTCACCCAGACACAGCGGCAATACGCCGGTGGCCAGCGGGTCGAGGCTGCCGGTGTGCCCGGCTTTACGGGCTTTGAATAACCGTTTGACGATTTGCAACGCGCCGTTAGACGTCATGCCAGCGGGCTTGTCCAATAGCAGCACGCCGTGGATGTTGCGGCCTTTCTTGCTTGCGGAGTGAGTCACGTTATTTGGAGTTTATTGAAGCAGAAAAAAAAGACATGGATTTGGTGAGACGGAAGTCCTTCCCCCTGCAAGGGGGAAGGTTAGGATGGGGGTGGGTATTATAAAGGCTTGGTACGAATGAACACCCCCATCCCAGCCTTCCCCCTGGCAGGGGGAAGGAGCACTGCGCGTCGCGCCACAACATGGGATGCAGCATTTTAAATTCCATCAAATAGGACTCACTACACTTGCGGCGCTCACGATTTCTCGTCCGGTGCTTCGGCGGGCACATCAATCTGGCGCTGGTCATCGGCGGCGCGTGCAGCATTAATCAGGTTTGTCAGACGGATACCGGATTCCACGGAGATATCATATTTAAAGCGAATTTCAGGGACATGACGAAGTGTCAAGCCCCGGCCCACTTCACGACGTAGAAACCCGGCCGCACCGTTGAGAATTTTTACCGACTCTTTATGGGATTGCTCATCGCCACCCAGTTCAGTGACGAACACAATGGCATGTTCCATCTCTTTGGTGACTTCGACGGCGGTGACCGTGATCATGCCCAGGCGCGGATCTTTCAATCCGCGCTGAATCAGCTGCGCCAGTTCGCGCTGCAACTGATCTTCCACGCGCCGTATACGGCTACCATCTTTTTTCATAACAGCTACAGCTTGCGTGCGACTTTAACGCGTTCGTAGACTTCGATTTGATCGCCTGCAATCACGTCGTCGTACTTCTTCACGCCGATACCGCATTCGGTGCCCATACGCACTTCGTTGACATCGTCCTTGAAGCGGCGCAACGATTCCAGCTCGCCTTCGAACACCACCACATTGTTACGCAACACACGGATCGGACTGCTGCGTTTGATCACGCCGTCCATCACCATGCAACCGGCAATCAACCCCAGCTTGGGCGAATTGAATACCTGACGCACTTCCGCCAGGCCAATGATCTGCTCTTTGTATTCCGGTGCCAGCATGCCCGACAGCGAGCGCTTCACTTCGTCGATCACTTCGTAAATGATGCTGTAGTAATGCAAGTCAACACCCGCTTCGTCGATCAGACGCTTGGCGGTGGAATCGGCACGCACATTGAAGCCGATCACGACGGCATTCGACGCAACGGCCAGATTCACATCAGACTCGGTGATACCACCGACGCCGCTGGTGACGATCTTGACTTTTACTTCATCGGTGGCCAGCGCGATCAGGGCATGGCAGATCGCCTCGACTGAACCATGTACGTCGGCTTTCACCACCAGATTAAGTGTGCGCAACTTGCCCTCATCCAGATTCGAGAACACATCTTCCAGCTTGGTTTGCTGCTGGTTCGCCATCTTGACATCACGGAACTTGCCCTGCCGGAACAACGCGACTTCGCGCGCCTTGCGTTCGTCGGCGACCACCACCACATCGTCGCCCGCTTTGGGCACGCCAGACAGACCCAGCAACTCCACTGGAGTGGATGGACCGGCTTCATCGATCGAGCGGCCTAACTCATCCAACATCGCACGCACGCGTCCGTATTCATGACCGGACAGAATCATATCGCCTTTGCGCAACGTGCCTGCCTGCACCAGCACCGTCGCCACCGGGCCGCGGCCTTTATCTAACCGCGACTCGATCACTACACCGTGGGCCGGGCCGTCTAGGACGGAACTCAACTCCATAACTTCAGACTGCAACAGAATCGCGTCCAGCAATGCGTCGACACCTTGGCCGGTTTTGGCCGACAAGCTGACGAACATGGTGTCACCGCCCCAGTCTTCCGGGATGACTTGTTCTTGTGTCAACTCCTGGCGCACACGGTCAGGATTGGCTTCGGCCTTGTCGATTTTATTCACAGCAACGACCAGCGGCACACCGGCAGCACGTGCATGCTGAATTGCTTCTTTGGTTTGCGGCATCACGCCGTCATCGGCGGCGACCACCAGCACCACGATATCCGTCGCCTTCGCGCCGCGCGAACGCATTGCGGTAAACGCTGCATGGCCGGGCGTATCTAAAAACGTGATGTTGCCTTTCTCAGTTTCAACGTGATACGCGCCAATATGTTGAGTAATGCCCCCAGCTTCGCCTTCCGCAATTTTGGTGCGGCGAATGTAGTCGAGCAGGGTCGTCTTGCCGTGATCAACGTGGCCCATGATGGTGACCACGGGGGCACGTGACACTTGTTCGCCTTCGGCGGTTTTGGCTCGATCCAGCACTTCTTCCATCGCATCGTCGCGCAATAATTTCACTTCGTGGCCCATTTCTTCCACCACCACGGCGGCGGTCGCCTGATCCAGGACTTGATTAATTGTGACCATGGTACCCATGGTCATCATGGTCTTGATGACTTCGGCAGCTTTCACCGACATTTTTTGTGCGAGATCAGCCACCGTGATGGTTTCAGGAATCCCAACGGCGCGCACCACGGGGCCCGTCGGCATTTCAAAACTATGTTGTGGCGCACGCGGGGCAACGGTACCGGAGGAGCGGGTTTTTTTCTTGCGACGCAGCGAGGATTTTTCTGCCGTAATATGCAGCTCTTCGCGCTCGGCAGGCTCCTGCAACACTTCCTGGTCCACCTTGACGCGCTTGCCTTCTTTCTTCGTTTTTGCAGCACCGGGCTTTTCACCGGCACGCTTTTTACGGCCTTCTTCGCTTTCGTCAACCACCGGCACCGGCTTGCGCGGCTCGGCCGCGCGACGCACTTCTTCCGCCGCCTTGCGGACTTCTTCGGCTTTCCGTGCTTCTTCGGCTTTGCGTGCCTCTTCGACCTTGAGCGCTTCGTCTTCTACGCGCTTGCGTTCGGTTTGTTCGCGCAACGCGATCTCGGCCTTCTGCTCGACCGTCAGCTTGCTCAGTTCGTCCGCCGCCTTTTGCTCGGCCGCCTGTTGCACTTCTTCGGTAATTACGCTGCGTTTTACATAGGTGCGCTGCTTGCGTACTTCGACGCTCACGGCCTTGGTGGTCTTGCTCGGACCTTGACCGGAGGTTTGGCGCAGCTCAGTCACGGTGCGGCGCTTGAGCGTAATTTTTTTCGGCTCAGCGGCATTCGTTGTCTCGCTGGGTCCACGCTTGCTGCTCAAGTGATCCAGCAAGCGCATTTTGTCGTCGACGCTGATTTTTTCGTCGGCGTCCTTGAGCGTTACACCCACGTCATGGAGCTGCGACAGCAGCCGCTCCACGGGAATGCCGACGTCACTTGCAAACTGCCGAACGGTTACATCTGACATAGTGCCTTTGACTCCAAATTAACTATTACTGCGATTGCGCGGCAAACCAGGGTTCACGCGCGCGCATGATCAGTTGCGCGGCACGTTCCGCGTCCAGACCGTCAATGTCGGACAACTCATCAACCGACTGTTCAGCCAGATCTTCCATCGTGCGCACGCCCTTGCCTGCCAAAGCGGTCGCCAACTTTTGGTCCATGCCTTCCATCGCCAGCAGGTCTTGCGCCGGTCCTGCGTTACCACCACGTTCTTGCTGGGCAATAGCGCGGGTAACAATAAAATCTTTGGCGCGATTACGTAATTCTTCGACAATTTGTTCATCGAATTCTTCGATGTCGAGCATCTCTTGCACCGGTACGTAGGCGATTTCTTCGATGGTGGAAAATCCTTCCTGCACCAAAATGCTGGCGACTTCCTCATCCACGCCCAGCTGTTCCATGAACAGTTTCTTGGCGCCTTCGGTTTCCTGCTCACCTTTCTTGGACGCCGACGATTTATCCATGACGTTCAGTTCCCAACCGGTCAGCTCGCTGGCCAGACGCACATTCTGTCCGGCGCGACCAATCGCCTGCGACAAGGTTGCGTCTTCCACGGCGATGTCCATGCTGTGGGCTTCTTCGTCCACCAATATGGACGCGACTTCCGCAGGCGCCATCGCGTTGATGACGTATTGCGCCGGATTTTCGTTCCACAAAATAATGTCAACACGTTCGCCCGCCAGCTCATTTGAAATCGCCCGCACGCGTGAACCGCGCATGCCGACGCAGGCACCGACCGGATCAATCCGCGCGTCGTTGGAACGCACGGCGATCTTGGCGCGCGCGCCGGGGTCGCGGGCCGCGCCCATGATCTCGATCATGCCTTCGCCAACCTCCGGCACCTCGAGCTTGAACAGTTCAATCAAAAACTGCGGCGCAGTGCGACTGACAAACAACTGCGGTCCACGCACTTCGTGTCGCACATCTTTCAGCCAACCGCGCAACCGGTCACCCGGTCGCACCGCTTCGCGCGGAATCAATTCGTCGCGCGTGACCAAGGCTTCAACGTTGCCACCAAGATCCAGAATAATATTGCCCTTGTCTAGGCGCTTGACCACACCGGTGAGCAATTCACCTTTGCGTTCCTGATATGCGGTTACCACCTGCTCGCGTTCCGCTTCGCGCACTTTCTGCACGATTACCTGCTTGGCGGTTTGCGCGGCGATGCGACCGAACGGAACCGATTCCATCGGCTCTTCAACGTACTCGCCCACCTGAACGTCGGGATTCTGATCCAGCCCGTCCATCAAGCGAACTTCACGGTCGGGAGTTTCCATCGCTGCATCGTCAGCGATCACTTTCCAGCGCCGAAATGTCAAGCTGTCGCCCGATTCGCGATCCACAGCGACGCGCACGTCGATATCGTCGGTGTATTTCTTTTTGGTTGCCATCGCCAATGCCGCTTCAAGCGCCTCGAAAATGACGTCTTTGTCCACGCCCTTTTCGTTGGACACTGCATCCACGACCATCAAGATTTCTTTATTCATAGCTCCAGCCTCTCACTCTTAAGCGGCCCACGACATCGTTATAAATCAGGCACCAAATTCGCGGTTTCAACGTCGCTGACTTGCAACGCAAACTCCACACCGTCCACCACCATGCGTACTTCTTCGCCATTCACACCCAGGATCGTGCCGCGAAAATTACGGCGATTCTCCACCGGCGCATGCAACCGCACCCGTGCGTCACGACCGATAAAACGCGCAAAATGCGCAGCGTTAAATAACGGCCGATCCAAACCCGGCGACGACACTTCCAGCGTGTAGGGACCGGTAATCGGGTCCTCAACTTCAAATACACCACTCACTTGATGGCTGACTTTTTCGCAGTCATCGAGCGTGATTCCGGCAGGCTGATCAATATAAATTCGAATCAGCGCTGACCCGGCACGCGACAAATGCTCCATGCCCACCAACTCGTAGCCCAAGGCAGATGCCACGGACTCGACTAATTTCTGTAACTCACGCGACGCTGCCCGCATTTTCCCAACCAGTAAATAAAAAATGGGCCAACGGCCCATTCGACTTCCCAACCCACGAACGACGGCAAGTATAGCCATCCTTCTGCATGTCCGCCATCCCGCGAACCAACCACTTTGGTGCACCCTTTTCGGAGTGCGTGAATTATAGGCAACCCAACGCGCTTAGGCAACCTGCGTTGCGGCATAACCCACCGACCCGCCACAGCGGAGATCGCTCGACCTGTTTCTAGCGGTCGGCTAAAGTTCAGCGCATGCCATCGCCGCCCATTATCTCCGTCGCCACCGTGATTGAACGCGACGGCGCGTTTCTGTTTGTGGAAGAAACTGTCAAGTCCAGGATCGTCGTCAATCAACCCGCCGGTCGCTTAGAGGCGGGCGAATCGCTAGTGAATGCAGCGATACGCGAAACGCTCGAAGAAACCGGCTGGACAGTTGAACCGTTGGGCTTGGTGGGGATCTATCGCTGGACCAGCGAGCGCGAAGGCAAGGCGTACGTGCGCGTGTGTTTTTATGGTCGCGCTCTGACGCATGACGCTCAGCGCCCGCTCGATACGGGGATTCGGTGCGCGTTGTGGCTGGATCACGCCGAGTTGCTTCAACGCGTGCATGAACTGCGCACGCCGTTGGTGTTGCGGTGTGTGGACGATTATCTTGCCGGGAGGCGTTTTCCGCTCGACCTGCTGGTCGATATTCCACTGCTCTAAAACGGCAACGGAATATCGTCAGGATCAACCAGTGCTTTTGCGGCTGAAGACTTGCTCTGTTTTATCGGTTCGACGCCCAGCTTTTCTTCGATCTCAGTGGCAATCGCAGCCAGACGTGCCATCACCCGCCCGTGCAAAAACTCAACGCAGGTCCAGACATTTTCCACACGCCTGAGCAACTGCGTCTCATCTTCTAAAAACTGCTCGGGTGTGCCGCAATAACTTCGCAAATAATCGGCCATGGTTTGCACGCCGTCCTTGCGCTCAAACGGGTAAGGCGCTGCACCGACCAGCGCGAGCAATTTGGCGTATTCCTGCTGCGAATATTTCGCGTAGTCGTGCCAATCGAGCGCCGGGGCGGCGCCGGGTTCAGTTTGTAACTGTTGTCCGCAATCGAGCGCCACAAAATAACAATGCAGATTAATGACAACCTCGTGCGCCTTGGCCACACCGGCCAGTGCTTGCAGCAAGCGATTGATGTCGTCTTGCGTCTGGGCATCCGCCCGCATGGCAAGCGCCAGTGCAAGCCGCTGAGCAATCACCGATTCAAATTTCACCAGCTCCGGCTCGAGTGTGGCCGTGGTTTGCGCGGCGGACTGCAACGCCTCAGCCGCGTCATTTTCCGTCGTTCCCCGCAGCTTGAAGGCTGCCGCATCGAACGCGACGCCGTGCTGCGCAAGCAGGCGCGCAGCGAACGCGTGAATGCGCAGATCGTAGGCTGCCTTGTATTGGGATAGCAGCTTTTCATAGTCGGGAATCCCCTTGCGGGTCTGCTGCACTAAATTGTCAAGCCTGCGCTTCGTCTCATTGTGATCCGGCGCGGCATACGCCACCTGGCGTTTAATGTTCAGATAGCGCGTTGGCCAATACTGACCGGCCAGATAGCTTTTTAATAGATCGGTGTCGCTCTCACGCTGCTGCGCATGCGCGTTGACTTCAGCGCTGCTGACGAGCTGCTCGGCTTTAACCGCGACGTCAAACACGTAACGGTAGTGCATCAAACTGGCTTGCCGACACAGGCGTTCATAGCGCGCGAGCAGCGCGTTACCCGGCACGTCGACCAAAAAAATTCCGCGTGCGCCGAGCGCTTCGGCATTCGCGATGCGCGCATAGCCCGAGGGATGCGTCGACCAATAATCCGCCTTTTGCTCTTGCAGCCCCTGCGTGATGGCGGCGCGATAGCGGTCGGGCAAATTGCGCGACTGCTCGATGATCATTTTGGGAAAGTTGTCGGATAACTTGCCGTCATCCCAGCTGTACGACAGACGTTTGCCGACCGCGTCGCTGGCGGCGTTAAGTTCCTTGATGCGCAGCGTGGTGTTGCGAAACACGCTCGACCCGGCGATGCACGCTTCGTAGCGATCCGCATCAAATTCCATTTGCCGCTCCAGGCTGCGGCTGACCAGAACGCCGAGCTTGTGAAACACCAGCAGGCATTTGCGCGTGAGCCAGATCGCAGCTTTCGCCATCAGCAATACCCAGCCGCGCGAGTCGCTGTAGCGCTCAATCCATTCGTCAAGCTTGGCGTCCCAGGCATCGCCGTCGTACACCGTGCGCGCGAACCAGGTATTGACAGAATTAACCACGTACCAGAACGTCATCCCGGAACGCTGCGCAAAATGCCCGAGCTCGTGTGCGATCACCCCGGCCAGTTGGCGTGCCGTCAAGCCACCGATCAGCGGCAGGCCCACCGTGAGCACCAGACGCCCAGAGTACAGCCCGATCAAACCGTGTTGCGCACCCGCCGACGCATTGGCCGCGCAGTCGACATGGATTTCCACCGGCATCGGCGCCCCCACGCGCTGAGCGATGAGATCCACAAACGCGAAAAACAATGGGTCGTCCTGATGGCTGAGTTTCAACGGCCGGTCGGATTTCACTGCGGGCGCAAAAAACGGTTTGAGCATGAACACGGTAAGCACGCCACCCGCCACACACAGTGCCGCGTAGAGGAATAAGAATGGCACCCCCCAACGGCGCGACGGGATAAACCAATCCCAATCATTGAGCGCGTGCCACACCGTCGCCGACGCCACACCGATGACAAACGTGGCGTAAATGATCGGCAGCAAAATCATCAGCGCCGCAACTGCAACCAGCGCCACACGATATTTCATGGTCAACGAGATGCTTGGAATATCGCCGGAAAATGCTTCTTTAATCGTGCGCGGGGTCAGAATCTGCGCGGCGCTATTCACCGTGGATGTCATCGGGCCCTCGATCGCCACCGGCCGAATCGCACATTGCGCACCGATGGCTTCGAAACGCGTTTGAAACTGTGTGGCGGTATTTTGGTCGATATTGGTCTTGACCACGCGCGGGGAACCACTTAAAAGCAGCGTGGCCTGCGCGGCGTTGATGCTGGCTAGGCGCGCCAGCTCCACACTCACTTGCTCGGGGGTGAAACCCTTGCGCACGTGACCGGTCAGCACAACGTTATAGCGTCGCTGCCCGAGGGTCGGCTTGGACTTAGTAGTTATAGATTCAGCCATTATTGGTTGCTGCTGTCGATGGGTTCTCTGCTCGTAGCATATCGGCACCTTAAATCCAGTGCTTAACCGGCTTTGAGGTAGAATTGCCGCCGCATTCACCGTTTTATCCGTGACTTATGAACCTGGCCTCGAAAACACCTGCCCCCGTGAACCCGCAACTCTCCGTAAATGCAAACCCGCGCATCATGATTGGCATGTCGGGCGGCGTGGATTCGTCGGTCGCCGCCTACCTGCTGCAACAACAGGGTTACGCGGTGCAAGCCCTGTACATGAAGAATTGGGACGAAGACGATGACGCAGAGTTTTGCAGCGCAACCCAGGATCTCGCCGATGCGCAAGCCGTCTGTGATCGCCTGGGCGTAACCCTGCACACGCGCAATTTCTCGGCAGAATATTGGGACCAGGTATTTGCTTTTTGCCTGGATGAGTTTCGCGCTGGACGTACGCCGAATCCCGACGTGCTGTGCAATCGTGAAATCAAGTTCAAAGTGTTTCTGGAACACGCGCAGGCGCTGGGCGCAGAAAAAATGGCGACCGGTCACTATGCGCGCGTGGCGCAGCGCGATGGGTGCCTGCGGCTGCTCAAGGCGCTCGATCTTGACAAGGACCAAAGTTACTTTCTGTATGCGTTGCGTCAGGAGCAACTGGCACGCGCATTGTTTCCACTCGGCGAGCTCAGCAAGCCTGCGGTACGCGCACTCGCAGCAGCGCAAGGCTTTGGCACGCACGACAAAAAAGACAGCACCGGAATCTGTTTTATTGGCGAACGCAAATTCAAGGAATTCCTGAGTCGCTATCTACCTGCGCAACCCGGCAACATCGTCACGCCGGAAGGCAATATCATTGGTCGGCACGATGGCTTGATGTACCACACGCTCGGCCAACGCAAGGGTTTGAACATCGGCGGACGTCGCGATGCCACCGAGCAGCCGTGGTACGTCGCGGCGAAAAACCTACAACAAAACACCTTGACCGTCGTGCAGGGCGATCGGAACCCGCTGCTGTTTTCGCGCATCCTGACGGCCCAACAACTGAACTGGATCGCCGACGAACCACCGGCACTGCCGCTGCGCTGCGCCGCGAAGACGCGCTATCGGCAAGCCGACCAGATTTGCACTATTGAATATGTCAATACCGAAACCTATCAGGTGCATTTCGATGCACCACAACGCGCCGTAACACCCGGACAATCCGTCGTCTTCTATCAAGGCGACGAATGCTTGGGCGGCGGAATTATCACTCGAGGGCACAATGAATAAGACGTTACGGGACCGCACGATTGCACTGGCGGGCGTATATCAAGCGGCGTATCTGGTCCATCAAATCGCAACGCGCGGCATGACCGACAGCTCGGCGCTCGAAGCTAGCGTCAAAAGTGTTTTCAAGCTCGACGCGCCCAGCACCGAGGCGGTGTTTGGCGATCTGGGCGGCGTGACCAGCGGGTTGTCGACATTAAAGCGGCAGCTCAGCGAGAAGCACGCCGACACGTTGCAGATCACTCAATATGTCGTCACCCTGCTGCATCTGGAACGCAAACTGGCGCGGCAACCGGAACTGTTGGAACGCATCGCCGCAGGTATTCGCCAGGCAAAACAACAATCGGAACACTTTCCCGTAACCCATGAAAATGTGCTCGCCAATCTGGCCGATATTTACAAAAACACCGTCAGCACCCTGACCCCGCGCGTATTGGTGCAGGGCGAACACGGTTATCTCAACAACCCGGACAACGCCAATAAAGTGCGCGCCATTTTGCTCGCCGGTATTCGTGCGGCGGTACTGTGGTCGCAATGCGGGGGATCACGCTGGCATGTGTTATTCAAGCGCAGCGCTTTGTTGGTGGAAACGGAAAGTTTAATGTCAAGCTTGCGGCATTGATTTCTGGTAAAGCGCAGTAGCTCTTTACCAGTGCAGCATCAACCCGCAAATTGTTCATGAGCATGTTTTCGAAAGTCATTGAAACGCCCGCGAAGGTTGCCCTTCGCGGGTTTCGGTGACGATTACTTCAGCAGTTCAATCGCACCCAGATCAGTCAACGGGATCTGATCGGGCTCGGACGGGTAGGACGCGATGCGCCCGTTGACCAGCAGGCGAGGCGCGATGTACAGGTTCGCCAGGTCGGTGGTCAGGATGGGTTTGCAATAGCCGATGCGTTCCAGTTTCGTGTTGGCAAAACCGATGGTGTTGCCGAACGCGCCGTTCTCGCGCCACTCGAACCAATGTCCAGCGGCGATATTGCGCGGCGAGTTGGTGACGACTTCGAACTTGATCCCGTCATGACCGACATCCTTTGCATAGTCGCCGTGCATGAACACCTGGTCACCTTCCTGGCTGTAGACGCCGTTCCAATCCGGGAACGTCGTCGAGTACCAATTGCCGCGCATATGGGTGCCGACCGCGACCGGGGGAAGAAAACAAATTCCCTGTGTCGCCCATTGGGTATGCACGGGTGACGAGTCGTCGTACGCGGTGATGGACCACAGGTTCCCGCCCGCATACACATTCGGGTCGGCGTTAACGCCAGCGGCGGCGGACAGGCACAGCATTCCAACAGCTAACTTTCCATTAATAATTTTCACTTGTGAGTCTCCTGCATTGAGGTTGCGTTGAGTCATGAACTGGCACGTGCACGGTGATGCGCGCCGCGTCGCCCGGACTCCCCCGATAACTGCGGGGACTGAGAGTGTTGCGGGAACAGGAATTTTTCGAAGCGAAATAATGACGCGTGCGCGGCGCAAAAATGCGCGCCCAACATGGGCTTTTAATTCTTGTTTTGGGAGTGAACGCGACTGCGGGGCGGGCAATAGCAGCAAATAAAATGACCCGCCATTTACTCACACAGCATCAAGATGCGCCAAGATTGACGCTTATTCCATACGACTGCGGCATTAATGATGCTGACATCTGGGCGTGGTAATTTTTCAACCCTAACTGGCGACATCACCCGTTCCTTGAGCAAAAATCACTGAACCTTAATTCATCTAACTACCACCTATTAACAGCGGCATCAACGGCGATGAGCATCCGGACGTATTTGCTGCTGCGAACCGCAACCGGCGACATCATCCGCTGCGCTCTTGGGCATAAACTACTGAACACTGGATCAGATCACAGCCAACTATGGACAGCAGCACAATCGACAATGAGCATCTGGGCGCGTTGCTGGTGCAAGCCGCAGCGGGCGACGAGCGCGCTTTCGAGCAGCTGTACAAGCAAACACATCGACGTGTGTATGCTTACTTGATGCGCTCTCTGAATAAATCAAATTTCGTGGATGACGTGCTGGTCGAGACCTACACTGAGGTATGGAAGAGCGCGGCACGATTCAAGGGGGAAGCAAAAGTCACGACGTGGATTATCGGTATTGCGCGCAACCTGGCGATGAATCATTTGCGCAAAGACAAGAATAAGCATCACGAGGATATTTCCGACCACCCGGACCTGGCGGTTAAACCTTTAGATCCGCTGGAGGCCGAGGATGCGCGGCGCTTGATGAGTCAAGCGATGACAAAACTTTCGCTACAGCAGCGCGAAATTCTGGGGCTGGTGCTGCTGCCTGAAATGAACTACCCGGAGATCGCCGATTTGTTGGACATCCCGGTGAATACTGTAAAGACGCGCGTGTTCTATGCGAAGGAGGCGCTCAAGGAACATCTGCAAGCAATGGGAGTGAGTGCGTATGACATCTGACCTCGAATCTCAACAACCCAACTCGTTACGTGAATACTTGCCTGGCTACGTGAACGGCACGGCATCGGTGGCGGAACGCAAAGCCGTCGACGATGCGCTCAAGAATGACCCGGAGCTGCGCCGGGAACTGAAGGAGCTTCAAAACATCGCGGCTGCATTTGTAACACGGGAAGAGATTAGCACCGCCCATTCCGACGGCTTGTTCCAGCGAATCAAGGGCAATATTGCCGCGACCTCAGTAAAAAAAGTCACTGACGTACCCGTAAGGCGCGAACAAAATGATCCGCATAATTCATGGTGGACATGGCTGTTCGGCGATCCGCGTCTCGCCTGGGGTGTGGCGCTGGCGCAACTTGTTGTGATCGCGGTGCTGGTAGGAACGAATTTTAACGCTCGGGAAAAAACCTACGACACGCTGTCCGCGCAACCGGCGGCGCGCATTGGGGGAATCCAGCTAAATATCGTCTTCGATGCGGGCGCCGCACAGGAAGATGTGAATCGCACCCTGCAGCAGTTCGGGCTGCATTACGTCGACGGGCCTTCCGCGGCAGGGATGATTGTTGTGGCTCTGCCGGAGGATGTGTCAAGCGCTGGCCCGGTGCTTGAAAAGCTGCGCCAATCGAAGGCGATAAGATTCGTGGAACCGCAACTGGGACAGTCCAGGTAGGAGCGCCGTCCTCGGCGCGACAGCGGGGTGCCGGACACAAATCGCGCCGAGGGCGGCGCTCCTACATAACCTATAGATGGACGCTGCCGCGTCTTGATGAGTTCCAAGGAAGGCCCTCATGATTTTTCATCCTGTTCCGTATCGCCGTGATTTACTCCGCGCCGCATTGCTGGGGAGTTTTTTCTGCGTTCCCTCCGGCACGCCCGCTGCACCGTATGAGGACGAGTTGGTGACGTTCAGCGCACCGGGTGTCGACAGGCCGGTGCTGGTGCGATGCACGGAACCGGTGGTTGTATCGAACTGGTCCCTCTTACTTGACCATCAGGACGTCACGGCGCTCGCCGAGCTGAGCTCGTCGCGTAACGAAGTGCGCCTCGCCCGAGCGTTTTCTGCGGGCGAGCACCGCGTGGTATTCACCGCCGTCACCGATAGCGGTTTGCAATTGCGGCGCGCGTTCGAATTTACGGCGGACCCGGCGAGTTTTGGCGGCTACACGCTGTTCGACGCTGAAATCGGCGCTGCGTTGGCGCATCACGACGACGCGTTATCGGATCAAAATCACTACGTCGATGCGGCGCTGTCCAACGAAACCCGCTGGGAAAAAGCCAATTGGTCGACACGCTTTAACGCCCAGGCGAATTTCTCGGATCATGGTGTTGACAATTATCCGTTGCGTGATGGCCGTCCCGTGGTTCCTCAATTCCTGTTGCAGACCGGAGTTTCCGGCGATGGCCGACGTAGCGTGTTGGAGCTGGGTGACATGGTCGTCAACGCCACCCCCTTCATCGCGCAAAATCTCGCGCGGCGCGGCGGTCAATTCCGCGTCGACACCACACCGTGGAAAGTCAGCGTGTTTTCGGTCACCGGCGATCCGGCATTGTCGTTCGAGGCAGGCACCGGATTGGGCGCCGAAACCGAGCGCAATCTGCACGGCATGAGCGGTGAGTACCGCTGGCGCGACGCGGCATTCTGGCTGCGCGGCGCCTACTTGACCGGCGGACGCGCGAACACCGGCCTGGGGGTAGCGGGCACCTTGGGCGCAAGCGCAGGGCGCGCGGCCGGACTGATCTTCGGCATGCGGCCGTGGGCGCACGACGCGACATTTGAAATGGAGTACGACCGCGCGCGCTACGACGCCAATACTGCAGACGAGCAAAGCGCGCAAAACGATGCCGCCTACGCATTGCGCCTGCGCGGCAATGAGCAACGTTGGAGCTATACCGCGAGTGCCGAGCGCATCGGGGCGAACTACGGCGCAGTGGGCAACGAAGCATTAGGCAATGATCGCGCCGCGCTGAATCTGGATGGGTACTACCACGCGGAACGTTACAACACCGCCCTGCATGTGCGCACCGCGCACGACAACGTGAACAACGACGCCGCACGGCCACAGATCGGTACGCGCTTGCTGGGCGTCGACTATATTTATACCGGCGTGGCCGACACGCGTGTCGTGCTCCATTTCGCGACGACCGCGTTGGACTCCGCGCGCGAACCGGCAACCGTGTTGCCGCAAAAAATCAGCACCCACGAGTTCGGCGCACAGGTGCTGCAACGCGTAGGCGCGTGGGATCTGGGAGCGTCCGCGCGTTACGCGCTGCAAGACGATCTATTCGACAATGCCAACGATACCCGCGCCCGTACCTTGGGCGTCACGTCGGCGTATCGCGTCCATGGTTTATACATGGCACCTGCGCTGACCCTGACCACCCTGGAGTCCGATACCGGCAACGCCACGCGGGTCACCTCCTCTGCACTGGTCTTCAACGGCTCCGCATCTGGCGACCGCATCGTCTACGAATGGTATGGCGCTTACAACACCGTTGACGCGGACGCCACCGGGAAAACCCACTACGTGTATAACGATGCGCGCCTAGCGTACCGGATGAACCTTTCCTGGCCGCAACGCTACACCTCCTTGACCGGCTTGCGCTGGCAAATGGTGAATGGCGGCAACCGTGCGTTAGCCGCGAGCGCGCAGGACTGGGTCCTGTGGTTGACCTATGCCGTAAACGCGCCAGTGGTGTATTGAGATGGCAAGCGATGCTGCGATGAACAACTACCTTCGATGGCTGATGATGCTGGTGTCGCTGCTCGCGGCAGGCGGCGCGGTGCGCGCCGAGGTCGCATTGACTGGCGCCGCGCCGAATCCCACTGCGCCAGGAGTCATGGTGACTCTGAACGGCACGGCGGATTGCGCGCAGGTATATGTCATGTCCGGCGACCCGTTGGACACCGGCGGGACACTGGTGCCCGTCAACGGCGCAACGCAATCATTCAGCTTCGCGCACGCCTATCCGAATTCCGGAACCTACATGGCGCAAGTTTTTCAGATCTCGGGCGGGGGTTGCGTCAGTGCCGACGCCAACTCGAGCAATAACTTTCTCAGCATCACCGTTGCCACGTCCGGTGCGCCTTCAGGGTTACCGGTGCCGGTCGGGGCCAGTGCATTTGCGGCAGCTCCGCTGGCATTGAACATCGAACAAATCGAACTCTACTTCGACTCCGGCTCGGCCCGCACCCCGGTGGCGCGCAACCAGCACGAGTTGAAATTGCACGCGCGTATCCGTTATCGCGGTACTGGATTATTGCGCGCCGTGTGGGAAGTCGACGGGCGGCGCTACGCCTATGTGACGGAATATCTGAACTATGGCGACAGCATCACGCTGACCACGCCCGATGCGCCTGAACTGCCGACCTTCAGCCCCGGCGCGCATCGCGTCAGTTTGCGCGTGCTCGACACGCAAACGTTAATCGATGCCCCGGTCGCGATTTATTTCGTGGATGCATCGCCAGCCGCGCAACCGGCGCCGACGCTGCTCGCACCGGCGAGCGGCAGCGCGCTAAATGACGGCGCTACGGAATTCCGCTGGAGCGGCGCGGCGCCCGGCACGCGTTACCGCATCGACTTTTTCGCTGCCGATCCGGCCACGCAAAACGCGCCAGCGGCGCTGTTCAGCGCCTACACCAACACGCCCGAATACACGCTCAATCCCGCCGAAGTTGAGAATTTTTTTGTACCCGGCTCGACTTACTGGTGGCAGGTGTCGGCAATTGATGCGCGGCCCGGCAAACCGTCTGTTGCAGCGGTAGCCCTGCCCACCGGGCGGATCACCGTGCCCGAACCGGAAACACGCGTGCCCGGACAGCTTTTAATCGTCACCGCCGCCGGGACGGATATGACCGAACCGCTAAAAAGCTTTGCGCTGCGCGAACTGGAATCCTACGAACTCGAAGTAGTCAGCTTGCATGTAGGCCTCTACGCAACGGATCGCGATATCACCCAACTGCTGAACGAACTGCAACGTGTACCGGAAGTAAAAGTCGCACAGCCCAACTTCGTATTCCGCACTTCGGGCGATCCGCTGGCAGCGATGCAGGCAACCACGCGCCGCCTGCACCTGGAAGCGGTGCACACGCAACAGCGCGGCAAAAACGCGCGCGTGGCGATCATCGACAGCGGCGTCGACGCGCAACATCCCGATCTGCGCGCGCGCGTTGCGGTGCGCAAGAATTTCGTATCCGGCGACGATGTGGCCGCCGAAATTCACGGCACCGCCGTAGTGGGAATCATTGCCGCCAGCGCCGACGACTTCGGCATCACCGGCATCGCACCCGAGGCCACGGTGCTGGCGTTGCGCGCCTGCGTACAAAGCCGTGCCAACCTGTCCGACGCACAGTGCTATTCAACCAGCGTGGCGCGCGCGCTGGACTTCGCGCTGCAACAGGGGGCGCAGCTTGTCAATATGAGTTTCGGCACGCCGGAAACCGATCCGCTTATCGGCACCTTGCTCACGGAAGGCGCGCGACGCGGCGCATTGTTCGTCGCCCCGGTGGGCAATGCGCGCTGGCAGGAACAAGCTAGTTTTCCCGCGCGGCATCCGGCGGTGATCGCGGTCGGCGGCGTAGACGAGCGCGGCGCGCCCTACCCCAACGCCAAGCTCGCGGCACAGGCGCGGGTTAATGCACCCGCCACGCAAGTGTTTTCGACAGTGCCGGGCCAACGGCACAATTTTGTCGATGGCACCTCGTTCGCGGCCGCCACCGTGAGCGGCATCCTCGCGCTGGCCATCGACAAACAGTCGGCGGCACAAAAATTCGAACTTCCGTCCTTCAGCGGCGACCTGTGCGCCTGGCAGGCGAAGCTGCTGGATATGGATGTTTGCAAATAAGTTTGGAGAAAATGTCATGACCGTAGTACGACCAACAACCTGGGCGCTTGTCACCGCCTTGGTGATCGCCGCCGGATGGGGAATCACTCGCGACGCGAATGTTCCTAGCTATTTCCGAAGTCTGATTACGTCAGACGCACAGCCTCGTGCGCACCCACCCAACATCGTGCGCGCGCTCGATGAGCTTCCACTCTACTTCGTGGAGAATCGCGGGCAGAGTGATGCGCGTGCGTCGCACTACATCGTCGGTAAAGACAAAACCATTTTTTTCACGCCACAGGGCGTGTCGTTTGTGCTCAACGCGCCGCCCGCAGCGCGCGCGAAAGCCGCTGACGGGGCAGAACTTCCTGCACGCTGGACGGTGGCACTCGACTTTCTCGGCGCGAATCCGGTAGCCCCCATGGGTCTCAACCAGACCCGCGCCGTGATCAGTCACTTTCGCGGTCAGCCCGACGCGTGGAACACCGGGATGGCGACCTACGCTGGCCTGCGCTATACGAACCTTTGGCCAGGTATCGGCCTCGACTACGCAGGTGCACGCGGCCGCCTCAAATACACTTTTAATGTCGAGCCCGGTGCAGATCCAGGCAATATCCAGCTCGCCTATCGCGGCGCGGAGTCGGTACAACTCAGCGAAGCGGGTGGGCTCGCCATTTCAACGCCGGTCGGCAAGTTCGACGACAGCGCGCCGATTGCGTGGCAGGTCATCGACAGCCGGCAGGTCGATGTGCCGGTGCGTTTCATTCTTGAACCGGGTAAAGATTCGACCGTCGTGCGCTTCGCGCTCGGCGACTACGACCCGGCGCAGGCGTTGATCATCGACCCAGCCGTACTGGTGTACGCCGGATTTATCGGCGGATCGGGGCAAGAAGGCGGAACCTCCGGGCCGACACACGGCATTGCCATCGACAGCGCGGGCAATGCCTATGTCGTCGGCACCACCAATTCTTCCGAAGCCACTTTTCCAGCCAGCGTTGGCCCCGACCTGACGCACAACGGCGTGGCTGATGTGTTTGTCGCCAAGATCAACAGCACCGGCACTGCGCTGTTGTACGCGGGTTACATCGGTGGTCTCACAGCCAACGCAGGCTACGCCATTGCCGTGGACAGCAGCGGAGCTGCGTATGTCACCGGGTCCACTTTCGGTAGCGGTACCACCCAATTCGGATTTCCCCAGATCATTGGGCCGAGCCTGACCGTGGGCGGCGGCGAGGATGCTTTTGTCGCCAAGATCAATCCGGGCGGCACCGCGCTGGACTACTGCGGCTACATCGGTGGCAGCGGCGCCGACCTTGGTTATGGTATTGCGGTGGACAGTACCGGTGCCGCCTATGTGACCGGGTACACCGCATCCACCGAAGCGACATTGCCGGTCACAGTTGGGCCGGACCTTACTTACAACGGCGGCGCCCACGATGTGTTTGTGGCCAAGGTCAACCCGGCTGGCACCGGATTCGACTATCTGGGTTATCTTGGCGGCAGCGGTGATGACATCGGCAGAGCGATTGCGCTTGATGGCGCGAACGCCGCCTACGTGACGGGTAGCGTTGGCCCTGCCATTGGTGGGCCGTTTCCGGTCACTGCAGGCAGTCTCGATACCACTTACAACGGCGGAACGACTGACGCATTTGTCGCCAAGATCAGCGCCGCCGGTACCAGTCTCGACTATTCCGGTTACCTCGGTGGCAGCGGGGCTGATTCCGGCAACGGGATCGCAGTGGACAACGCGGGTGCGGCCTACGTCACCGGTGATACCACTTCCAACGAAACAACCTTCCCGATAACCGCAGGCAGCCTCGATACCACGTTCAATGGCATTGCCGGTACCGTAGATGCTTTCATAGCAAAGGTAAACCCGGCCGGTGCCGCCCTCGTCTATGCGGGCTATATCGGTGGCAATGGCAATGATTTTGGTTACGGTATTGCGGTGGACGGCACGGGCGCCGCCTATATCACCGGCAGCACCACGTCCAGCGAAACAACCTTCCCCGAAATTGAGGGGCCGGATCTTACCTTCAACGGCGGCACCGATGCCTTCGTCGCCAAGATCACAGCCTCCGGCAACGCGTTCGTCTACGCGGGTTACATCGGTGGCAGTGCAACGGATATCGGATGGAGTATCGCCGTTAATAACGTCGGCGACGCCTTCATCAGCGGCCGCGCCTGTTCCTCCGAGGCCTCCTTTCCCGTCACTGCAGGACCCGATCTCACCTACAACGGTGCGTGCGATGATTTCGTCGCCAAAGTCAATTTCACTCCCACACCCACGCCCAATATCAACGTGGTTCCGACGGCGGTTGATTTCGGTGCAGTGAGTGCCGGCGCAAACACCACCCAGACCATCACGGTAAACAACGCCGGTACCGCGATGTTGATACTTGGCGCCCTCGGCGCACCGGCGGCGCCGTTCTCGCGTGTGGGTGGTAGCTGTACTAACAACCAGACGCTCGCACCGAACTCCAGTTGCACCGTGGATATCCAGTTCGCGCCGCTTGCGGCGGGTGCGGCGGCGAGCAGCTTTAACATTCCTTCGGATGACCCCGACGCGGGCAGTGCCAACGGCCAAAACAATGTGCTGGTCAGTCTGAGCGGCAGTGGGACGCTGGTGGTCACGCCGAATATCAACGTCAACCCGGTAACGGTAAGTTACGGTACGGTGAACGTCGGGTCGAGCGCGACGCAAACGATCACCGTCAGTAACTCCGGTGCGGCGACGCTCACACTCGGCACCTTCGGCACACCGGCGGCGCCGTTCTCGCGCACCGGCGGCACCTGCATAGATAATCAAATCCTGGCGCCTGCCGCAAGTTGCACGGTCATCGTCCAGTTCGCTCCGGCAGCAGCCGGGGCAGCGGCCAGCAGCTTCAATATTCCCTCGGACGATCCCGACGCAGGCACTGCCAATGGCCAGAACAACGCACTGGTGAATTTGAGCGGTACCGGCCAGGCGGTTGCCGCCGATCTGGTGTTAGGGGTCAGTGCTTCACCCAACCCGGTCGATGTCGGCGGCGCGTTGACCTACGCGCTCACCGTCACCAATCTGGGGCCGTTGAGCGCCACCGGCGTGGAGCTGACCGACAGCTTGCCCAAAGGCGTCACCTTCGTCTCCGCGACGCCATCGCAAGGCAGTTGCAGCGTGTCGCTGTTAAATGTCGCGACCTGCACTCTCGGCGGCCTCGCCGTTGGCGCAAGCGCCACGCTCGCGATCCTCGTCGCCCCCACCGCGAACGGCGTGCTGTCCAACACTGCGACGGTTACCGGTACCTTGACCGATCCCAACACCCCTAACAATTCCGTGACCACCCTCGCTACGGCGGGCGCCGGTGCCGACCTTTCCGTGGCCGTCACCAGCGTGCCCTTCCCCGCCGTGGTCGGAGAAAATCTGACCTACACGCTGACCATCACCAACAACGGACCGGGCGCCGCCAGCGGTGTAGTGCTGGATTCCACGTTACCGGCCGACGTGATTTACGCCTCAGCGACGTCGTCGCAGGGAAGCTGCTCCGACGCCGTGCCGGTGAGCTGCGCTTTGGGTGGCCTCGCGAACGATGTGCTTGCAAGCGGCGCGAGCGCCACCGTGACGCTCGTGGTCATCCCGGCTAGCACCGGCATACTGAGTCACAATGTCTCCGTGGCCGCGTTTGAGTTTGATCCTGACCCGGCCAATAACAACTCGACGACGATTGCAGAGGTCGTCGAGCGTCCGCGCGAGCGGGCCGCCGCCGCGCTGGGCGGGGAGCTACTCGTCGTGCCGATGCTTGTCATTTTCCTGCGACGGCGACGACCTGGCATTTATTTGTAGGAGCGCCGCCCCGGCAACTGCTCCTTGCGTGGCCCTTCATTGCCTGCGCGCTGGCTTTCCCCCTCCCCGCATATCGCGCGGCCTGAAATCGCCCTGCGCTCGCCGCAATTCCAGCGTGTAACTTTTTGATGAACCCTTGTCTTGCTCGCTGCCACTTACTTTTGTACTTGGGTCGTTTCAGTCAAAGCGTTACACGGAGTCAGACTCCATAAAAACGTAAAAGCAAGTATCACGAAGTAAACAGGCAGTTAACCAGCAATTAACCTAACGAGGTATTTCTCATGAAAGCACTACGTACATCTTCAGCTTTTGCACTATTGGCCACCCTGGCGGTTGCATCCATGCAAACATCAGCGGATGTTGGCGTCGGTGGTGACGAGACCAATGTTGATCGCATCGTCCCCTTTAATAACGCATGGACGACGCTGGTAGCGGAACCCTTCCAAATCACGAAGGAGCTTACGCATTGCGTTGCCACGGGTAGCGCCGACGCCTTGAATCCGAATGTAGGCAATAACCAGTATCGGTTCTTGCTTTCCATCGACAATGCAAATCCGCCTATCGGCGGCGCCTGCGAACGGAGCGTGGCATTCGACAACGGGGCGGTACAAAGTACGGAGGAGGTCAGCAGCACCTGCACGTTCCGGAACCTTGGGCTCGGCTTGCACACAATCCGTTGGTCGGCGCGCACGGTTGCGGCTGCGGCTCCCTTGATAGTGACTGACAACTCCATGACCTTCGTTTGTGATAACACTCTGCTCGACTGGGACGGACCAGGAGACGGTCATGGGGATTGACGGTATCCCAAACTAAAACAGAGTTCCATCACAGCAAAGCCCCCATGCCTTCGGCGTGGGGGCTTTTGTGTTTCCGCCGGTACGCCGGTTAGGAATTTCTTTGCGACCGTACGCTTGTTGCTTCACGCCACCAAGTACGTCCCAAGTCATAGTGTTCCTCCGCCACTTATTGCAACTGAACTTCAAGCGATCTCAAGAAACCGAAGCATCGCGAGCAACTTCGCTCGGTGTGAAATCGCACGGCGCTCGCCGCAATTCCAGTCTGCAATTTTTTTGATGAACCCTTTTCCAGCTCGCTGCCACTTACTTTTGTACTTGGGTCGTTTCAGTCACAGCCAGATCGCAGTCACATCGCCATCGACGCTTGACCGGAGCGGCAGCGTAGATGCAAAGGGACATTCTGTATCGGTACGACCCCTCGCCTTCTCAGTCCGGTACTTAACTGTTAATCAACCCACGTTTATCAACTCAGGAGATTTTTATGAATACCATTCAGAAAACAGTTCTTGCATCACTG
>JANMQQ010000074.1:0-4039 GCA_031370545.1 Gammaproteobacteria bacterium
CCAACCACCCCACCCCGGCAACTGCTCCTGCGTTGCTCTTCATTCGCTGCGCGCGGGCTTTGCGCGGGAGTGGACCTTCCGCCATCCATGGCGGTCGCCTGCGGGGCACCCCTCCGCCGCACATGGATGTGCAAGTGCCGCGAAGTGCATGGATGCACGAGAGCGGCCTTGATCAAAGGAGGGGAGAACAACGAATTTTACTCCCCTCCTCATTTTCGAGGAGGGGTGGACGCGCAGCGGACGGGGTGGTCATTCGGCGCTGATCATTCTAACGCCGTTCCACGTCGTGACCTTTCTTCAGCGCCTCCCTAATATGCTGTTTAGCCTCAGGTGAAAGTTTTTGCGCAGCATCGTCGCCCAGCAACCGCTCCGGATCACTACGCAACACCGCACGTAATGCCGCCAGTTGCTGCTGGTAGCGCTTGCATAAATTGCAGATCAAAAAATGTATCCGCATCCGCACCCGCTGGTGCCAGGTCAAGACGCCATCCAGGTCTTGCGACGCCCAACGCACCACCTCGCGGCACGGCGGGGCCAACCAGACCAGCAGATTATCCAACCAACGCGGCATCATCATGACCTCTGCTCGCCGGGACGGGAGCCCAGCCACTGCGTTTCGAAGCACTCGCGTAAGCGCGAGCGCGCACGATGCAGCAGCACCCATAGATTAGACGGAGTAACCCCCAAAACCTTACACACTTCGTCGCTGTCGACACCGTCGATTTCCTTCAGCGAAAACACCTGCGCGGTGCGCTCCGGCAGGCGCTCCAGGCAGTAACGCAACACTTCCCAAAACTGCGTGTTCTCCGTCATTTTGCGCGGGTCGCACGCCCAGTCCAGCGGGCCTACATGTTCATTGCGCCAATGGCCGTCGTCGCCAAAACCGTGTTCCTCATCGTCATCGGCCGTGATGCGTTCGAGATTTTCAAACGGCTTCTCGCGACTGGCGCGCCGCATGTAGTCAATCACCTTGTGTTTTAAAATTCCCACCAACCAGGTGCGCTCCGCCGATTGCCCGGCAAACGAATTACGCGCCTGCAAGGCCGCGAGCAAGGTCTCTTGCACAATGTCCTGCGCCACTTCCGCATCACGCACGCGTAACATCGCGCAGCGATACAGATAGTCGCCGTGTTGATCGACCCAGGTGTCGGGGCTCGACAGGGTGGACGGGTTCTTGTTGGTATTATTTGTCAACGTTGGTTCCTATCTTCTTGAGGCATCAATGTCTGAATTTAGTAAAAGGCGCGGCTAGGGCTTGACCATGGACCCTACTCCACACCTTAAGATGCTCGCTCCCGTTACAACCGCAGAGTGTCCCATCATGCCAAACCTTCCAAAAGCTAAAGCTTTGAGCCACACGCGCACAACTGCATGGGTTGCAGGCATTTTATGCGTCGCCTGTTGCGCGGTACCACTCGCTGGGCTTGCCATTGGTTCGGCGACGCTGGCTGCACTTGCGCTCTATTTCGAAACGGCAGCCATCGCTGTCGTAGTGCTTGGCATCGCGTTATTGATGTACAAGCTTGCTTCTCGCCGAAAAACATCCTTATGCGCCATCAGCTGTGGTTGTCATTCGACGACGAACAAGAAGGATGAGCCGAATATTTAGCTAAAAGAATCAGCGTTCCTTCACTCTCGTTGACCGTGGAATGCAATCCGGCAAGCCTTTAGTCTTGCTGCATGCGCCGCTGCATGCTCGTTGTATTTGAAGTAGCGATTTCTTGTACTCCCGAAGAACGACCATCTTTTCGTCGAGCTTTGCTATTTTTTCTGTCAGCTGAGTCGGCAAGTCATGGCAGGGGTGGCCGCTGCCGCCATAGATCAATAACCGTCTGATTTCGAGCAGCGTGAACCCACACTCTTTCAGACGATGGATTTGATGCAGACGCTCAAGAACCTCCAACGGGTAGTTCTTGTATCCGTTGCCACCCCGCCCACTAACACTCAAGGTGAAGAGGCCCAGTTTTTCGTAGTAGCGGATCGTGTCACGTGGAAAGCCGGACTGCTTTGCAAGTTCGCCTATCAGCATGGTGTTTTCTCCGACGACCAATGACATTGAATACGAATATTCACGTCACTCCACACAATGCACACGCGTCGCAACCTCAATCCAGCGCGACGTGCTGATTGACAAGTTTAGCCATCTCGCTCGACCGCGCATCATCGCGTGCAAGCAGGCCCGCGACCACGCCAAGCTTGTCGGGCTCAGGACGGTTTTGACTGACCTTCCACTTGCCTGTCAGTTTCTCAATCGGAATTTCGATGCCAACGATCGCTTGTAGCAGACGGTCGGTGAAGTCTCGCGGTGCATCAGAGACTTTCCAGGGCAGCGCTTGTTCGGCTTCATGCACAGCGGTGAGCTGGTTGAGGTGCGCAAGCAACCATTCCGGATCTTCAATTAAACGCGGCAGGCCATGAGCATGTACGACCGCGTAGTTCCATGTTGGAACGACTTTACCGTGTGAGTGTTTGCTCGGATACCACGAAGGACTGATGTACATTTCGACACCCTGAAATACCACAACGGAATTGACGGTCGTTGAATAAGACTGCCATACCGGATTAGCTCTGGCGACATGGCCGACCAAGGTGCCATGTTTGCCGCGAGTGGCATCCAGCAGAAAAGGAATGTGGTTGGCAATCAGCTCTGCATCGCCGTATGTCACCCAGGTACCCAGCGGATGCGCCTTTACCAGCGCGTGCAAAACGGAGATGTCGGATTCTTCGTGGTGCTTGGGGACGTACATGCAGGTTCCTTTGGCCGTAGGCTGGGACGAGGCGTAGCCGAATCCCAGCGTGGGTCTCCATGATTACACGAATGCTGGGTTTAAAAACCCAGCCTACAACTGCTCACGGCACAACCACACTACGCAACTGCGCACGCGGGAACACGCGCGTCGCCAGCACCTCGTCCACAGCAGCGATGAACTCGGCGGGACCAGCCACATACACATCGAAGTCTTGTAGCGATTGATATTCGGCGACGATGTTTTGCACGGCATCCGAAAATTTTTCCGGATGGGCGGGAACGGTCACCGGCGTGTAGTGAAAATTATCCAGCGCATCCGCCCACGAGCGGCACAGGTTGTCGAGGTAGTGGTCTTCGGCGCGCGTGGCCAGCCAATACAATGTCAAGCTCGGCGCATTGTCGAGTGCCAGCGCGTGTTCGATCATGCCCTGGAGCGGTGCAAAGCCGGTGTCGTAGGCCAGAAACAACGCGGCGCGCGACGAGTCTTGATCCAACGCGAATTCGCCGTACGGTCCGGCGATCTTGACAGTTTGGCCTTCACGCAATTGGGCGAACGCACTGTTGCCGCGCACGTGAAAATATAAATTGCGTTCGTCGCAGGGGCAGCCCGCGCCGGGGTGTTGAGCCAGGCTACCTGCGGGCGCGCTGAGTTCAAACGACTGCCCGGCAAAAAATCGCAGTCGTTGCGACAGCGGGGTTTGCAGGTGCAGCAGCGTCATGTTGAGTGTGGGATGTGAAATGCTTTTCACTAACGCTAATGAATTTTGCAACTCGATGTCGCGCGGCCCTTCAGCCTCGCGGGTTTCGATCACGAGGTCGGTGACGGCGGTATAGGCGCACAATAAAATGTCATGCTCGCGGCGTTCGGCCTCACTCAATACCGCACCACCCGCGCCGATGGGCTTAACTCGCCCCGCCAGCAGGCGTGCTTTACAGCGACCACAGCGACCGTCGCTGCACCCGTAATTCAACGCCAAGCCAGCGCGCAGCCCGGCGTCCAGCAGGCTGTCGTTCCCTTCTACAAAAAAGTCATGACCGGCCGGTTGGGTGCGCACGTGCGCCGTCATCACGCGCAGCACCGAGTCTTGCGCCCACAAGGCGTCGTCGTCGATTTTGGCAGGCACCGGTAACTCCATGCGCTCCAGTAGCCCGCGCAACGCAGGCGCGGATGGCAAACTCGACAACTCACGGTGCACACGGGTCAACACGTCGCGATAGTGCTCGGTGAGCACCTGGCTGCGCGCCAGCTCCATGCCCAACTCCTGCACGCGCATCGCCAGCACTTCGGCA
>JANMQQ010000131.1:0-9621 GCA_031370545.1 Gammaproteobacteria bacterium
CTAAAGTCCGCGAAAACGCGCGCCCGGCTTCAACACCCCTTGCGTTCAGCATCTTCACCGCATGAACGACAACTTAAAAAACAGCGAGGCTAAAGCTAACCGGCTAAAGCCGGTGGTTTAAACCTTGCGATGGAAAATGAAGATAGTTATGCCGAACAGCGAACAGCTCTGTTAAGTCAGACGTTATTGCGGGAAGGAACCGACGATTCATGGCGAGCAAAAGCCGAGCAGGAGATTAAATATCTTGCCGTGGATACTTCGGGATCTAGACTTGACCTGGTTGCTGCGCAATGCCGATCCACATTATGCGGCGTAGAAGTCATTGCTGAAAAACAAGCATTGGACAATTTTATAAATCGCCTTACCTCGCAGCTTCCTTGGGCCGCATCGACTGAATTCAACACAGTGGATGACCCTAGCGGCTTGCTCAAAGGCCGGATTTATATTGGCCGGCTGGAACAACCTCCGAGTTAACACCACGTCTTGACCGTTACTTCACGCGGCCGTCGAAATGGAATGTGCCGTGGCCCGAATCATATCGAGCGCAGATAAATCGATGACCCGGTCGGCGCTCGCGATGGTTTCCGGGCGGTGCGCGACGATGATGCGGGTGAGATGCAAATTGCGGATTGCATGGCTGACGTGCTTTTCACGCGCAATATCCAGATGACTGGTGGCTTCATCGAGCACCAGGATGTGCGGACGTTTGTACAACGCGCGCGCCAGCAGCAGGCGTTGTTTTTGCCCGCCGGAAAGCACCGAACCCATGTCGCCGATCATGGTGTGATAGCCCATCGGCATGGCGAGGATGTCGTCGTGCACGGCCGCAAGCGCCGCGCAGCGCATGATGTGCTCGTGATCGGGCTGTGCGGCGAAGAAGCAAATGTTGTCGGCGATCGAGCCGGTCAGCAATTGATCGTCCTGCATCACGGTGCCCAGCAGCGAACGATATTGTCCGGCGTCGAGGCGCCGGATGTCGACACCGCCGAGGCGCACTTCGCCGGCATCCGGCGGCAACAGTCCCAGCATGAGTTTGAGCAAGGTGGTTTTGCCGCAGCCCGACGGCCCGACAATTGCGACCGATTCTCCCTGCTCGATGCGCAGGTTCACGTTGCGCAGCGTGTATGGGTCGCTGGCGGAATAACGAAAGTCGACATTGCGAATTTCGATATCGAAGCGTTGCTGCGTTGCAGCGCCCACCGCGGTGCCAGGTCCTGAATTTTCCGGCGTGGTCTGCGCGATGTCGGCCACGCGTTCCGCGTGCAGCCCCAGCATGGTCAGTTCCACGCTTTTCTCGATCACGCTGACGATGCGCGTGATGAAAATCTGTTTGTAGGCGATGAACGCGAACAACATGCCCACGGAAAATCCGCCGTCCAGCACCAGGTTCGCGCCCAGCCATACCACGGCGATATTTTCGATGCCGAACAGTCCGCCGTTGAAGGCTTTGAACAGGATCGACAGGCGCTGCACGCGCACCGCCGCATTCATGTGATCGACCGTCAGGTTTTGATATTGGGTATGACGCTGCGGTTGCCCGTTAAGCAGCTTGATGCTTTGTACCGCGCGTACGCTTTCCAGCAAATAGGATTGCTGTTTCGCGCCGCGCACAATGTGCTCTTCTTCGGCCTGCCGCAGCGGACGATAGAGCACCAGCCGCAATGCTCCGTAACACAGCGCCGCGATGCCGACGAGCAAGGTGAGCATCGGGCTGTAAATCAGCATCATGATCAGGATCGCGATGGCCATCACGCCGTCGATCAGTGCTTCCAGAAAACTGCCGGTCAGTGTGCGCTGGATCTGGGTTAACGATTCGAAACGCGACACCACATCGCCCAGATGCCGCTTCACGAAAAAGCCGATCGGCAGTTGCAGTAAATGCCCGAACAGCTTGGCGACCAATTGCGTATTGAACTGGGCGCTCAACGCCATCAGCAGCCAGGAGCGCAGCGCACTCATGCCCACTTGAATGAAAGCCAGCAATAAAAAGCCTGCCGCCAGCACCGTTAATAGCGCTTTATCCGCCGACACAAGCGCGCTGTCGACCACCCATTGCATGAACAAGGGACTGGCCAGGCCAAAGATTTCCAGTGCAAAAGCAAGCACCGCGATTTGCGTGAGCGCGCCCGGCCAGCCCTGCAAACGTCCGATCAGATGGCGTAGCGAAAGCGTGCGTTGCTCGCGCTTGGGTTTAAAGTCTTCATCCGGCACCAACTCCAGCGCAACGCCGGTGAAGTGGGCAGAGGCTTCTTGCAGCGACAGCACGCGGCGGCCGCGTGCCGGGTCGTGAATCGTAATGCGGTCCGCATGCACTTGCGTGAGCACCACAAAATGATTCATATCCCAATGCAGAATTGCCGGGCTGCATAATTTACTTAACTGCGCCAATTCCAGTTTTACCGGCCGCGAAGACAACGACAGAACGCCCGCGATGTGTGTAAGGTCCTGCAGCGTGGTGCCGCGCAGCGACGCGGAAAAGCGATTGCGCAGGCTGGCCAGATCGATGCGGTGTCCATAATAAGAGGCGCACATTGCCAGACAGGCGACGCCGCATTCGGTGGTTTCGGTTTGCAGAATCACCGGCACGCGTTTGCGCAGACCCAATTGCAAAGTTGAGTTTAGCTGCATGCTCAAACCTTTCCGCTCAGGGTGTAAAGAGGCGCGAAAATCCATTGCAGAATGGAGCGCCGTTCCAGCCACACGTCCGCATCCAGCAGCATGCCCGCTTGCAGCGGCAGATTTTTGTCTTGGGCGCGCACCGTTTGTTGATCCAGGGCGACGGTGATGCGGTACACCGGTTCAGAAACGGGCAGTGTGGTTTCATTGGGCGCCAGCAGCGTTTTGGAAATTTCGACCACGCGGCCTTGGTGATTGCCAAAATGCTGATAGGGAAACGCTTGGTAGCGGAGCGCGACAGTTTGCTGCGGGGCGATAAATCCAATCGCGCGGCTGGGCACCAGCAACTGAGCCTGCAAGGACGCGCCGCTTGGCAGAATTGTCAACAACGGCATCGCCGGCGTGGCGTACTGTCCTTGTTCCGCAACAATGGCTGTGACCTGCCCGTCCGCCGGAGCGGTAATAATCACCAGCCGTTGCGCTTCCATGCCCACGCGCTCTTGTTCGAGCAGCGCCAGATTGCGCTGGATTTCCGTGCGTTGCACGCTGGCGCGCAGTGCGATTGAGCCAAGCTCAACATTTAGAGTTTCACGTTGCTGCACGAGATTCGCACGGCGCCGTTGCATCTCCTGCAATTGGGCGCGCTGCTCGAGCATCTCCTCGTATTTTTGCTGCGCCTGCACGGCGGGGACGAAATATTCTTTGGACAACTCCGCAAAGCGGGCCGCGCTTTGTTCGGCGCTTTCGAGGCGTTTTTCGCGGGTTTTGAGTTCGCCGTCGATGAGTACGATTTCGTTCGCGGCGGCTTCAATGCGCGCCTTTAAACCACTTTGCTGCAATTGCTCGATATCATTTTGTGCCGCGCGTTCGGATTCGTAACTGCTGCGCCGTTCATTCAATTGCTGCAACGTCGCAGCCTGCGTGTTGGCGATGACGGGCGTGCTGCGATCGGTGGAAAGCACGAACAGCACGTCGCCTTGCTTCACCTGCTGGCCTTCCTTTACGCGCTTCTCAATCAAGGTGCCCGCGAGCGGCGGCAACACCTTGATCAAGCCTTTATCGGGCGCCAAAAAGCCCGTGACGTGCACTTTGCGCGTGTATTCGCCCCACACCGCGAATGCAATTAACAGCAGGCCAATCATCGCGGCGAGCACGATCAGAAACGTTGCAGACGGCGGCGTGACCAGCCTGACGTCGCCTAACACCGCGCTGTCTTGCCGTTGCAAAACCTCGGGCCGGAATAAGCTGCTGCGCATAAGTTACCGGTTCTGCATCTGCATAAACGACATGACTTGTTGTACCGGCAAATGAATATCGCCGTGCCCGGCGGCGGGATGTTGCATCGTCCGGCCGAGCTTGGCGACCGTGTCGTACCAACTGATGAAGCGCGGCGTCGCCGTGCTGGTCACCTGCTCGTAAGCGGCGCGGCATAGCGCATGGAATGAAGTCATGGAATTTTGGCGCCAGGTATTGGCCATTGAGCTCAAGCGTGCGTTGGCCAGATTGCCCAAGGCATAAGCGCGCGGGAACCCATATTGCAGCGGCACGACGCTGCCGTCGGCTTCGATAATGAGCGGCGACAGCAGCTCGCCCAACTGCGCGTGCTCGTCCTGTGAAACTGCGCCGGCGTAAAATAATTCCGGGCGGGCTTTGAGGTGTTCGCTGAACACCAGATCAACTTGCACGGCCAGGCGATCCGCGGAACTGCGTTGAATCTGCTGGCCGAGCATCCAGGCGTAAGCATTTTCAATTTGATCGGGGGTTTCGCCGATCATGTTTTCAACCGCGTGCCCGACTTCATCCAGGGGGTGTATTTGCAATAACTTGGCCCCTTGTTCAAGGGCGAAATCGGCTACCCATTGCAGCTCATGCAAATTGTATTGCGTGAGCGTGAAAATAAATCCGAAGTTAATTCCGCGCTCGCGTAAATTGCCGAGCTGCGACGCCATGTGTTCAAAGG
The DNA here is from genome assembly GCA_031370545.1 of Gammaproteobacteria bacterium. GTDB lineage: Bacteria > Pseudomonadota > Gammaproteobacteria > SG8-11 > SG8-11 > UBA6921. The sequence continues at coordinate 4,577 of JANMQQ010000131.1, forward strand.
CGTGATCGTGCGCGCGAATGTGATTATGCGATTCGGGAATCCCGTCGATGCTGATCGCGACCAGATCGATGAAAGGTGCGATGGCGTCCAGATGGCGCTCATTCAACAGCATGCCATTGGTGGCCAGGGCGGTATGCAAGCCGAGCGTTTTGGTGTGGCGCAGCATTTCCGGCAAAGGGCGATACAGCAGGGGCTCGCCGCCGGAGAAGCTGATCCAGTCGTAGCCCAGCGTCGCGGCGTCCGAAATGGCATCAAAAAGGAGCGCGACATCGAGCATGTCGCGCTCCTGGGGCGACGAAGAGGAATAACAATGGCGACAGCGTAAATTACACCGACGTGTCGGATGTATCTGCACAATGCGAGTTTGTTCTGTCGGGCCCATGGTGTTTTCCTCTTGGTCAAAGCGTTACGCGATAATTGCGACTTAGGCGAGTTAGAAACTCTTGGTAAGCCCAGGAAGAACTACCGGATTAATTTGCGGAATCGTTACGAACAGTTCCGGCCAGGGAATGCCCTGCGGAAAGGGACGCAAATAAATGCTGCTCAAACCACCGGCCACTTGCGCCAGCTCTTCCTGGGTCAACTCGGAAAAACTTGTGCAATTTAATTTCAATTGGTCGGAACCACGTGCTTTGTCGGTCATGGTAAAAACTCCTGTGTCGTATGAATGAAAAATTTCCCGGCATACTGATTTTTGAAATATGCCGCGAAGAAACTATACGAATGAATACAGCGCTACGTATGTGAGTTAATAAGACGTGGCGAGGCGATAAATTCACTATGCAGTGGATGTGGGCGCAGTGATGAAGGCTGCCTCATTTAGCGGGTCAACCCTTCGAAGGCGGGAAAAGCAGGATTTTGCATAAAACAGTAAACAGCGTTGCGACAGACTATGGCCCGCTGAAAATTTCTACGAAGATAAAAAATACAAGGCGCCAATTATAGACTTTATGTCCTGGTAACAAGTGTTGAATGCATTTTCTTGGTTCAGGAAATCTTGACGGTCATCGCCGGAAGTATAGGAAAAACAAACGCCCTTTTTTCCTGAACCCAGCGCGCCCAACACAGCGACGATGCACTCCATCCACCACCAAGCTTGCGAATAATACCGGCTGACCGGGTCTCGCGGACAAATGCCGTGACTTTCCAGCGCAGAATTCTCACGTTTTTGGCTCATCGGCCATAGTCCGACCCCGGCCTCACTGTTTCACGACTCCATGGATGGAGGAGGTAGAGCAACGCAGGGAGCAGTTGCCGAGTGAACCGATGTGTGGAGCATTGCGGGCGATGGAAAGAGATCGGCTTCTTGCTCGGGGTCGTAGCGCGCCGGGGCGCGTGGCGGCGGATGCGCTTGCAAGCCCAGGTGCGTGAGAATTTTGTGAATGGCATTGGGTTGTTCGATCGCCGCGATGATCTCCGGCAACTGCTCCTGCGTTGCCCTACCTCCGGCATCCCTGCCGTCGTCAGCGGGCCACCGCAGCTCGGGCAATGTTCCAGATCGAGCCCGAACACTCGCTTTAACAAGCGTGCCCAGTGGATGTAGTGACCGGTCTTCTTTTCTTCGTCCGCCGAATCGGCGGCGTTGCTATCGGGGATAGGTGCTGCGGGTACGATATGCGACCGCCGTTTAGCATTGGGTGCCAACACACCCTGGTAGCGAATCAGATGCATACGCGGGCGTGGCACCAACGCGGTGAGGCGTTGCATCCATTCCAGCGGCGATATGACGATGTGGGTAGTGCCGTCGCGGGCTGAAGCCATTGGATTCCACGCACGCATTACCCTCCCCGCTCGGGCGGGCTTCGAGTGTGCGGATGCTCATGGCTTTACGTCCGGCGCGCGGACCCATGGCGATGCGGTAACTGCACGCTGCGGCTTGCAGTGGGCCGAGCACTTCATCGTGGTTGGGTTCTTGAAGGTACGCGGTGTCGTGATCCGCAACCCAATAGCCGCGCCGCGTGAGCAGGGCCAGCACGCGTTGAACGATGCGTTCGAGCAGGCGGGAAAGTTCTGCGGTCGTGGGTGGCGCAATGGCCTGAAACACGGGTGATCAGCCCCAACAACAAGGCGTGGCCGTTGAAAGTGCTACTACCTGACCACACTGTCACCGCTGCAAGTCCTGGCAGGCCAATGAATGCTTTTGGAGACGCCGATTAAATCGTTTTTTTTCGTCGTGCCCGCGTAGGCGGGCATCCAGAAAATACCTGAAATCACTGGATTCCCGCCTGCGCGGGAATGACGGCAGGCCTACAAATTTGATTTAATCGGCGTTTCCTTTTGGAAACTTTCCCGGTTTTCGCAAGCAGATCTCGTCAGCTGGAGCGTCAGGTTATCCTGACCATGGGTCGTAGCTACCGAAATTCCAAATATGGCCTTCCGGGTCTCGGCAGGAATAAGCACGCCCGCCGTGATCCTCGTTTTTAATGTCAATAACGATCTCCGCACCCGCCGCAACGGCCTTTTTGTAGTGGTCGTCCACGTCGGAAACCACAATGTACGCGCTCTGTGAGCCTATGCCTCCACTCTCGGCTGGAGATTTCACGAGCTTATGAAAGTTATTGTTTGTCGCTGAGCCCAACATGATCATTCCGTTTCCGTAGACAAGCTGGGCGTGAGCGATGGCACCGCTCTTGTCGGGCACCACAAGCTGCTGCTTAAACCCGAACGCTTTACACAGCCAATCGATGGCGGCTCGCCCGTCGCGGTACCGCAAGGTTGGAATGACGGTTGCGCTGGAGTTTGAATGGATTGTTTTCATTGGGAGTACTCCGTTGTTGTGGGAATGCGTTGGGAAAACGACAATGTCCTTTATAGTTCGGCAGCAGCGCGGCGACTGAGGCCAGAAAGATTCATTTCCAGACGATGCCGAGCGATGGGGAGCAGGTTGATCGTCCCGAGTACGATGTTTCTCAGCAATCGTTGCGGCGCGCTTTTCATGGTTGCCATGTACGTCAGCCGCCCGGCGAGTTGCAACACTTGCGTGGCGGCGGGTCGTCGTAGTGCTTCATACATGTCAAGGTGGCTGTCATGCCTGCGCCCCGCAACCACATCGGCCAGGAGGCGGCCGAGCACACAGGCATCCACCAGACCGGTATTCATGCCCTGACCCCCTGCCGGGCTGTGCACATGCGCGGCATCGCCGATCAGCAGGAAACGCCCGCAGCGGTACTTGTCGGCCACACGGTGCTGCAGACGGAAGCGCGAACTCCAGCGCACGTGCGCGATCTTGCCAACACCACATGTCGGCCCCCGCGTGTCCAGTAGCGTCTGCATGTCCATAATCCCGGGATGTTCTGGGGCATTATCGAGCGTTGCTACGATGCGGTATGCGCCCGAGGGCAACGGTGCGATTACGATGAGACCGGCGGGCGAGAAGAACAGCATCACTTCATCATGGCCCGGGCCCCATGTCATTTCCACATCGGCCAGGACAAACGATTCCTCGTAGCTGGCGCCCGCAAATCCGATGCCGGCCGTCTGCCGCACCAGACTGTGCATGCCGTCGGCCCCGACCACATACCGCGCGTGGATCGTCTGTCGGGCCTCGCCCGATACCACGGAGGCTTGCACCCCCTCCGGCGTTTCGACCAGCGCCTCAACAGTACAGCCCCGGCGCACGAAGCCGCCGGCCTCGGTGAGTGCTTCGGCCAGAATCTTTTCCGTCCGGTCTTGCGGCAGCATCAGCAGGTACGGGTGCCGCGTGGCGAGCGTGTCGAAGTGTAGCCGCAGCAAGACCTGATCGCGATCACGGATGCTGAATTTGTCGAGCTTCAGTCCCTCGTGCATCAGCCGCTCGGACACGCCCAGCTGCTCCAGCACCTCCAGTGTGTGGGCGTGAATCACCGCGGCGCGCGACGTGTTCTGGCCTGTGGCCAGCCTGTCGACGATCACAGGGCTGACGCCGGAGCGCATGAGCATCGTGGCCAGAGCAAGGCCGGTGGGACCCGCGCCGACAATCAGAACATCGGTATCCAGTCTGTTTGTTGTGATGATCGTACTCATCGAAACAACCCTCGTTCACGGTAGCCGGTACACAATATGAATGTTCATGATTTGAATTTGATGAAGGCGAACGCCCCAGTTCAGCGACCAGCCGCTTTTAGCTGGTCCACTGGAGTGCCTTGTTAAGCTTCACTTGGGGAAGACCGCCAATGGGAACGCGCAAAGAAACCGACGGCCACCCATCCAACGATGATATGCCCCCCGATGATGGCGGCAAAGATTCTTGGATACCCTGCCAGAAGCTGTTCAGGGCCAGGAATAGCAGATGAGTAAAAGGAAAGCACAGCCAAATTAAATCCGACTATGGTGGCCAGTAAAGCCTTGGAACCACGAAAAACCCACCAGCACCAGACGCCATATATTGTCTCGACGACGAGTGCTAATAACGGAACTCCGTAAAGGCCCGACCCAAACTTTGGTGATTCGATGCCCGGAGCAAGTGCAATGTCATGAACATGAGTGGCCAGATCGAGAACGATGTAAGACGAAACGGCGACGGCGAGCGCGAGCCCCCAAGCGGGCTTATTGAGTTTTGAAACAACCACCCAAACCGCAAAGGCCAGAAGCACCGTTGCGGCGATTGAATGTGAATAAGGCATGTAAGCCAAATGGATGTCGTTGAGTGCTCTTACTTGCGGTTCGGTTGTAGTGACCTCTACCCCCAGCAGGTTGAACGCCACCCATAAAAATTCAACCAGTTGAACCGATAGCAGAACGGGAATGATGGGCACTCCGGGCCACTTCCTGTTGATGAGGAGCGCCGTCGCTGCGTGATTGATTGCATTCATTTATAGGTGATTCTTCTGTGAGGCCTAACATCGCCCATAACCAGCAGCAAAAAGTGGCGTGACGAAGGAGCGCGGCTTTTTGCTGTCCGAGTTGATGGGCTTGTTATGCCCGTGAACGACCATGCCGAGATTCTGCCTCCATCTTAAGAGCCGTAACGCTCTGGCTTAATGTCTTTGCTAGCATTTTCTTCATGAGACCAGGAAATAGCCTCACGATAAGCCCTTCAAATGACTCTTCAGTATGGACATGCGTGC
>JANMQQ010000150.1:0-9420 GCA_031370545.1 Gammaproteobacteria bacterium
CGGCGTCGATCGCGACATGTGCGCTGGTTCGTCCGATGAACAGCGCCGCAGGATAGATGGAAAATATTTCCACCCGATGACACGGCAAATAATTCTATCCCGCGATGCGATTCAGCATCGCTGCCAACCGAACGTAGCGTGCGCTGTGCGCACGAATTGCCAATCCAAACAATACAGGGCGCGATATTGGACTGGACAACCCACGTCCCTTCTATAGCGCTCACTCCCCATTTCGTGCGCACAGCGCACGCTACCCCAACATTGAGCAAATCGAACACGCGCGAAATTCCATGTAGAGTATTGCAGCGTTGCACACGAACATGCACCACTTACAAGCGAACCGACAAATGAAGCGCATAAGCCTGATGTTTCTGGGCCGTACTGAACGCAGGATCGTTATCCGTTAACTGCCCAAGCTCAAACTTCACTGACGCTTCTGGAACGACAAACCAGCGCAGTGTGATGTTACGCAACCGCAGATCGCTGCCCCCGGCGCGATGCTTATCCACAGTCTCAATGCCGATGCTGGTCGCCCGATCCACGTAAAAATCCAGGCCCAAATCGAGCGCATTGGAATCACTGCTGCTGTCTGCATCGAATTTTGTTTTAGTCCCGCTCGCCGTCACGGCAAATGCACGCTCATCTGCAATTTCAAATACTGATTTCACGTTGATGCCAGCGGTCGTAAACGACGCATTTTCGCGGGCTCGATACGAAGCGGACGAAAGCGTTTGGTCGGTTTGCGAGAACTCGGCACCGAGGTAGGTGCCTTGCGTGACATACGCACCCGCGCCGACACCGAACACCGAGGTGTTGAGATTCACATCGGAATTATCCAATTGCCGCGCTGCCGCTCCGACTTTGGCTGACACCACCAGCGGCAAAGCGTCTAGCACATAGCGGATTCTGGCATCGAAGCCGAGTTCGTTCCCGCTGAAATTACCACTGTTGATTCCGGTGCTGCGAACAGCAACATCAGCGCTACTCGCATGCTGCAGAAAGGCCGCCTCAGCGTGTGGGCGAGATTGTGTATTCACAGTCTCGAAATAGCGTTGCACTTCGATTTCAAAAACCGTCAGCACCCCGCCGATGCGTCCGTACGACAGGGTCGTTTCAACATCGTATCTGAACGGGTTTTCCGCGTGCGCGGCATTGAAAAAAAAACCGCACAGCATCACAGCAGCGACTCGACAATTCATGATCCCCCCAAGCTTCGGATGATTTACGCAGCGCGGAGTGTAGCAGCGTCTTGGTTGCAACTGAATTACGAACCGTGACTGGAAAACATTCGATGGATAATTTTGCACTTGTCCGCCTTGCGAGTTCATGACATCCCACGCCTATTTCGTGCGCACAGCGCTACGCATGCTATTTTGTTTCCGCCACCACCTCAGCGACCCTCTCTTTGGTTTTGGAGTCTTCAATCCACACTGACGAGCCCGCCTTTTTCAGCTCACCTCTCACCACGTAAGTGCTGCCGTCGGCGGGGCTGAATTCCACTTCGCCTTCGACCGAAAAAAATGTCCCCGCGACCCGGCTTGCGAATTCGTGAACTGGTGCTGCTGTTGCGTGGGTTGCGATCAGCTTCACTCTCATGGGTTTGGCCTGAACGCGCCGACCGACCACCACTACGGTCAGGTCGAATCCCTTGTTGTGGCTTTTGTCGCGCGTTGCATCCGGACTGGTTTTGATCGCGTGGCCGTCAATCGCGGCTAGCACGTATAACTGCCCCTTGCTATCGCTCTCCACTGCACCACTGTCGTTCACCGTCGCCATCGGGCCGTAATAATCTTCCGGGATCGGGCGGTAGGCAGTGGCGCATCCAGATGTCCACAGAAAAACCAAAGCCATGAGAATGAAGCGCGTGCTGTTGAGCATCGGTAGGCGTCTCGCGGGAACCGTCAATACGTTTTCCATTTTTCAGCCACCAGCCCAAGCAATTTTGCATTGACGAGACATCCCAGCACGATGGCGTCCCACTCGCCCCGATGTTTTAGATACCAAAGATCACCGGGCAGGAAGCTGCCGAGATGCAGCCTGAGTGGAAGGGTACGGACCTCAACGCCCTCCCAGAGCGGCGCGGCGGGCGCTTGAAATACGAACCTCAAAGGCCACATGTGCCCCTTCACCATCCCGCGCTGATCGGAGTATTCGCAATACAGCGCCACGTTTTGATCCAGGATGGTTCGCAGAATGAAGCGCCCGTGCTTGACATCGCGCAAGACCATCTCAAACCCGAGGGGAACCAGCGCCTCGTCCAGTAGCCGGGCGATGCGCGTCGGCGTGGGTTTGCATGGCGGCGCGCTCAATGACTGGATGCGTTCCCGTAGATTTTCAATTTCCCGTTTTTTTTGCGTTTGGTACTCCGCCATAAACCTCACCCAACGGTCGGTGTCCGCCCCAACTAGGGCGACATAGAGAATGAAATTCGGGTCTAGGATCACGCGCGTGTTCTCAGCGTGCTTCCCCAGGAAACGGTAGTCCCCCGCATCCACTTTTGCTTGCAGATGGTCCAGATAAGCCGAACGATACACCCAGTGCTGCTGCGCGGCGCGACACTCCGGTAACCACGAGGTGCGGTAGAAACCAATCCGCTCTTTGAGCACTTCGCGGAAATAGTCAGCGTACGGTTTTTCGTCCGGCGGACGCTCGCGCATCTGCTCGATATGCGCAACTTCCAAGTCAAAAAGGTGAAAGCCCGCGCCGCGCAGCTCCTCCCAGATCGCGGGCAGGTCGGTAGCGAGGCGCTGAAGCTTGCGCTGGCTGCCCGCATTGAACGGCGATTTATTTTCGCTCAAGTCAAGGCCCCTTTGCGCGCCGCAACACCGTCAGCGCGACTGGCACGGCACGCATGGACTGTTCGTCAAGGCATTCCCCAACTGCTGCAGGAAGCGTTCAATCGGAGTGACGACTTCATACATGATCAACCCATTACCGACGTTCTTGTAGATGTAAAGATTGCGATCCCCACCCAGCGATAGGGTGCCAAACTCGACCGGAAGAGAGGGTAGTAAATCTCCGCCTCGCTTCAAGTTATTGCCGTCGGTGTAGCGGGTCAACTGGCGCTCACCGGTAAGCCAGCCCCAAATACTGGATTTTTTCACTTCCCAGACTTCCAGGCTCTTAACCTTGGCAATGTCTACCCGGCCACCGCTGACATGTTCGTCGCCCACATCGCTGGTTTCTGTAACGTAGCCAAACGATTCATAAAACGCCTGGATCAATTGATGAGCCTCAATCCCGTCCATGAGGTGCTGGATCGAATTATAAATATAGCCATACGCCGCCGTCCGCGCACCCGACAAGAACGTTCCGCCGGAAAGTCGCGACCCGACACCTCCTGCCGCCATGGAGCCTGCCATACCGTAATTGGATAAATACTCACCGGTAAAGGCCGAGGCAAACCCGCTGCGTGTGGCGGTGGGGCTTCCGGTCGCAGCAAAACCGAAAATCCCGCCCACCGCACCGTGCGCCAGCGCATTCTGCCAGGTGGCCGAACCGTAGCCCATGTCGCCGACGGCGGTAAACGCAATCGCCATTCCGCCCGCCATTTCTCCGGCAAACAGCGCGTCCATGTTGCTGGCACCCTGCAACTTGGCGGCATAGGCGTTGTACGCCGCGCAAGCCGCCGGGCCGCCGTAGTGACATGCGGCGAGACCGGCCACCAAATTCAGGGTATCGCTGCCGCGTATCGTATTGGCAAGATCGTTGAAGTGGAAGTTTGATGTAATGGTATCGACACCGGCTTTGAAAGCGTCCCGTATATTGCCCGTGAAGTCACTCCACCAGTTGTACCCGCTCGGATCAATCAACGTCAGCGGGTTGTTAATCACGTAGCTGTAGCGGTTGTAGCTCTGGGTGTTGTACGGCGCCTGCACGAACGGATCGGGGCTGACGAAACGCGCAATCACCGGGTCATACACGCGCCCGTTCATGTGCACCAGGTCGAGGTCGTCGAGCTGTTCGTGGCCGGTAAAACCACTTCGGCTGTTGGCGCTGGTCAGGCCGTTGCCGGGATCGTCGGAGCCGTTAACGTTGCGCCGTTTGCCGTAGGGTTCGTGCGACAAGCGTTCCACCACGGCGCCGCTTTCGTTGGTGATGACGCTCGGCGAACCGAGGTGATCACGATGCAGATAACGTGTCGCAGTCACCGTGTTGCTACTGTCCTGCGTGACGACGGCCACCAGTCCGTTACCGGCCGCGACATAATTTTTATAGGTGGTCGTGGCACCAGCGGTCTCCACCTCGAAACCGCTGCCTGCGTAGATAATCGTACGACTCGGCGAGACCTGCTTGATGCGCTGGCGTTCCGAACCGTAAGTGAAGCTGGTCGTCTGGCCACCCTTGGTGATCGTGGTCGGCATATCGAATTGCGACCAGGTGTAGCTGCGCACGCCGTCACTCAACAGATTGCCGTTCGCGTCGTAGCTGAAGCTGCGATTGATCGTCCCGGAAATACTCTTGACTGCGTGCGGGCGCGCACCCGCATAATTATAAGTGCCCACATCCGAGCGCGTCATGAGATTACCGAGATCGTCGTACGTGTAGTTCTTGGTGCCCACTCCAGTCACTGGCGATGAGGTCAAACGGTTCATCGCGTCGTAGGTGAACGGACCTTCGCTGATGCCCGCAGCCGCGTCGGCGCGAGTGAGCAGATTCCCCATTTTGTCCCACGTGTAGGTCGCATCCTGGGTCGCGGCGTCCCAACCGTTGCCGGTTTTAATGCTCTCAACGCGCCCAGTGTCGACATTAAATGTTCGATAGGTGGTGCGGCCATTGCCCAGAACTTCGCTGCTGACATTGCCCTCGGCATCCATGCCATACATTTGCCAGTATTTGAGACCGGTCGTGGCATTTTTCACTTCGAGCGGAAAACCCAAAGGGTTGTAGGTGTGCTTGACTTGCAAACCCTTCGGGTAGGTTACGGTGTCTAAACGGCTAGCCGCGTCATAGCTGGTTTGAGTGGAATAGACCACACCGTCAATCGTGGTGTCGGTTTTCTGTACGCGCCCGAGCGTGTCGTAGGTGAGCGTGCGGTTGTAACCCGAAGTTGGATTAGGTTGTTGCCCTGTATAAGGCTCAGTATAAGTGCCCCAGAGCTTGCCTTTGCCGTTACCGGTCGCTCGGTCGTAGACCCATCTCGCCGTCAGGTCGGAGGACTTGTAGTCGGTGGGACGGCCCAGCGTGTCGTAGCGCGTTTCGATAGTTCCACGCGGTGTAGTAACCAAAACAGCGTCTACAAGAAAGTTGTATGGGTAATAATTCCACGACCAGCTCCCCATGTCCGGATCGCTTTGCGTCAGTTTGCGGCCCATGACGTCGTACGTCATGGTAACTGTGTTACCAGCGGAATCTTTACTGGTGCGTAAATTTCCAAAGTGGTCGTAAGTAAACAACTGCGCGGTCGAGCGGCTGGTATCAATCGGGTCGGTGGTTTTGATGGTCTGGCCGATGCCGTTCACGATGCGAATCGCGGTGAAGTTGTTCGGATAGGTAATGCTGGTAGTGAGCCCTTTGTAGGTCGTTGTAACCACGGCGCCGTCGGGGCCGGTAACGGTTTTAACCCGGTCCAACACATCGTAGGTGTTCGTGGTCCAACGGTAGTTCGTCCAGTTACCGTTATCGACGACACGTCGCGACGTTTGGGAGACGCGGCCGCGGTTGTCGTACTCTGTCCGCTGAACGGTTTGCTGATACCCGTCAAATGCCGGTATAACCACCCGCACCGGGCGACCCAGAAAATCGAAGTCTGTGGTCGTGTCCGGCGCAACCACAGTGCTGCCGTTGCGCACGGTGGTTGTCACACTCGCACAGAGGGTACATCCGGCTGCCGCCGTATAGGTGTTGGTGACGGTCGTCCCATCCGGCGTGGTCCGGGTTTTCTCGCGGCCCAAAGCATCATACTTGATGTCCGTGACCAGCAGGTTCGCATCTTTGATCTGAGAGACGCTCCCAAAACGTTCGTCATAGAGAAACCACGTCGGGAGCCCGGCTTCGTTGTTGTTATAAGTCATGAAGCGGCCGCGTGAATCCCACAGCATATTGTTCGAGCGCAATCGAATAGAAACCCCACTCACTTCGACATTACGCGCATTGCCGAAGGCATCGAATGCGATGTAATTGGTGTTGCGTTTGAGCACCGGGTCATTGGGCTCAATGATTTCCTGCTTCAACAGCCCCGTGGTTGCTTCGTAAGTGAAATAAGAGGTGCGTTTCTGGCTGGTGCCGTCCGGCAGGGTGTGGGTGGCAATGGCCACAGAGAGCTTGTTCACCAGCCAATTGGTGGTGTCCAGAAAATAGCCACGATCTAGAACTTCGGTATAAGTCTCGGGAACGCCGGTCACGAGATTCTGCGCGACCGTGGTCACCGTGGTATATGTCGGGTTGCCATAAAGATCCTGTGACGATGTTGTAGTCACGGTGTTGAGCAGTGTGCCGTCGAGATCATAATTCTTGGCAATGGTTTTGACGGGATATGCTTCGTAGACACTATTACCTGAAAACCCCATGGAGTGATCAGCTTCAAACAGCTTGGTGGTACCGATGCGCCGCTCACTGCGCATAACCATCCCGATAAACGGGAAGTCCTGTCTGAGCTCGGTGCGATTGACGATGCCGGTATCGGGGTCGGTGACCTCCACCGTTGCAAACCCGAGATAGCCGCGCCCGGTATTTTCTGCAAGGGCTGCCCAGTACTTGTAATTGGCACGCGAGGAGGTCGGGGTGTAACCCTTTGCCTCCGTCGTTGCCACCACGTAAAGCGGTGCTTGCACGTTGCGACGGATCATGAGATTAAAGGTTCTATCGCTGATGTTACCCTTGGTATAAACGGAATTGTCTGTCAGTGGTTTATACGTAACCGTGGTCTGCTTGTTCAGGCCATCGACAACGGTAGTTAATAGCACTGGACTTACGCTGGTACCGTTGTAGCCCCCACTACTCCAGCACTTGCCCGTCTCACATACATCAGACTGCCCATCACCGTTGAAATCGATAAAGCGGATGCTTGAATAAGCGGGCTCACTATCATAGTAAGGGTCTTGCATACGCGGGCCGCCGAACATGGAAATGAATCCTGTCCCTGTACCGATCCAGCATTCAATACCCTGGCTGTTACGTGCACAGACATCGGCGATACCGTCGCTGTTGACATCGGGATATTGGATCGTTGCGTAGTATCTGGCTTGGTTCCAGCCGTTCGCATCGGACCACGCCGGGCCGGAAAATTTTGCCGTAACAACACCGCTTACACCGGTATTAAGCCAGCACACCAGGCCAGCACCACCGCGAGCGCAGACGTCTGCCTTGCCATCTTTGTTCAGATCAGGGTAACTGATGGTGGAGTAATACTCCGGCTTGCCCCAACCGGCGGCATCGGACAACGCGTCGCCTGGCGAATGCAGCGCGAACTCGGGCCCGAACCCCGAACCAGTATTCAATGCGCAGGTAATACCAGCGCCGCCGCGCCCGCATACATCCGCCTTCCCGTCACCGTTCAGATCGGGAAACTGTATGGTGGAAAAGTACTTCGGCTCGGCGTCGGTATCCCAGTTCGCGGCCCAACCCGCCGCGTCAGACCAGTTCGGCCCACGGTACGCAAAGGTGAAGGTTCCATAGCCGCTCCCGGTGTAACAAATAACTCCATTACCGTCACGGCCGCACAAGTCGGCTTTACCGTCGGCGTTGATATCAGGATACTGGATCGTGGAGTAGTACTGACGCCGGTTCCATCCACCAGCATCGGTCATGAGATTAGTGCCGTAGAGTAATTGGAAGCTATTCCCCGAACCGATCCAGCACTCAATACCCACGCTCGATCGGGCGCACGCATCCGCCTTACCGTCGGCATTAACGTCTGGAAACTGAATCGTTGAGTAGTAACTTGCCTTATCAACCGTGCCGTTTTTAGGATTTACGCCACCGTCATTGTTGATACCCCAGCCCATAGCGTCCGACCAAGGTGGCCCACGGAACGAATCCCAGTACACATTGGAACCGCTCGGATAACAGATGACCCCTTGCGTATCCCGATAACAGTAATCCATCTTGCCGTCGCCATTGACCTCTGCATATCGACCGGTGCTGTACTGCGACCGATCATATGGGGAAGGGTATGGAGTGAAATTCGACGCTAACGTAAACCACCCCCCGAGGCCGCCACCCTGCCATGCAAATGTCGTCGGGTTGAGACACAGCTCTGCAGCACCCTCCATGCCGCACTCCTTCACGCTCTGCAACCGCGATGGTTGTGTCACATCGGTCGGCAGGTAGGTCAATCGGTACTCGCGCACCAGCGTGTCAACATTAGCTACTGCGGTATAGGTCTGGATTTTTATCAGCCGCACGGTGGATTTCACCACTGAACCGGCTTGATACATGGGTATTTTGTCGGGGCGCGCTTCATAGGAAAAACGCACCGATGCGTAGGGAGCAAGGGCGGCGGCGGTATTGCCGGTGTAGTCGATCCTGGACGGATAATACTGGCCGTTGGCATTGTCCTCGACATAAGACACGGTGTAGTAGTTGCCCACACGGTCGTACACCTTGTTCACTGCCCAGCGTCTCGCGGCGGTTTTTCCCTGCGCCTCGATCCGGGAATCCGCGCTGTTACCGTATTCGTAAATCAACCCAGACTTATCCCACACTTTGAACCACGCGGGCCCGACACCTGAGATTCCGTACGAAACGACTTTGTTTCCATAACTGTTAACCTCACCTCGATATTCGGCTCCATCGCCACCGTAAACACCGGAGATCAAAATCAGGCGTTGACCCTGCATACAAAAGCGGTCGTCCGCATCAAAATTCACGCTGCCTGAGATCCCGTCCGTAGCGACAGTACGCGCACAACGCGAAATCACGGGCAAGCCGCCGATGTCGAATCCTTCTCCCGCCAAGCCGTTGTCTGCCTGGCTCGAATAGTTGAGCACAAGGCCCGCTGGCACCACCGCTCCAGTCCCGGGCGGGAGTGAGATGGGAATAGCGTAAATCGCCGCCCCGGATTCAGTGGCATTCAGTAGCCCCTGCACCGCTCCGTTAGTAACTTCCGCAGCCACCGGAGTTGCTAACAGCACACTTGCGCAAGCTAATACAAAAGCATTGCATCGCAGTGACAATATTCTCGTCAGTCCCACTACCATCGTCGTTGTTGATTTCATAACGCCCCCTTGACCCACCCGGTTTGTTTCGTTGCTCTCGTGCGCAGAACGTTGTCTTGCGAATTACAAGGCGATCGAACACGCATCAGTTCGTGCGTGCGGCAACCATGCATGAATTCTTACCGTGCAACGACCCCCGGATTCGGGGGTTCAAATGCGATGTGAGTGGATCCAAGCCGAAAATCGTGGAGTAGCGTGCGCTGTGCGCACGAATAAATTCCCTACGCACGTAGACGCAGGCATCCCGTGCCCAATTCGTGCG
>JANMQQ010000186.1:0-13630 GCA_031370545.1 Gammaproteobacteria bacterium
AAAAATGTCGTGATCGCGCTCGCGGTGGTGGTGGGGAACACCGACGTGACACGCGCGCGCAGATGTCGCCGCAGCGCGCCGCCGGGGTCACGTGTCATCAAATAGTTGTAGCCCAGACCATCGAGCACCATCAGCACGACATTGCGCGCTTGCGTGATTTCTGCGGCGGGTAACTGCGGAAAAGCATTGTACGGTGCTTCGCCACCCAGCCCACCGATTAGCGAACTCATCACATTGATGATGCTGCCGCCGGAATAGTCGGGCTTGAGAATCGAGCGGTCCATTGGGTTACCGTTGCACCTCAGGCGCCATTACTTTTTGAGGTCTTTCGCGCAGCGAAAACCCAGATCGGCTAATGTCGAGTCCGGGCTTAGGTTGAAACGATAAGCGCCACGTTGAAACAATTTAATGGCGTAGTGACCTTCGCGCCCCCACGCTGCACCGCGAATGACTTTGTATTTGGTGCCGAAGTCATCGCTCTTGTAATCGGAACCAGGGTACGGCTTGTACCAATCCTCAACCCATTCCGATACGTTACCTGCCAGGTCATATACATCGAACGGCGACTTATCGGATTTATACGAACCGACCGGTGCTACACCGTCATCCCAGGATTCATCACCGCTGTTGCTCTTGCCTGCGGCCCATTCTGCGCCCCACGGGAATTCATTGCCCTGTGTACCGCGCGCGGCTTTTTCCCATTCGGTTTCAGTCGGCAGACGTTTGTCGGCCCAGCGGCAGAACGCATCGGCGTCGAACCAACTCACGAACGTGACCGGCAATGTGTCCATCAGTGCGAGCCGGTCTTTCACCGCCTTGAGCAACTGCTCTTTGTCCATCTTGGTGGTGTCCATGTCAAGATGGAACACCTTGGCGACAAGCTTGCGCAATTGCTCGACATCGAGCGGCTGCACCTTCTCCATTTTCAAACTCAGGATATAGCCGTTATCGACCCACAGTGTGGGCGGCGAACGTTGCGCTTTCTGTACAAACTCGCGGTACTGCCCGTTGGTCACTTCAAACTGGTCGATCGCATAGGCGCGCGTTTTGACGTTACGTTGTGGATGCTCGTCAAGATACCAGGGCTTGGCATTACCGAATTCTTTGCTGGCCTGCGCTTCGCCGGTGTTGTTGCTGCCCATGATGAATTCACCTGCGGGCACCCGCACCATGCCGGGGGCAACACTGGGCACTTCAGCAGCGTTCACATTCACTGCGCACCAACAACACAAACTCAGTAATACATGACGCATCTAACTGCCTCCTTAAATATCTTTGGCACAACGAAATCCAAAGCTCTTGTTTTTTGTGCTCTTCAAAAAGAACGCGCGGTTGTAGGCGGGCGCAGAAATTCCGCATTGATAAAACGAACAGTCCCACCACGATCCGCCCTTGAGCGTCTTGTACACCTCGCCATAGTTCTCGGAAGGCCGCGTATTGCCTGGATAAGCGCGGTACCACGACGCGGTCCATTCCCAGACGTTGCCCGACATATCGTACAGCCCATAAGGACTTTTTCCGTCTTCAAACGCACCCACCGGCGCGGTGTCACCGGCTTGCTTGAGCGCCGTCCAGCGCACCGGCCCGTTGGATTTATTGAAATCGAATTCGTTACCGTAAGGATAATTGCGCCCGTCGCTGCCACGTGCTGCTTTTTCCCATTCTTCATCGCTCGGCAAGCGCTTGCCCGCCCACTTGCAATACGCTTCGGCGTCAGACCATGACACATACACGACCGGGTGATCCACCTTGCCTTTTGGATAAGTGCGATTTTCAAAATGCTGCGGCGATTTGTAGTTGGTCGCGTCGATGAATTTTTTGTACTGCACGTTGGTCACTTCATATTTGTCAATCTGAAACGCACCGAGCGTGACTTTATGCTCCGGCCCCTCGTCCGACAGGCGCGTGTTGGTGCCCATCACAAACTCACCGGCTGGAATCGTAATCATCGCATTCGGCTGCGCACCGATACGCGTCTCGTCGTAGTACATGGTGACACTCATGCCGGGACCGGCTTCATTTTTGGTGGGCGCCAGCGGCTCGTCGGGGATCGCAGCTTTACTTTCCGCCACCGCCACTTGCACCGACGCGGGCAACTGCAATGAATCACTGTGGCATTCACGACATTCAGCCATCACATTGCGCGCAAGTTGCTGTGACTGATTCGCGTGGCACGCTGCGCAGCCACGCGCACCGCCGTGTGAGCTGACGAGCTGCTCATGCGGTACTGCGGCATCGGCAAATACAGCGCCCGCACTCCACAACACCAGACTGATCGAGAGAAGTTTTATTCGGAACACAGAAATCAAATCCACAATGAACCGCGCGACGCGGCGGGCAAGCAGTATAACGATTAGATCAATGCGGACAAAACTGCGCAGGAGAATCTACATAACGCTCCTGCGTCTCGAACGTTAACGAGGGGGTCGCCAACATCCGAGACGCACCACGGAACGACAACAGGATGGACTAAGGATGAGTCGTAATTTCGTACAAAATGCTGCCGACGACAATCACAGCCATTCCAATAACGACGAATAACATAGCGGTTTCTCCTTACGTTGTTCCAGCGTGTGGTTTGGTTACGCATCAATTTCCGACTGCGCCGATTGGTTATTGATGCATTCCAAGTACACTTTAACAAAAACAATTACCCATGTAAAGACTGCGTGAATTATTGAGCGATTTACTCGGGCTTTTTAACGTTTTAAGTAGTTAGGCGCCCAAACGTTGTAACTGAAGCATTGCGCGTGCAGTCGTATCAAACAGGGGTGTTTCGGGACTGAGCATCGCGAGTTGGAGCGCGGCTCCAGAACGTAGTTTTTGATCGCCGAAGCGCAATACCCATTGCAGGTGCTCAGGCGTGACAGGCTGACCAAGAAGGTAGCGGGTTCCGACTTTAAAGTGCGTTGCATTATTGTTCCACCACTCAGACACACGTTGCGGGTCGGGCCATGGGAGCTCATCGTCGGGATTATCGTGAACGAGATCGTCGTCATTAGGCGGTGGCAGCGAAGCGTCGAGTTTCTGGTGGACCAAATTCGCGCCAGTGATGGTAGTAAATGAATGAGCTGCGATGCGCGCAAGCTCTGGCACATTCATCATGCTCACCAATCCGGGCACAAACGCCGGATCACCTACAACGCCCGCGCCCCGCATGACGAGCCGCACGTTGACTTCATCCTGCGCCAGCTCCTCCAGCACTAAGCTTGCCGCCTGCGGGGATAACCGGCGCAACACAACAGCCAACGCAGCATCGGCGTAAACAGGTAACGTTACAACGCGCTTCAAGGCGCTAACGGTAGATAGATCGCCCAGCAACACTGCGGACCAGCACGACCAGAACGCCACGGTCTCATCCTTGGATTGAGTTAGAGCCTGTATTCGCGGTAAGAGATCAGTACGTCCCAACTCACCCACCGCACGGCATGCACGCGCTTGCACCAATGCGCTCGTGTCGACCAATGCTGTTTGTATCCAGTCGCCCGCGACGCGATGCAGCGCCTGCATCGCAACTGCGACATAGCGTTGCTCAGCGATTTCGCTTGCCGACAGCGCCTGCACTAAGGAAGTAACACGCGCATACGGCGACCAACCGAATGCTGCGATCAGTCCGGGCAAGGTCTGCGGCGCCGCACACGCAAGCTCGACAATTTTCTGAATACGTCCCGTGTTGCCGCCTGCCAACGCCACCTGCGCGCCGACAAACACCTCGCCTGCCTCTTGGAACTTCAACGTTGTTTCGCACAATACCCAAGCGCTTTCTAAGTCGATGAGTAACCCATCGAGATGCGAGTCAATGCGACGATCCAACTCAGCAAGCGTCATGAGATTTTGAAGGGGACTGAGCACGCAGCGCATACGCCGCGACGAGAGCATTGCGGCTTCTTCTAGATGTTGTTCGAGAATGTCGGAAAGGATTAACAAGTAAAAATTCTTCTTAATCTACGCGAGTTGGAATACCAGAAAACTCTATTTCACTCAGCCTAATTCCGGGAGTTTACGGATAGTCATTGGAGCGAGATATAATCAAAGGCTAATGCGTGCAAGCTCAACTGCAAATCACATTCAAAAAATCATCGTCGCGGAGGGCACGTCCTACAAGCTCCGTCGTTCTACACAAGGAGCGTGAGATCAATTAGATAGTTATCCGCTTCTATCTTGATGTGCCACGAACCTGATCCGGAAACCATGTTGATGGATCTTTATAAAAATCATCGAATTCGAGACGAACTTTGTAAACTAGGAACCCAATCGAACCTATGGGTTTGATTATTCCATCGATCCGGTCAATCCAGGTTTTCATTTCAACAAGCCCGCGCGTGGGTGAATTCGAGAACGTTCCGTCTCGGGGATTAATGAAATTGAATTCAATATTTTCTGGCAGGTTGTAGATTACCCGAGCCCATTTCGCGGCGAGCGCCAAATTCACAACCGACCCCGCACCACCTTTTATTTCAGTGTAGATGAAGGTTGCACTCTCGATTGTCGTGATAATGAGACCATTCACTTCGTAGTCGTATCTAATGAAGTCAAATGTGTCCAGCGTCGCCACATGAAAGGATTTGCGGGCATTGCCAATGTGGAGAGGCGATGCTACATCACGAAAAACAATGGATGACCAATCCACAGAATTGAAATAGGAGGCTCCAAGTTTTTCCGCAAGATTTTGGCTTTCAACGAAGTCGCGAGCCGAAGTCCTATTGACAGCCTCAAGGTAGGCATCGCGAGTTGAGGCAAAGGGATCGGTGTTAGGAGTCACATTCGTCTCCAATGTCATTTTGTACACCAGCAACGCGATAGTTATTGCTGCAATCCATGAAAGTGTCCTCCACATTAATAAGACCAAACCTTAGTCACCTGGCGCAAATACTTACGCGTCTTCGCGTCGAAGGTGGGCTTGAATTCCACCAAACCATAGAAAACCTTTAATGGGTCATGTCCATCCGGAAGTCGACCTATGCCGCCACCGTACCAATACTCTTTGCCGTGAGTGTACTTTAGATAGGCTTCGTAGTTATTCCAGCCAATCGTCCCATCATTAGCGTATGTTTTTCCTTCTTGGACAGGACTATCGACAAGGGCATACAAGTGATCTGGCCTTGGCCCGGCGCACTGGGTCCCTGAGTCACTGACGACGGCCTTGTAAGGGTCACTAGCATTCGCATTAACATATTTAACTTCCGCCTCGCCCGGCATTCCAAGCTGATGAATGATCCCTCGAATAAGCCTTGCGATTGCCTGACATTCGCCACCAAAAGACTGATAGCTGGATTGCGATAACGACCAAGCCCCGCCCACCTCAGATTTCATATAGGTGGGAAATCCTGCCATTTTCATTGCGATCAATAGGTCTGGATTCTTTGCAAGATATTGTTGTTGACTCCTAGGAAGAAATTCTAAGCCAAGAACATAGCCCTTATATTTACCGAATAAAACATCCACGACTTCAACCGGTTTCCGCTTACCACTCGACCATGCGCTTCCAACCCAATCAATGGCCTTATTCATGCGTCGATGGGTTACTCCATCTTCCGGATACCCTTTGTCGATTGGGTCGCTCCAAGTAATGAAGAAGGTATGCTGTCCAGACGGATTTACTATCGAGTGTTCCCCTGCGATAGTCACGTCCCAAGCAATATTAACTCGCTCTTTCTTTATTACATTCGGTAATGGCTTCGTCGATTTGAACTTCACTTTCACTTTTTTGCCAGGATCAAAACTCGTCGAACCTGTGCTAGTAAGTTCAAATAGAGGGTGTTTTCCTGTAATTTTTCCGGATTTTTTTGCATCGGCCTTTGCTACAAATTCTGCATCGAGCTCGAGCGTCTTTTCTTTACTGTGGGTAATTGGAGTTCTTTCATTCGGTTTTTCAATTTTCCATTCCGGCTTTGGGTAACGACCGCCTGTCTTGTCATAGCTATCTCGATTACCAAGTATCAAGGCGTGATCGGACTTAAATTCCACCGAAACTGTTTTCAGAAAAAAAAACTTAATTTTTTCAGTCTTCGCGTCGTTGGCGGAAGAGCTTGGCTCTCCTATTTGAGTCATTTTGGGCTCCGTAACTCCATGTTAAGTGGTGAAGTCAATGTCCACATCAATATTGCAGTCACCTCCAAAAATCCCGAGTGTCGGTAAATGTCAAACCGAAGCCCCCTTTGTTCAAAAGCGTCCTCATCACTGTCTGGTGAACTAGGATCGTCCGGATCGACTCCACCGAGCGAAACATAAGTTGGCCCCTCACTCTTTTTTCATCAATAACTAGGCTGCTAAAAAGAACATCGAGTAACCCATCAGAAGCGTCTTCCACGTCGGATTGAATCATATCCGCAGCTGCGATTGCGCCCACGATATTTACAGCGACATACTCATGTCGAACCTCCCTCCCAGACCCTGATCGCACCACCACTGGGTAGGTATCGAAATTATCGACACCACAGTCCTTAAGGGCCGCCACCAAGTCGCTTCGCATGAGCACCGGACCTAGATCATAGAATGCGACCATTTCGCCGTGCTCGGTCTGAGGATCCCAGAACAATTCTATTGGCTCTTGTGGGCCTTCCGCAAAACGTGCCCCAGTCATCCAACTACTAGGGAAAGAATTATCAGGCAACAATGCAGCCACTGTTGCGCCTGAGTTGCCCGAACATCTAAGAACAAAATATTTCACGGTCACGCTTTCTCTTTAACGCTACTTTTGGGTGGACGCACAATAGGCTGCTCGATTTCCGCACCATCACCCCATGATGTTCTTTTTATTCTGAAATAGCGGATCACCCAAGCGGCACACGTTCTTGCCTTCGAATTTCACATCAAACGAATACATCATGAACTCGGCCTCGCCTTTGATGCAGCCACTCATCACCCCGCCCGCCGAGCCAGCTTCATCACCGCTAGTCATGGTGTATTTGGCACCTTTGACCATAGGCATTTGGCCGTCGCTTTTCACGTCGCTGGGCCCACCGCTGGTGTTGGAAGACATGCCGATGTTGGGATAAGGAATCGGCACCGGACCGGCGGGTGTAGGGGTTTTGCACACGTCGGGAAACACCGGGCTTTGGCCGCCGCTGCCTTTGTGGACGACGCCACGACTGTTGGCGAATACGGTACAGGGCATGATTTTTTTCTCCTTCTCTAAGGCACTAAGGCATTGAGTTTGACAACACGCACACCGCGCCTCGCTGCTCATGTTCGGACGAGCACCACACCAGGCACGGGCTTGACATATATTCTTTGTGCATGCCGATAGCGGCGAGGCCAATGAGCACTGGCGCGAACGCGGCACCGAGATCGCCGCAGCAGTCGGCAGGGTGTTCAATTTCAAATGGTTCGGCGAATGCGGCTTTGTTGCGCAGAAACGCCACGCCCCATTCCTTAACGCCAAAGTTTTCGCCGTTGAGACTGCACAGCACCGTCTGCATCGGTTGTTGATAATCCGCTACCGCTTCGCTCACCGCAGTGGCAAGCCCATCGCCGCGATACGGCTCTTGGCTGTAACGATGGCCGGTTTCTGCAGCGATGCCCGGAGCATGCACATAGGCCAGCAGGGTATGCGACTTGCTCACGCGCTCGGAACACAGCAGCACAAAACCTGCGCCTTCGCCGGGGCAGAAACTATCCATCACGCTTGGCGCGAGCACCCGATCGGCTTGGTCTAGTGTGCCGAGCAGATAGAGGTCGAGATAACTGTCAACACCACCCACCAGCGCGTAGTCGTGTTGGCCTTCTGCGAGTAAGGCAAGCGCAGCGCGCAACGCAAGCAAACCACCGGCACGACCAGTGGGGAACACGGAGCTCTGCGCCGCATCCAGCTCCACGCCAGTTTGAGTCATCAACTGTTGGACAAATGTTGGAGTCAGCGCTGCCGGGCGATCTGCGTATGGCTCGGAACCAGCGAGAAACAACGGGAGCGGTTGTTGAATTTTTATGTCTTTCAACGCTTCTTTGAGCGCGCCATCGGCAAGGCGCAACATGCGCATCTGGCGCGATGTGAGTCCAGGCAGTTGGGCGAGATCGTCGTGTAACGACGGAAGTGCGTCATCGGGCAACAGCGCCAATGTCATCGGTTCGAAACGTTTGTTGTACACCGTGCTTTCCTGATAACGGCTGATGCCCGCGCGCACGGAACTCGCGGTTTGGGCGCTGCCGATGCCCACTGCTGTCACCATGCCGGTCTGCACGATCCACGCTCCTGTGCTGCTCATCACGCCGCCTGCTTATCCAAATACATACGCGCTAACGCAAGAGTAACTTGCTCCACTTTCAAAACCTGTTTGTCGCACTGCAACTCTGCGCGCCATACCATGCTTAAACGTTTGTCGTTCGGTTCGACCAACACCGTTTCCAGCGCGAACTTGGGTCGCACTACTTGCCCTGCCACACGCACGTCGACGCTGAGTTCACACTGCGGTAACGCAAATCGCAACGGGCCATCGGGCGACATGTTGACAATTTCAACTGCTTCACCGCCGCGCAGAAAGTGCTCCATTTGCAAGTTGGGCGACGCTGCATTGAAAAAGCGCATGTCAAAATTTGTCGGCAAATAGGGGGCGCGAGTTTTCTGCCAGTGGGCGTCGTAAGTACCAGCAAAATTTCTACGAGGTAACCATGACGGCGCCACGAACCCGAAGCATGCTGGTGCCGGACGATCTTTCGGCTTGGCGATCAATTGAGTTGGATCTTCCAGATTCGGCAACGCCATGCCTTCGATTTCCTTATTGGCGCGTTTACCCATGAAGCCTTTACCCACCGAATTGCGCTCTTCAAACAGCACTTCGTTGTTGGCCGCATCGACGACATGCACACCGCCGAAGGCATTTTCGTAGACTAGCGGCAGAGTCTCAAAAGTCTGCGGAGTGCTGATATTCATGCCAAGAAAGCCGCTATCCCACACGCGCTCACCAAACACACGAATGATTTTATTACGGCCACCCACACTGACGGAAACGTCCAACTGTTGCGCTGGCCTTCGGTCGGGCAAACACGCCTCGCCGACGACGATTACATCGGTGGTGGGTTTGCTCAAGTGGATTTCCGAAGCGTATTTCAAGCTCGACTGTCCTGGATCACCCCAATATTCGTCTGCCAGACGTAACGGCTGCTGTTGTTCTGAAATGTCGACACGCGCGCCCAAATCAAACGTCGCCTTCACCGTCACATACAAAGTATCAATACCGTTCTGATCGGGAAACACCGCGATTGACGGCACAAATGGCGTTTCGTTTTTCAGTTGCAACATGGCCGATTCATTTTTTTTCGAAGCGCTAATTCAGGCTGACACTGCCGCCGCGAATCCGATTGGGTCCGGTGGCGTGCGACAACACATGGGTACCCTTGACGACAATCTTGCCATCTTTGCGAATGGTGATGCTGCCCTGCCCGCATTTCAGTTCGATTTCGTCGTCCGCTTCGATCACCACGCGTTTGCCATCTATACGCATTTCACGCCGATGGTCAGGAGATTCGGGCGCGGGTGTTTCCATTTGCACCATGCTTTCCAACGGCTCCTCCATCAATCCAACAATAATGGGCTTGGTGCGGTCGCCGTCCTGAAAAACCACCAGCACCTCGCGGCCACAATAGCGTGGCTTGGCGAGCTCATAGCGATCAAGGTTTGCCAGCAATTTTGCAATGCAGGGAGCGGCACCACCCACGGTCACCAAAATTTCTCCACCAAGGCCCGGCTGCGTTAACCGCGCGATGGTCGGTCCGATCGCCAGTGACATCGCTGTGGGCATCGCATCAAATGGATTCATGACTTGTTTCGACATGGTACGTCTCCGCTCGCAGGTTTAATTCTGCGTGATTTTTGAACCTTTCATTGCGATGTTGCCGCTGGCCTTGACATTAATATCGCCGCTGCCTTTAAGGGTGATATTTTTTCCTTCGATGGTGATCGTGCCGTCTTTTTTCATGCTGATACTGGCTGATCCACACTTCAAAACCAGCGAATCGCCGGAGTCGATGACGGTGTCTTTACCGATGGCAATCTGCATTTTTTCTTTAATGTCGACACTCAGGTTCTTACCGACACTTGCCTGCGCATTGTTGCCGATGGTCACGGAAATATCCTTGCCTATCGACACATCCGCGTTGTCGCCCACCGTTTCACTTAGATTTTTTCCGACCGTCAGCGTGGCATTGCTGCCGATGCTGACGTCCTGATTTTTACCGACTGTGATGCTGGCGCTACCACCAATACTTTCGCTGTGCTCTTTGCCCACCGAAATCGTCTTGTTCTCGCCGATGGTTTCGGTTTGGTTCTTGTCGACATTTTTGGTGCGGTCGTTGCCGACGTGCAAGGTTTCATCGTGGCCGATGTCCTGGTTCTTGTCGTTCTCGATTTTGATGGTCCAGTCTTTCTGACCATGCAGGTAGATTTCTTCTTTGCCTTTGAGGTCTTCAAAACGCAGTTCATTGGAACCGCCGCCGCCTTTGGTCGAGTCGGATTTGATCGTGCTCTTGGTTTTTTCAGCAGGCAGTTTGTACGGCGGCAGGTTGGTGCCGTGATACACGCGACCGGTGATGATGGGGCGATCGGGATCACCTTCAAGAAATTCCACGATCACTTCGTGGCCGATGCGCGGGATGAACATCGCGCCCCAGCCCGCGCCCGCCCACAGTTGGCTGACGCGTAACCAGCAGGAGCTCTTCTCGTCGTTCTTGCCTTCGCGGTCCCAGTGAAATTGCACTTTTACCCGCGCAAATTCGTCGACGTAAATTTCTTCGCCGGACGGGCCGGTGACGATGGCCGTTTGCGCGCCGGCAATCGTAGGCTTATCCACCTGACGCATGGATCGGTAGGGTACGGTGGCGGGGACGCATACAAATTCATTGTGAAAACTGCTGCCCTTGCCGCCCGCGTCGCCTTCGTACACCGTCGGCTGCTCGGCGCTGAGCTTGACATATATCAGCAGGTACTCCTGATTCAGCGCTTTGCGCCCGTGTTGAGCGAGCGTAAAGCGGCAGCCAGCAGTCAGACGCATGCAGTCGCTGCTGCCCTTGCCTAAAGTGCGGCCCACTTGCGCGGCTTCCATACGCACTTTGGCTAACCGCGTGCCGGTCGCGCTGGCGTCGTCACCTTTGTCGGTGACGGGATAGCGGCCAGGATAGTCGTAAACTTCCAGCTCGGGATTCAGCTTAAACGCTTGCTTTGAACGCAGGTTCAACGCGGGCTTGCGAAACAAATAGTCGCTCATCATTACGCCGCCGGTGCGCACGCCTTCGGAGTAGCTGAACGGATAAATGGTGTCCTCCGCCGCAACGCTGCCACTGGGTTTTTGGTAGAGAACTTTGGTGGGTTTGCCGATCTCTTTATGCACTGCCGATTTGTCGGCGATCACCAGCAGATGTTTGTCGGCGCTGTGTTCGAAGTAGTAAAAAATGCCTTCTTCCTGCATCAACCGGGCAATGAAATCTAAATCGGTCTCGCGGTATTGCACGCAGTAATCGCGTGGCTGATAGGTTTCTTTGCAGTCGATTTTGTAGGTGTCGCTGGCGATCTTGGCGTCGTCGAGAATCTTCTTGATGATGTCGGGTGTGGTCGTGGCCTGGAAAATCCGGCAGTCAGACATCTGCGAGAGGTTCCACACGCGCGGCACCAACCGCGCGGTGTAAGTGGTGAGACGCAGACCCTGATCGACCAGCGCAAAATCCGCGATCATGCCGTGGATATAACGCTCGATGTTGTCGCCGTCCGAAATAAACTTCACCACTCCGGCTTTGGAGATGATCTGCGCGAAGTCGATATCCGCGTCTTCAGATACCAGCTCCAGGGTGTACTCGAAGGGTGTCGACATGCTCTCGGCGCCGACGATCTTCGCGAGTTTGAATTTCGCTTTCGCACCCTGCACGGCGAATGTGAAGTTTTCGATATTACCGCTCAGCTTGCCCATCGCTCGGTGTTCCTATCCAATTTCAATTAACGGCTCCTGCGCAATACTTTAAAGCGCGCCCCAACCCCGCAATACTATTTGCTCACTGCCACACGAAACGGCCCGCTAGCGGTCGTGCCGACAAAAACATAGGCCATCTGCGTTGTGCTCGACAAGCGCGGGAGCGATTTGCGCAGATCGACATGAAATGATCCCTCGATCTTGTCATCCGCTTTAAGTGCCGGGTCGCGACGCGCGACGAGGGTCAAATCCACTGCCGTGGGCCGCAGTACGTTTTGCTCCACTAACACTAGGTGAACTGGAATATGCGCACGAACATCCGTAGCTGTGTTTTGTAACCATTGCGCATTGATGCGAACTCCAACGCTGCCTTCGAGTGGTAATGACGTGGCATCCGCCGCCCAGCCGACGGGCGGAACAAGGGTGACGCCATCAGCAAACTTTTTCGACGGCGCGGATGACAAATTCAATTCTGATGTCAAGACTGTAGGTGGTGCCATTGCCGGGGTTGGGGTATGCGCGGCGGAATGCGTGATCTCCACGACAACAACATTCGACCTCCAGTCGTATGCGGTTGCCACAATGGCGTACCGACCTGGGGTCAGCGAATCACGTAATGCTCTTAGATTAAATGTGACAACCGATGTTATTCGGGTCGGCCCCTGCATCCCCCTCAGTATGTCCAAGGGAATTTCGTCGGACGGTGGCATCGGAATCTTACCCTCTGGCTCCGAGTAGATTTGCGCACTGAGCACTGCACCAGAACGATCTAGTGGCATGACGAGCAGCAGCGCATTCTTGCCCAAATCAACGTTACTTGCGCGTTGTGCGGAATGGCTGGCGACAACCATGACCGGCCAGATTGTGGCATCTACGGCATTCATTCGAGCGGGTGCACGGAGGAAAATCCCATCCACCTCAACTCCTTCCAGCGCGGCATATAGCAGTTCAGCGCGTTGGTCTTCCGTCTTGGCAGATAATATTTGTGCGTCTTGAATTACGGCCAATGCTGACTCAACAAGCTTCATATTCATGGTGTTTCGCTCTTTTGCATTAGAAACACAGCTAAAAATTGCCACGTGAAAAACCAACACCATTACGAGCCGGTCCACCGTACTGTGCCGCAGTCTCTTCAGTGACCCCATATTCAATTCATATACTGCATGCAGTGGCTTAAGCTACTTGAAAAAATTAGTCATATCGCGAATGCGCAAATCCAAGGCGCAATTTTCGCAAAAGTCAGTATTCCCGACTGCGACGTGATACATAACGCAGGTACCACCTTCGTAAACGGTTTTATCATCTTGATCCTTGCGAGTCGCGCTTTCCGTTGCGTCTTTTTTACAGTGGCTGCCCTGACCGCCGCGCTTCTCGTATTGATCGGGATGATCTGGAATACCGAGCCAATTTTTATCGGTTCGAACTTGTTTGAACAAATGTCCAATTTCGTGAGCGATAGTATTATTGAATCTGTTTACGTCGCTGTTTACGACAATTAAACACTGCGGCCGTCCTGGCTGCCCGCTTTCACCGGCCCAAGGACCAGTCGCACACTGCAGCTTAAGTTTTGCTTCAACGGGATGGGCCGCCGACGGATCGATGTCGGTACCACCTGCGCAACCCAAACACTGCCCTGCTTTACATTTTTTCGGGACACTCACCTGAAAAATCGCCGTGTGTTGACGTGTTTTTTTAATCGAGATATCGGCATCGGCAAACGTGCCATTATGCGTTTT
>JANMQQ010000200.1:0-14023 GCA_031370545.1 Gammaproteobacteria bacterium
CGCACCTTGATCAGCACGAATAAATGGTTGTCCAATCAACCCGAGCTTGTCTCTTGCGAATTTCAGACACGTATCGATTTGGGCGCGATCATGCGAAGAGTCGGAATGGACATCTTCAGCGTGTATTAACAGCGACAGTAGGTTCATGTAGTTCTGGGGCCAGTAACCAATCAAAAATAGCGTAAACGCCTCGTCGGTATAATCAGAGCGCCGCTTTCTTGTGAATTCTATTGGGCCAGTCAGCAACATTCGCATTGTTGGTATGAAGGTCGTACGAAGGTGATCGATAAGCTCCAGTAATTTCGGAACCGACAGAGTAGTCGCATTGTTACTCGCGTCGATCGCGCACACATCCGACAGTCTCTGTTGACCAGAATCCGTAGGTGCGACAGTTTCTGATATCACCAAGGCAA
Organism: Gammaproteobacteria bacterium; assembly: GCA_031370545.1. Lineage (GTDB taxonomy): Bacteria > Pseudomonadota > Gammaproteobacteria > SG8-11 > SG8-11 > UBA6921. The sequence goes on from JANMQQ010000200.1 coordinate 414, forward strand.
TATGACTGGATATCAGGTCCGCTGTAACCGCTACAGTGTCGCGCAAATCGAAACCACAACCACATTGAAAATAGCCGCCGCATATCCAATTAAGGGGTTTTTTACAACGTTCACAGACCGACACCAATTTTATTCCGTGACAACTACACGTCTTGACTTCAGTAAACTCCCATTCGACTCGATAGTGACTTCCTTCCATTAAACAGCTCGCGCATACCTTTCTGCGCGTGCGTTCGACTAACCGCATCGGAAACGCATCGTCGAGCCATTGCACGAATATTGGCTCTCTGCGCGGCCGCAAAAAAAATGTACACAGTCGTTTTACCAATATGTCAAAAGAGACATCGGCCGATGCCGAGACATGGCGCACGGCGCGCGAAACGGATGCCAAGTCGGAAAAATCTGCTAGAATTTCCAGATCACATAGATTTTCCCGCGCGAGTCGAAAACTATAACCACGCATGCTTTCCGTAGGCATTAAACTAGGCCTCAAAATTAGGCGTCTACTCATCGTTCACACCCGCCTTATTTTTGTCTTGAACGCGCGTGCGGTCCCACAATTCAAACGGTTCACCGACTCGATCTAGCCTTCTAAGGGTGGCTTGCTCATTAAAGGGATTGAGGAGCTCAGGTACATCAGGCCATACGGCGTTCTTGTAGGCTTCGGCGAGGACTTTTAGATCTATTTTGCGAGCACCATGCGCATAGCCAAGCGACACCGCTTCTTCCACGGTTTTGATTACGTAATCAATTAGGCCCGCGCTACCGAAAATAAATCGGCGCGCGAGATTGGCCTCATGCAGCGGCACAGAATCGATCGGAAGCAATAGCTGAATATTTTTTAGCAGCCCTCGAAACTCGAGTTGATCCTGCTTGGAATGAAATGAAAACGGACGAACATAGAACCGCCGCGTAAAGCGGCGCGCGAGTTGCTCACTGATCTTTAATAGCGTCTCGCCGCGAGGCATCCCCACAAGCACCACCGGGATATGCGCTTCATCGATAAGGTTCTTAAGCCAGTCTGTAAAAAATGTCCTTTCGTTATTTCGCTTCGTGTCATGAAAATGTTGAATTTCGTCGAATGCCAACAGCTCAACGTGACATTGCTTTATGAAGTGATAAATGCGCTGCGTGCGTTCCTCAGTGCTCCCGCGATGTGCAACAGGATCGCCCAGCGAATTCAGCACAGCCTCTACTACACTTTTTACTGTAGGAGCTGCCGGCGTCTTTACGATCACTACCTGAGGCACCTCTCGAAGATGCTTGTGATCGTCTTGGAACAGCTGTTGGTACGATTTTATGATCGTAGTCTTGCCGGAGCCCGACTGTCCCCCCATAAACAGACCGCTACCAATTCCGGATATTCGCGAGCGGTGATGTAACTTTGCGATTTCTTTTAGCGCTTGGTTGTATACCGGATATGCGATACGCGTTGACCGAAGCGTGAATGGCAACGAAGACTCCGTCGCATGGACGTCGATCCGAAGTTCGTTACCATAAAGCTTTTCGAGCACATCATCTGTAGTCATGTTGCGGCTCCTGTTAAGAGTTGGTATGACTGAACGTAGGCAACTGGTCATCGAGCCCAGCGTTCAATTCCGGTAGTACTCTAGGTGTGATCGCATTGATGGGTTTAAGCGCTTCGTCCAGAAGTTCGTTGTTTACCGTCGAATTGCTTTCACTGTTAACAGCACGCAAAGCAGACGCTTTTTTTCGAATCGCCATCTTCTTGTGGGAAATGGAGGCGGCGATGATCCGTTGTATGTCTTCTTTGGCTTGCAAGAGCTCCTGCTCGGAAGTGTTGTCACCGCATTTGGCGCGAATGGATTGGCGAATCATGCGGTGCACGTTGCGGCGTAGTCCGCTGGCATAGCTTTGGTTGAGCGCGTCAACACGCAAGTACACCTCGTTGTAAGGGTCCCAAACATGGAGGTACCCGGTGTCTTCTTCGTAGGATTTGAAGTCCAGGCTCAGGGTTTCGTTGGTTCGACGGCGAATCGATTGCAGCTCTTCCGAGTTGTAATGCAGTCCATCGAACTCCAGTCCGTAGTGAAAAAGGCTTCGTTTCGCGGGCACGCCCGCAATGATTTCCATTTGGCTTGGATATGCGGGTAGCTCGATACATCGTGTTGCGACACCTTCCTGCCACTTCAACAACGGCGGCACCCCAAGTCGCCGGTGGGGCGTTTTGTGGTAAATGTCGACGATCCATTTGGTGAGCAACTCCACCAGTGTTGACATATCGATGGCGGCGAGTTTTTCGGACGGATAGTCGCCGCGCTGATTGATGTTAGAAAATACCGTGCCCGGCAGTAGGTGGATTAGTCCAGTATTTACCGTTCTCATCATTCGCTCGATCGTGCCTTTGAATTCTGGCGTACGTGACGGGCAGAACATCAATTGGATTCCCATCTCAAGGCACAGTTTTTTCAGAGCGTTGGAGTGCAGGTCCATGCCGTTGTCCACCGCGATCAACTCCATCAGCCCATAGCAAGGCCACGTTCCCTTAACCCCCGGAAAATTCTTCAACCAATCATTTTTTGGTAGCACCGCATGCTTGAGACACGCGAGCACGGAGTAGGAGCTGGGTTCATGAAAGGCGATGTAAAAACCGAGAATCATTCGGGAGTGGGTGTCGATCGCGAGCGTGAGCCAGGGACGACCCAGCGGGAGTTTTGTGTCCTCATCGACGATGATCACGTCGAGTGGGGTATGGTCGATCTCCACTCGCTCGAGTACGCGCTTTACATTTATTGATCCCTTTACCCAACGATGTTTTCGCGCACCCGGTCGACCTAAACGTGCTTTGTCGAGGATGTCTTGTTGTAACGCCTGCACCCATCGATAGACCGTTGCCCGTGACGGGCAGACCAATTTATTGTCGTCGCGATTTTGATTCGCGCATTTGAATTTTTTCTCGAGAGCGTCCACAACAACTGAAGTTGGGCGTTCTTGTTCGTCAAGATAAACTTCCGATAAGGTCGCCTCGAGTATCGACTTTGTTTCGGCGTCGCGTCGACGCCCGGATTTTCGTTTCTGATCGATCAAACTCACGATCGACTTGCTCACGCGATAACGTTTCAGCCATCGAAACACGGTGAACGAGCTTGGCGGGCTTGCATCGCCTATCGCTTTTGCGATCTGCGGAATGGCCTTTTGGATTTCACTATGTGTGCTGTAGCTTCGATTGCGATCAAAGTGGCGCACGTATCGGTACCGGTACCTGGCAAGTTTACGTTGTCGCTTTGGCAACACTGATAAATCTGCGGGCGTCGCAAGAAAAAATACGTTGTCACTCGCGTTCAAACTCTTTTCATCGAGCGTGAATGCTTGCGTTTTCCACTTTGTTAGCAGGTCGTCTGGTTCAATTGCCGTAATGACGCCATCACCATCCTCCATTTGGAAGCGACCTGTCGCAAGTCGGCGCAGTAATGTCCAAGTACGTTGGCCTTCAAAAAAACGCAGCCCTTTTCTAAAACTGAATCGCATCATTTTGATATCCTCCTTCGTTGATGTAGACCGGGGTTTCTGGCGTGAGATGTTTATTCATGTCGACACGGAGCACTTCGTTGGCAATGAGGCAAAGCACAACACGTTCACCGCCGAAGTCATCCACGCACTTCCGCAGTGGCACAGGCTGTTCTTGACGTAGCCGTTCTAACGCGAGCACATGCAGACTTTCGTAACTGAATTGGCGTTTGTAATATGCGAGGCGAGTAAGGTTGTCGAGATACGGTTGACGTCGAATTTCTTGATCCGTCAAAATGCGGAACCAGCGATTGACGTGATGGAAGTGCTGCGCGATCGCCGCGAATTTCGTCTTGATACGCGGTCGTTGTAGCTCGGAGTAGGGCTTGACCTCGACTAATACACTCCGTTCATTCGATAACTCCAACAGAAAATCCGGATAGTAATCACGCGGCTTTGTTCCATCGTAGTAAATCTCACGTTGTTGGTACTCACGATAGGTGATGACCGCTGGCGTAAACTCAAATAGAAGAATCGCATCGCGTTCCAACAAACTCTCGAATGGAATCGCGCGCTTTGTTTTTAGTGACGGAAAATAGCCGCGGACGCCGCGGCCCGAACGCGTGACCACACGTCGTTGTTTTTCGTACATCATCCCTCCTTCACTTTGTTGGCAAAGTGGCACCTCGCGCGCGATCACACGGAAACCCCATTCGGCGTGGGCGTGCGAATTCGCGATCGAGAGCAGCTGTTACCGCTGGTTTGCAGCGGGCCTAGTTGAGTGAGTAAGTGATGCGGCTTGACAGTCTGGAATCGGGAGGGAGATACTTACTTTGCACAGTGAGTATCGTCCGCATCGCCGGACCGACGGGGCAAGCCGCAAGGTTTGTCCCGTTTTACATTTGTGCACCCTCCGCTTGGTTAGATTGATTTCGTGTCGACACGAACACGCGCCCAATACATTGCGTTATCGTGATGCTCTGCTTTTTCTCCGCTTCTTGTAACAACACGTTCACGCAGGCCTGCCCAACATCGTCGCGCGAACATCCAAGGACGCTATCGAGTTGCGGAGAGCGCAGGGATCGACGAGCATGAGCACGCAAAGCCGAACCACTAAAAGGCATCCGGCAGTGGGTGAATGTATTACGACATTTGATACAGTGCCGATGGCAGAGACTAGATCGACACTCCGTAAAATTTACCAAGCGCATATATTGTCTTGGCATTGGCGCTTCAGCTTTTTCGGGGCTTGAATTCGTAGCGACCTGGCCAGAGTTCCTGGACAGTGCGCCCGATTTGCGCTGCCAAGCGAACCGCAATTCGAAACGAGGTCGCCCGGCCGTGGATCACGTTACTCACGCTCGAGTACGTGACGTTGAGTTCTTTGGCAATATCTGACTGGGTGACGCCGTGTTTGCGCAGCTGAAAAACGATCTCGTAGGCCTCGGGCCCAGAGGCACTTATTTGCGCGTTGGTTTTTTGCTGAGGTGTGAGTAACATTTGATACTTAGCGACTCAACAAGATTATCTAAAAGCGATATTATTCACTTTAGAGAATTTGTCAATACCAAGGAAAACCTTTTTTGGCGGCGTCTCTAGGCTCCCGACTTGCAGAGGTGCTGGCTGATCTCCAGCTTACCCAATTCGCGTTCGCCGAAAAGCTAAACGCGTCTCCCAGTTTTGTTAGCTCCGTTTTACGTGACCAGAAAATTCCCGGGGGGGAATTCTTGAAAGCTGTGCACGAGTCTTTTGGTGTCAGCGTCGACTGGCTGCTAGCGGGAAGTGGTACGAAGTACGGTCGCTCTGATATCGACACCGAATTCTTTTTAAGTCTTCTGGTTCAGACACGACTTGCGTTGCTTGCCTCAATTGGCAAAAGCGCGCCGGCGGCGACGCTGTTAAAAAAGGTCTACCCCAATATCGATTTAAAATCGTCAAGCACCGACACATCCGGCGACACGGCATCATTACTTGCAGACTTAAAAAAGCAAAACGATGCAGTCACAACGGCAATTTCTATCCTGAATAGCAACTTAATGAATATTCCGAGTGATCAACGACCTTTGGCCACGGAAAAAGCGATTCAAGAATTGATTCGCAGCACGCGGAATCCTAGCATCATGGATTTACTGAATCGGGCCGTGGATAGCGAAGTTGCTGGCGCCTCTCAAGAATCTAACGCGCCAAAGAAATCACATACGCGTTTGCATATTGGCGTGATTGGTGAGCAACGCAATGCGGGTCGAGACTATTTTGAAGGAAAGAAAAAGAAACCTCGAAAGTAATCATTAACGCGGAGCAGGCACTCAATGAAAGATCAAGATCAAGATCAAGACCAGGACCAAAACATCACGTTAAATTGTGGCCTTCAACGTAACGCACAGCGCGACTACTATGAAGGCAACGCCCTGAACTTCAGCCTTTTTGGTTCTCGTTCTGACAGCACTACGCAGACGACCGACGACGAGCTTCCTGGCGAGGATGTGTTCAAACGGCGATTCCGATTTGATGCGCCCATCAAGGTATGTCGCGCCGTACTACAAATGAAAAAGGATCTGGATCTTACTGATCGTGAAATTGGGCTTTTGAAACTCTCGGGTTTACTTGTGATTCGCGGCAACGAGGTCACACTGGAAAAATCTAGACTTGTTTCCGTGCACGGTTGGTCTATTTATTCAGTTTTCGTAACTCTCCTGCTATTAGGTTATGTACTGGTAATTCTGTCGAGCGCTCCATTCACCTCGGCCCTTAAAATTATTGCTTGTACTCCTATTCTTTGGCCAATCCATCGATACTGCATCAGGCCCTCACAGATACTTAGGCGCGCGGGCGAATGGCGCGGCGACATCGATCGCGAGCCATAAGAAATCTAGAAGACGTAGCGCCGCGACGCATTAACTTTTCGGGGCAAACAAATTAAGTGACGTCGACGCAACAAGTAATACTCAGCACGCTTGAGTCCCATCTATGGGAGTCCGCGAATATCTTGCGCGGCCCGGTCGACGCGGCGGATTTCAAAACGTACATTTTTCCGCTGTTGTTCTTCAAGCGTATCTGCGACGCGTGGGACGAGGAATACAACGACATCGTCGATGAAGTCGGTGATGCCGCATTAGCTACGTTCCCCGAGTCGCATCGATTCCAACTTCCCGACGGCTGTCACTGGAACGATGTTCGAACCAAAGCGAGTAACGTTGGCGCTGCACTCCAGCGTGCGATGCGCGAGATTGAAAAGGCAAATCCTGAAACGCTCTACGGCGTGTTCGGCGATGCGCAGTGGTCGAACAAAGATCGTCTGTCGGATGCCCTTCTAAAAGACCTCATTGAGCATTTCTCTAAGCTGCCATTGGGCAACAAAAATGTTGCTTCAGATGCGCTAGGCGATGCCTACGAATATCTCATTAAAAAATTCGCCGATGCCACCAACAAAAAGGCTGGTGAGTTCTACACGCCCCGCAGCGTAGTACGGCTGATGATCGACATGCTCGACCCTAAAGAGGGGGAGACCATTTACGATCCCGCCTGCGGTACTGGCGGTATGCTGCTCGCTGCGGTGCAACACGTGCAACAAATGCACGGCGACGTGAAGCGGTTATGGGGAAAACTCTACGGACAGGAAAAAAACCTAACCACCTCATCCATCGCCCGCATGAATTTGTTCCTCCACGGTATCGAGGACTTCCAAATCGTGCGTGGCGACACACTACGCAACCCAGCGTTTTTCGATGGTGATCGACTAGCGAACTTTGACTGCGTCATCGCTAATCCTCCGTTCTCACTTGAAAAGTGGGGTGAGGAACAGTGGGTCAACGATCCCTTCGGTCGCAACTTTGCTGGCCTGCCGCCATCCAGCTCGGGCGACTTCGCTTGGGTGCAGCACATGGTCAAGTCGATGGCCGAGGTCAAAGGACGCATGGCTGTTGTGTTACCGCAGGGCGCGCTGTTCCGCAAAGGGGCCGAGGGCACAATTCGCCAGAAATTGCTGGAGATGGATTTGGTCGAGGCGGTCATCGGCCTGGCCCCGAATCTGTTCTACGGCACCGGGCTTGCCGCCTGCATTCTGGTGCTGCGTCAGAAGAAGCCCGCCCTGCGACGCAAGAAAGTCATGATCGCTGATGCCTCGCGCCTGTTCCGACGTGGCCGGGCACAGAACTACCTGGAACCGGAGCACGCCCTCGAAATCCAACGCTGGTTCGAGAAGTTTGAGGATGTGCAGGACGCCGTGCGTGTCGTCAGTCTCGACGACATCAAGGCCGAAGACTGGACGCTCAATATTTCCCGCTATGTATTGCCGCCCTTACAGGAGGATATTCCGCCACTGCCGGAAGCCATTGCTGCCTTCAAGAATGCACTCATCCGCTGCCGCGAAGCCGAGGAACGCCTCGCCAAAGTGATGACCGATGGAGGCTGGCTGCAATGAACGCCCGGATCACCCAACAAGAATTGGAGAGTTATCTCTGGGGTGCCGCTGTCCTGCTGCGCGGACTGATCGATGCCGGTGACTACAAGCAGTTCATTTTTCCACTGCTATTCTTCAAGCGCATTTCGGACATATGGGAAGAGGAATACCAAGCTGCGTTGACCGATTCAGATAGCGATCTTTCCTATGCTGAGTTTGCCGAGAACCACCGCTTCCAAATCCCAGAAGGCACGCATTGGAAAGATGTGCGCCAGGCGCCGAAGAATGTCGGCATGGCCATCCAGTCCGCCCTGCGCCAATTGGAGGCGTCCAACCCTGACCTGCTCGCTGGCATTTTTGGTGATGCGCCGTGGACGAACCGAGAACGCCTGCCCGACGAAACGCTCAAGAACCTGATCGAGCACTTCTCGACCCAGACGCTGTCGGTCGCCAACGTGCCCGAGGACGAACTCGGCAACGCCTACGAGTTCCTGATCAAAAAGTTCGCCGACGATTCCGGCCACACGGCAGCCGAGTTCTACACCAACCGCACGGTTGTGCACCTGATGACGCAACTGCTCGCGCCCCAGGCAGGCGAGTCGATATATGACCCCACCTGCGGTACCGGCGGCATGCTCATTTCGGCGTTGGCCGAGGTCAAGCGCAGCGGCGGCGAATACCGCACCCTCAAGCTCTACGGACAGGAACGCAACCTTATCACCTCCGGCATCGCGCGGATGAATCTCTTCCTGCATGGCGTCGAGGATTTTCAGATCATCCGTGGCGACACACTGGCTGACCCCAAGCACATCGAGGGCGACCGGCTACGTAAGTTCGACCTGATCCTGGCCAACCCGCCATATTCCATCAAGCAATGGGATCGCACGGCGTGGGAGAAAGATAAGTGGGGCCGTAATTTCCTCGGCACGCCACGACTGGGCCGCGCCGACTATGCTTTCCAGCAGCACATTCTAGCCAGCCTTAGTGACAAGGGCCGTTGCTCCATACTCTGGCCCCACGGGGTGCTGTTCCGCAACGAAGAGCAGTCCATGCGCGCCAAGATGATTGAGTTGGATTGGGTTGAAGCGGTGATCGGTCTCGGCCCAAACCTGTTCTACAACTCGCCGATGGAATCTTGCGTTGTCGTTTGCAACCGGCGCAAGGCTGCGGCGCGCAAGGGCAAGGTATTGTTTATCGACGCCCTGAACGAAGTCACGCGAGAACGAGCGCAGAGCTTCCTCAAACCCGAGCACCAGCAGCGCATCCTGAGCGCATTCCGTGATTTCGCTACCGAGGTGGGTTTTGCCACCGTCACCACCATCGTCCAGATCGCCGCCAACGGCGCGAATTTGTCGATTCCACTTTATGTGAAGCGGTCGACCGCGACCGTTGCCGCCAACGGTATCGAACAGCCCGCCACCCTGAAGGCCGCTTGGGATAGGTGGCAAGCCGATGGCCGAACCTTCTGGCAGCAGATGGATTCGCTGGTTGAAACGCTGGATGGTCTTGTTCAGACACAGAGCCCAGAATGAAACTTCACGTTATCCGCATATCGAACTTTCAGTGCTTTGGTCCAGAGCCGACGGAACTGAGCCTTGAGAAATTAACCTTTCTGATCGGGCCAAATGGTTCCGGCAAGACCGCCGCCATGCAGGCGCTTTGCCGTTTGTTTGCGTTCGATCCAATGTTAAGACGCTTCAAGAAGTCGGACTTCCACGTTCCTCATAACGAGGTGGAGACTCCGGGCGAGCGCGCCCTCTGGATCGAAGCTGATTTTCTATTCCCGGAGTTGCAGGATAATGCCGGAGAGCACCCTACGATTCCCGCTCATTTTGGACATATGCGTCTGGATGACGCAGAAGGCATACCACGTGTTCGTTTTCGTCTTGATGCAAGCATAGGTTTAGATGGTGACATACAAGACACTTTCCAATATGTGCTTGACCTAAATGAGGACGGTTCGCCCTTGAGCGTGGCCTCTGTGCCTCGCGCCGAGCGCAATAACATTCAGGTTCACTACCTGCCAGCAAGACGTGACCCGACGGGCCACATCGCTTTCAGTACAAATGCCTTGCTCGGTCGTCTGCTGCGCGCAGTGAACTGGGATACCGAGCGGGCAACGATCAAGACTTTAACTGGCCGGATGAGTGATAGCTTGGCTGCCAATGGATCGGTCGCTTTGCTGAGTACAAAGTTAACCAGTGCGTGGAAGGGGTTACACAAAGGTAGCTATTTTGCAGATCCGTCAGTGACCTTTGTCGCAAGCGAAATCGAGGCGCTGCTGCGGCATCTGTCGGTATCGTTCTCTCCAGGCCACGACGAGCGATTGGTTGATTTCTCACGTCTGAGCGATGGTCAGAAATCCATGCTGTACCTGTCGTTGGTTCTTGCTTCCCAAGCTATTGGGCGCTCAGTACTCAGCGGGGAAGATGCGACATTCGACCCAGACAAACTCAAGCCTGCCGTACTCACGCTCGTTGCGGTGGAGGAACCCGAAAATAGCCTTTCTCCCCATTACCTGGGCCGCATTGTTTCTGCACTGACCAATTTGGTAAGCAAGGAAGACGCGCAAGCGCTTATTGCGACCCACGCGCCTTCTATGCTGCGCCGGGTTGTGCCAGAAAGCATCCGCTACCTACGCCTGACGGAAGCACGTCAAACGCAGGTAACTCGGATTGAAATGCCACCCGTCGCAGACGAGGCCCACAAGTTTGTGCGTGAGGCCGTACAGGCGTTTCCGGAGCTGTACTTCTCGCGATTGGTGGTCCTCGGTGAGGGCGATAGCGAAGAGATCGTGCTCCCGCGCATACTGAAAGCAAAAGGCGCCCCGGTCGATGAATACGCTATCTCGGTAGTCCCGCTCGGCGGTCGACACGTCAATCATTTCTGGCGCTTGCTCAGCGTGCTCAATATTCCGTTTATCACGCTCCTGGATCTTGACTTAGCAAGGCACCAAGGAGGGTGGGGAAGAGTGCGTTACATTGCCAACCAGCTAAAAAAATACTCACCTGGAATAGTGTTTCCTCCGGGCGGCAAGATCGATGAGATCCCAGAGTGGAATAACGCGGAATGGAAGCTACTCGAAGTCGAAGCAGATACCAAATATGCCAGCTACCTCAACGAGCTTGAGAACCTAGGAGTCTTTTTTTCCTCTCCTTTGGATTTGGACTTTGCGATGCTGAAGTGTTTCCCGAGGGCATATGAACTTAATAAAGCCGATCAAATTGTGCCGAAGGAAAGCAAAATAAAAGCAGTACTTGGCGACAGCTGCCACGGCGTCGAACAGTACACCGAGGATGAGCGAAAGCTCTTCATCGCCTACCACAAGCGCTTCAAGCTCGGGAGCAAGCCATATGCCCACATCAATGCGCTTTCCAAACTTACGGATGCGGAGTTGTTGGCGGGCATGCCACCTTCGCTTGGGCGTCTCGCCGATGCGGTCATCGCCAAGCTCGCGGAGTTGCCCGAATGATCATGGCGGAGGACTGGCAGCCCGCTGATGGCCTAACCTTGGAACCCAATGCACTGCGAGCCGCCACCGAGCGCGAGCGCTGCCTTGCGCTGACTGCCGGCCCAGGAGCCGGTAAGACCGAGATGCTTGCGCAGCGCGCGGACTTCCTGTTGTGTACCGGCACCTGCCGTTATCCAAATCGCATTCTCGCCATTTCGTTCAAGGTTGATGCGAGCCGAAACCTGAAGGACCGTGTGCTGCGACGCTGCGGCCCAGACCTTGCCTCCCGGTTTGACAGCTACACCTTCCACGCATTTGCCAAGCGCATCATTGACCGGTTTCGCCCGGTACTGAAAGGGCGAGATGCTTTGGATGTGGATTACACCATTGGCAAACCCAGAGTGACCCGGCGCCAAATAACTTTCGAGGATCTGGTCCCACTGGCAACTCAGATTCTCGAAAGTTCGCAAGTTGCTAGAAACGCGATCCGCAAAACTTATCGCGATGTCTTTCTAGATGAGTTTCAGGATTGCACGGACAAGCAATACCAGCTAGTCAAGCTCGTGTTTCAAGGTACAACGATCCGCTTGACCGCTGTGGGCGATACCAAGCAAAGAATCATGGCTTGGGCTGGCGCGCTGGAGGGGATTTTTTCGACCTTCGCTGCCGACTTCAATGCGGTACCGTTAAATATGTACCGCAACTTCCGTTCGAAGGCTCGGCTGCTGCGCATGCAGAACGAAATAATTCGAGTCCTGGACCCAGTATCCGTGATGCCGGATGCGCAGATCGTCGGCAACGAAGGGGAGATTCATGCCTGGAGTTTCGATACCAGCCAACACGAGGCCGAGTACCTGGCTGACCTGATAGCACGATGGGTTCAGGATGAGGGCGTACCCCATTCAGAAATTGCCATCCTATTATCCAAACAACCTGACCTCTATGCCGATCTGCTAATTGCCGAGCTTGAAAAGCGAGGCATCCCCTATCGTAACGAACAGCAACTGCAGGACATTTCTGTGGAGCCGGCTGCAAGGTTGATTGTGGATTACCTGTTGCTGCTCTACGGGTCGCGTGAACCAGCGGCGTGGATACGGTTGATGGCACAATTGACCCCGTTCGCCGACGAAACAGAGCAAGCCGACGTTCGGCAGGATTGGCAGCGCTTTATGAAATCCGAGCGCAAGGAAGCCGTGCTACTCGTGGAGCTGGTTGACGACGGGTGGCCAAGCGCATGGACATTCGTTGAGAATGTCCTGAAAAAAGTCGGCATCAGCAGCCTGACAGCCTTGTCGCCGGATTACGAGTCCGCCGCTCGTCTTGAAGAGGTGATCGAAGAAACAAAAACAAAGATCGAAGAACAACTCAAGCATGAACCAGACTTGTTGAAAGCCTTGGCCAGATTTTCAGACGACCGGGCAGTACGCATTTTGACCATACATAAGAGCAAGGGCCTGGAGTTCGACACAGTGATTGTCATGGGGGTAGAAAAAGAGATCTTCTGGGGTAAGGAAGCTGACGAGCGGTGTGCGTTCTTTGTGGGTATGTCGCGTGCGAAAAGGCGCTTGATTATGACTGTCTGCCAAACACGTCGCACACCCCCGAGTAATCCGAACAGATGGCGCGAGCAACGCAACACTCATAGCGAGCTTCTTGGCTATGCCGAGCCATTTTTGAGTAACAAATCATGACCGATGCAGTACAGGTGAAACCGGGTTGGAAAATCTGGCGCTTCGACCAGATGGCGACCAACGTCAACGTGCGTATCGACAATCCGTCCGAATCCGGCATGGAGCATTACATCGGGCTGGAACACCTCGATCCCGATTCGTTGCGCATTCGACGTTGGGGTAGCCCCAGCGATGTTGAGGCGGGGAAGCTCTTCTTCAAAACTGGCGACATCATTTTTGCTAAGCGGCGCGCTTACCAGCGCAAGCTGGGCGTTGCCGAGTTCGATGGTATCTGCTCGGCGCACGCAATGGTGCTGCGCGCCAAGCCAGAGGTAGTGCTGCCTGATTTCTTGCCTTTCTTCATGCAGAGCGATCTGTTCATGAATCGGGCAGTGGAAATTTCAGTCGGGTCGCTGTCGCCAACGATCAACTGGAAAACGATGGCGATACAAGAATTTGTACTGCCACCGCTGGATGAGCAACAGCTTATCTTAGGTCTTCTCACCGCACATCAAGAATGCGTCGATAGCTACCGTGCGCTTACTGATTGCATGGCTTCGCTTCTGCTCTCTCGTACACAAGAGATATTTAACACGGGGAATAAGAACCCATCGAAGCTGCG
>JANMQQ010000211.1:0-2862 GCA_031370545.1 Gammaproteobacteria bacterium
CCCACCCTGCCCGGTATGGCTTTCCGCATAGGCCGGAACCGCGAATGCGGTGCCTGTGATCAGCAATAACGCGCCAACTTTCCCTAAAACTGAATGTTTCATGATTTACTCCTTGGTTAGCGGGGACATCCCCCGGTTTTATTGCCACTACATTCAGGTTGTCACGCGTGTCAGCAGTAAATTGTTAAAGCTGTTTGTATACAAACGTGACCGCCTCAATTCGCTCTATTGTTACCGAATATATCCATACTGCGATTTCGTATTCCCGTTATGGTGGCGTTTCTAATCAGCCGACCAACTAGCAGTAAGCCTCGGCGCAGCGTTTACAGTTGCGCCATGTCATGCGCGTCGCATTGCTTCACGCACAGCTTGCAAATCTGCTTGGCGATTCATCTTTTCAGGTCGGTCACTTCTTCTGTCCGAAGATGACCCAAACGAGCAGGGCACCGAGACCGAGCATCAGTAAAGTAGGAATCCACATCCAATTGATTCCACCCATCGCTCCGTTCCCCATCATCCCGCCACTTAGCGTTGCCCCTGTCATCGTGCCGCCACCGAACAGCAGAAGCAGTACCACGACAATGGCAAACGCGATGATGAGGGCTGTTTTGGTTTGTTGCGTTCATGAGGTAAATCTCCTTGTGTGAAGCTGGTTTGATGGACCTTTGCAGATTAGAGAAAAGCCACCCTGTTCTTCGCGCTGCCATTTATGCTTTTCGCCGTCTTTTTGTTCCTTGCCTGCACTCATGCCCGAGCCACTTTTCGCATCACCGCCCATCATGTCCCCGTCTTTCATGGCCTGCATATGCTGGTGCATCATTTCCCGGTGTGCTTGCATGAGCTGCTCGCGCTCTTGGGGATTTTTCGAATTCATTATCTTGTGCATCTGCTCGTGCATCTTCAGCATGCTTTCCTGCATCACGCCCATTTTTTTGTCCATGTCTTGCGGGTTTTTCATCGTATTCTCCAAAATTGAGTTGGTCAGAAACCTTAAAACCCAAGGTTCACTTGGCTACAGTGACACTCAAAGTACAGCTTGTTCCGTGCGTTAGCGCACATGGGCACCCATTTTTCACCTGCATTACACCGCAGTGACGCGGTGGTTAACCATCATGCCTTGGTCTTCATGCTCAAGGTTATGACAGTGAAACAGGTATAGCTGGTCACCTTTATATGTATTGGTAAAATCAGTTGCGATGCGCACGGTTTCTCCGGGCCATACCAGAATCGTATCTTTCCACCCCAGATCGGTAATCAGGCGTCCGCTCGCGTCCTGGGCCAGCTTGCGCACCTGCCCCGGGCTGTTCTGACGGCTGACGATCTGGAATGAAAAGCCATGCATATGCATCGGGTGCGGCATGCTCATTTTTGCGTTCTGGATGTCCCATAATTCAATTGTGTTACTGCGGCTCAGGATCGGATAGCGGTCCATCTCGAAACTTTCGCCGTTAATCAACCAGCGCATGCGTTGCATCGTCAGGCTTATGTTGCGCACAGCCGCGCCGCGCGTATCGATGCGCGCAATGGTCGAAAGCTGGCGCGGTGGCACGGATGGCGTCGCCGCGTCCTGTCGGGTGACTGCGAGTTTCATGATCTCGAATTCTGCGCCGAGCGCGAGGCTGGAGCCCCTCATGCCTCCCATTCCTCCGCCCTTGCCCCCCATCATCCCCTGCATCGCATCGAAGGCGAGGCTCTTGAGCAAAACTTCATCACCAGAGCGTAACCGGCTGGCGTCGAACAAGATGTCGACGCGCTCAGCCGGGGCCAAAAAGACTTCTTGCGCGGTATACGGCCGATCCAGCAAACCGGCATCGGTGCCGATGATGGCATACGGCAGCATTTTTCCACGGTGAATGAAGGCGAGCTTGTAAATACGCGAATTCGAACCGTTCAGAATGCGAAACCGATACAGACGATTGGTGATATCCAGTTGCGGTTGCGGCGTTAAGTTGACGAGGATCGTGTCGCCAAGCTGACCCATCATCTGCTGCATCGGATTGCTGCCGTAGCTGAGTTCGCCAGCGCTGTTGAATTGCTTGTCCTGAATCAGCAGCGGTAGTTCGGTTACGCCCGGCGCGAGTTGCAATGTGTTACGCAACACCGCCTCATCTTCGTCTTCGACCATGAACAGGCCCGCCAGACCGAAATAGGCCTGCTTGGCGGTGAGATTGTGGGCGTGCGTGTGATACCAGTACATGCCGCCGCGATTGGTCACAGGGAAAGCATAGTCGTAGTATCCGCCGACAGCGATCGTGTTGCGCGGATGGCCGTCCATCACGCCTGGCAGGTGCAGACCGTGCCAATGAATAATCGTCGGTTCGGTTAAATCATTTTGCAAGCGGGCGTTGAATTGTTTGCCGTGCTTGATGCGAATAATCGGATTTTGATAAGCCTTGCCACCGTATTGCGCTGCGTAGATCAAAAAAGGCGACTGCTTATTCTGGATCAATGGCAGTGTGGTAGATCGAGCGTTGAGTGTAAGTGGCGCATCGGACATATCGAGTATGCCGAAGGGGCCGCTGCCGCCGGGAATAAACAACGGCGTGCGGCGTGCCGCATTGCGCGCCGCTGCTGCGGTGCCTAGCAAGTTATTCTGACTGGTGTTCGTCGCGTATTTGTACAGATAACCGCCACCCAATATGCCAAGCCCTGATGCTGCGGCATACTGTAAAAACTTGCGTCTTTGCATGCCGGTTTTTCCCTGAGAAAGGCGTTTGCCTAAAGTTAGAGTAGACCGCTGACCATGACGCCAATCTGACAGCCGGATTACATTTTTGTCATGTTGAGTGCAAGCGCCAGAGGGCATAATCAACAGGATAAATTGGGGGTGCAATGAAGATTCTGGTGGTGGAGGACGAACCA
>JANMQQ010000280.1:0-7643 GCA_031370545.1 Gammaproteobacteria bacterium
CGCAGCGGAGTGCGCGCAGCAGGGTTACGCCTATGACAATGAAGAAGCTGAGCTGGGCGTCGGCTGCATCGGCACATTGATTCGCAATGCGAGCGGACATGTGCTTGCGGGATTGTCTATTTCGGCGCCGATTGAACGCCGCCGCGATGTGTGGATCGTATTGCTGCAACAGGCAGCGAAACAGATCTCTGAGCAGCTTGGGTGAGCGCCTCCGCATCGCGGGAACTCGTGTAACATAGGCGGACCCCCGGCGGGCCAATCTACACACGAGTCATTTTTATGGGCGCTTTCGAATACACCGCACTAGATACCACCGGTCGCGAACGCAAAGGCGTGACCGAGGGCGATACCGCGCGTCAAGTGCGTCAAAGCCTGCGCGAGCAGGGCATGATTCCGCTGAATGTGGAAGAAGTGCAGAAGCGCGAAGAGCGCGCGCAAAAATCCGGTCTGCTTAAACGCGGGGTTAGCGCGACGGATCTCGCGTTAATTACACGCCAGCTTGCGACACTCGCGCGTTCCGGGTTACCGGTGGAACACTGCCTGCGCACGGTCTCGCAGCAAACTGAGAAAGCCCGCCTGCAGTCGATGCTGGTGGCGGTGCGCTCGCGCGTGATGGAAGGCCATTCGCTGGCGGCGGCGCTGAATGATTTTCCGCATGTGTTCGACGAGCTGTACCGCGCCACGGTAGCGGCGGGTGAGCAGTCGGGGCATTTGAATGTGGTGCTGGAGCGCCTCGCCGATTACACCGAAACACGTCAGCAGTTGCAGCAAAAAATGATGATCGCGCTGATTTATCCGGTGCTGCTGACCTTGGTGGCCATCGCGGTGGTGATCGGCTTGCTGACCTACGTGGTGCCGCAGGTTGTCCAGGTGTTTCAGAACATCGGGCAGCAACTGCCGGTGTTAACCCGCATGCTGATCGCGTTGTCGGGATTCATGCGCGAGTATGGAATTTTTATGCTGCTCGCGCTGGGTTTGGTCGCCGCATTTTTGCGCTACATGTGGCGCTTTGAAGCCACGCGCATCAGCTTTCATCATTTGTTGTTGCGCATGCCGTTGATCGGCCGCTTCACGCGCGGGCTCAACACCGCGCGGTTTTCACGTACCTTCAGTATTCTCACCGCCAGCGGGGTGCCGGTGCTTGACGGTTTGCATATTTCCGCCGAAGTCATTACCAATCGGCCGATGCGCTCGGCGGTACAGGCGGCGGCCAAGAAAGTGCGCGAAGGTTCAACGTTGTTTTCAGCGCTGGATGCCAGCGGCTATTTTCCGCCGATGACGGTGCATCTGATCGCAAGCGGCGAGGCCAGCGGTAACCTGGAGCAGATGCTGGATCGCGCTGCGGTAGCGCAGGAGCAGGAGCTGGAAACCTTGCGTGCCGCCGCACTGGGTTTGTTCGAGCCGATGATTATTCTCATCATGGGCGGCATTGTGTTGGTGATTGTGCTGGCGATTTTATTGCCGATTATTGAGCTGAATCAGCTTGTGAAATAAGCAGCGATGTTCGGTGGGCGGTGCCACCCTGCGAATGAACGAGTGGATGTCGTAGGGTGGGTACCGCCCACCGTGTCTTGACATTAAATCAAGCGACTGCTTTGGTTAGAAATGGCTGGGGTTTGTGCACACCATAGCCCTGTGCGTAATCCACTCTCAGCAGTTTCAGTCGCTCCGCGAGTTGCGGGGTCTCGACAAATTCAGCGATGGTTTTGATGCCCATCACGTGGCCGATCTGGTTGATGGATTCAACCATCGCGTGGTTGATCGAGTCGGTCAGCATATCCTTGACGAAGCTGCCGTCGATTTTCAAATAGTCGACCGGCATATTTTTCAGGTAGGTAAACGACGACAAGCCGCTGCCGAAATCGTCCAGCGAAAAGCGGCAGCCCAGCGCTTTCAAATCCTTGATGAATGTCACCGCATGAATCAAATTCGAAACCGCCGCAGTTTCGGTGATTTCGAAACAGATAATCCGCGCGGGTATGCAGTGTTCGGCAAATTTCTGTTTGATGTAGTTCAGCAATCCCGGGTCGCCCAGCGACGCGCCGAAAAGATTGATCGCCGCCGTTCCGGGATAATTGTGGCCCAGAGCCAGCCGTAATTTGATACGGGCGAAGGTTTCGTTGATTACCCAGCGATCAATCGTTGGCATCAAGTTGTAACGTTCGGCGGCAGGCATGAACGCGCCCGGTGGCACCAGCGCGCCTTGTTCATCCACCACGCGTACCAAAATTTCAAAATGTTCGCCGCTATGATCGTCTGCGGATAAAGGCGCAATGTGTTGATGATACAAAGTGAAGCGATTTTCGGCGTGCGCTTGTGTGATGCGTGCATGCCACTGCATTTCGCCGTAACGGCGCGCGGATTCGTCGTCGCTTTCCAGATACGCATGCACACGATTGCGTCCCAGTTCTTTGGCCGAGAAGCAGGCGACATCGGCGCTGCTGAGAATGTGGGCGAGATCGGCCGTGGCTGGGGAAATTTCCACGATGCCGATGCTGGCGCTGATTGCGTGTGTACGCCCCTGCCACGAAAAGCGAAACTCACTTACTTTTGGGCGTACTTTCTCGCTGATTTTCAGGGCTTGGTCGAGTGAGCAGTTCTCCAGCAGCAGTGCAAATTCATCGCCGCCCAGACGCGCGATAATGTCGGAGTTGCGTACCTGCAAACGAAACACTTCGGTGAGCTGTTGCAACATCGCGTTCCCGGCAGCGTGCCCGCAGGTGTCGTTGATGATTTTAAAATTGTCGAGATCGAGATAACTCAGGCAATGCCGAACGGTGTCATGCTGGGTTCGTCGCAACAATTCCTTCAGCGCAATTTCAAATCCGACGCGATTAGGTAAGCGCGTCAGCGGGTCATGTTCCAGGCTGTGGCTGGCCGGGTGAGCCTGCGCAGGTGCCGGTTCGTCACCATGACGCAGGGTGACCACAAACCCGGAAGGTTTATCAGCGCCGCCAATGATCGGCGTTGCTACGCAACGGATTCGTTGTTCCGGCCCGCCGTGCAAACTATAAAGATACTCGCCGGTTAAATTGGGTAGCGCAGAAAGGGCGTCTATTCTTGACATATTGATAGAGCGCGTGAGTTGCGGTTGCATCAGAGAGAGAGTTGACTGCACAGCCAAGTACCTGAATTGCAGGGCAACCTAACAGCTGTTCCGCAGCAGGGTTGATAAAGTCGACGATCCCCACGACGTCGGTGGTTAGTACCGGAATCGGCAAAGAACGCAACGCCTGGTGGGCGTTGTCGTCCCCAGCTTGCGAATCAGCACTATTGAAGGAAGCTGGTGTTGTCAAATTCATCGCGCTCACGGACCATTCCAAACATAGACGTGAATTGCGACGCTGTCCCACTTCGATACGTGACGGAAGTGTTGGCAAGCATTGCACGTCGTTTTTAGGTTATCGCCCTGGGAACGCGCAGCTAAAGCTTGAACCTAGAAACGGCAGTTGACCGCTACAAGGCATAAGCAAGTGTATGTGACAGTTGAGGTTTACGGTTTCAACAGGCTTCACCCTGTGGGTGAGGCCCGCTACGGCCTGCGGAGCACGCCCCGTTGTGCGACGGCTGCGTTGCAACTCGTCCTACCTCGCGCAAAACCAGCGCGATAGGAATCATCGGGATAGCTCGCTATTCCTCGCTCGTTGCGCCTTGCCTGCGCCGCACCGGATGTGCAAGTGCCGCGAAGCGCATGCGACCGCCATGGATGGCGGAAGGTAGAGCAACGCAGGAGCAGTTGCCGAGATGAGCGAGAGCGGCCACCCAACGTGTCGCGCTCCGCAAGCCGTTCAACTGCCGTTTCTAGGTTGAATTGTTACACGGTGGTAAACGATGTTGCTGCGCAAATGAACACGCAGCAACCGCCACGGGATTGGCAGGAACTATGAGGCCATCATCAACTGGTTGTTGCGGAACGCTTTGTGACAGAGGCATTGAGGGCTGTCGGCACGTTTGAGTCCGGCCATCCGTCCTTCAAATGCTTCACGTGCGTATAAGTTAATAAGCGCAACGCCGCGAGGCTGCGCACCGAGTGCGTTTCGTCGTAACCATAAAGCAAAATATTTTGGTCATGGTCGGGCGCCACGCTGCCTAATTGGGCAACGATTTGGTCGGCGGGAATATTCACTGCACCGGGCAGATGGCTACGTGCGAAGTCTTCGGGTTGACGCAAATCGACAACCACATAACGAGCTGCCGGGTCGGTGGGTAACTGTGCCAGCGAGAGTTGTGAATTGAAGTACCACCAGCTCATTACTTTTAGCACAACACGTGGCACATCTTCGCGTTGCGCGGCAGTTGTGCGATTGCTTGAGATTGCATCCATCGTTGGAACCAGCGCTCCTCCCACCACACTGATTGCGGCTGCCAAAATGATTCCACCACTGATATTGAGCAAGCGCATGACTGTTGATTCTCCGTGTGCGATCCCGGCCAGCGGGATCTTGAATGGATTTCGTTGAAGGCAGAACTGTAACGACGCCCAGGGGAATCCTCAGTGTTGAAATGTCATAATGCGTTGTGGAGTATTCACACATTGCAGGAGAGACCGCAGTGCCTAACTACTGGTTAATGAAGTCCGAGCCGGATATGTTTGGCATCGACGATCTGCGCAAGCGCCCCAAGCAGCGCGAGCACTGGGACGGCGTGCGCAACTATCAGGTGCGCAACATGCTGCGCGACGCTATGCGGGTGGGCGACCAGGCTTTTTTTTATCACTCTAGCTGCAAAGAGCCGGGTGTTGTCGGGGTTATGAACATCGTGCGTGCGGGCTACCCGGATGACAGCGCGCTGAATCCCGAAGGTGAGCATTTCGACCTCAAGCACACGTTGGAGCAGCCGCGCTGGTACATGGTCGATGTGCAATTTGAGCGCGCGTTCAAACGCGTAGTTTCGCTGGAACAATTGAAGAAATACCCAGAATTGCAGGATTTCGCGTTGGTGCAGCGCGGCAACCGGCTGTCGATACTGCCAGTCACATCCGCGCAATGGAAATTCATCTTGCGGCTGGAGCTGAAGCTCAGCTGTGAGGTGCCAGACCATGGTAGTTAACATAACGCTGGCTTTTTGCGCGCCAGTTGCGTACGATGCGCCCTTCCTCGCAAGAGGGTAGTACGCGTCTCTGACCGATTTCCCTGCTATATCACCACAGGTTTCCTGGTTAGTGGCGTTGCCGCGCAGCATGCGGCACGGAACCTGGCGGTGCCTCTTTTCAGCCACACGTGGCGTCTGCCAATCGTTCGTTTTTTCATTTCACAAATTGGATTCCGCCAGTGGCGGCGGACAGAGGAGTTCTCACGTGTCTTTTTCACAATTTAATCTTGATGCTGTTATTCAACGCGCGATCACCGACCTGGGCTATACCCAGCCGACTGAGATTCAACAGCGCGCCATTCCGTTAATCGCGGAAGGCCGTGACGTCATGGCGTCGGCGCAAACCGGTACTGGCAAAACTGCCGCGTTCGTGCTGCCGATTTTGCAACGCTTGTTGATGCCTTCGACGCGCGGCGGTATGGGTCCGCGTGTGTTGGTGCTGTCGCCTACCCGCGAGCTCGCGCAACAAATCACCGACGCAGTCAGCGAATTAAGTCGCCACATGCGTGTCACCAGCGGCGCCATTTTGGGCGGCGTTGCGTATCGCCAGCAAGAAATGTTGCTGCGCAAACCCTTGGATATTCTGGTGGCAACACCAGGACGTTTAATGGATCACATGGGCAAAGGCCGCGTGGATTTCTCGCGCATGGAATTGCTGGTACTCGATGAAGCGGATCGCATGCTTGACATGGGTTTCGTTGACGACGTGGAAATGATTGCCAAGTCCACACCTGCTGAGCGCCAAACCTTGTTGTTCTCGGCCACGCTGGAAGGCGAAGTGCTGCGCGTTGCGCAACGCTTGCTGAAAGATCCGGTGCGGGTGCAGGTGTCGACCATTCAACAACGGCACGATTCCATCGAGCAGCATGTGCATCAAGCCGACGGCATTGATCACAAACACAATTTGCTTGCGCATTTGTTAGGCGCGCAGGAAATGACCCAGGCCATCGTGTTCACCGCCACCAAGCGTGGTGCGGACCAGTTGGCCGATCATCTGAACGAGATCGGTCACCGTGCGGCACCTTTGCATGGCGACATGAAACAGGCGCAGCGTATTCGTACCGTCGACCGGGTCAAGCGCGGTAATGTGAAAGTGCTGGTTGCGACCGACGTCGCGGCGCGCGGGCTTGACATTAAAGGCATCAGCCACGTGGTGAACTTCGATCTGCCCAATTCGCCGGAAGATTACGTGCACCGCATCGGTCGCACCGGTCGCGGCGGGGCGAGTGGCAAGGCGCATTCACTGGTGGGCCCGCAAGAGTGGGGCAACCTGAAGCGTATCGAACGCATGCTGGGTCTGAATTTCGAGCGCACAATTATTGCTGGTTTGGAGCCGAAGCGTCCTGAGCCGCGTCCGGGTCGTACCGATGGTCCGCAACGCCGCTTTGGTGGAGGTGGACGTCCTACTGGCCGTCCCAACACGTCGCGTCCGAGTGGCGGTGGTTATAGCAATGGCAACTCGCGTTCCAACAGCGCCAATAGCAACAGTGCTCACCCGAGCGGCAATTCGCGCTTCAGCAACGAGCGTCCGAGCGGCAATTCTGCTCGTCCCAACTCGTCGCCTCGCTCCGGTTCGTCGCGCCCGTTTGAGCGTTCACGTCCGGTAGCAGCGCGTCCCGAGCAACGTGAAACATCATCTTATTCCCAGCCGCGCGAGCCGCATGCAGGAGCAGGTGCACCAGCACCGGCACGTAAACCGCAGGTGGCTTACAAGCCAGGTCGGAAGTCGACGCGTCCTTCGTCTACGTTTACGGGTTAATACCTTTGTAGACCGCTTGCGCCACGTTCAACAGGCGCTCGCGGTCTAATTCTCCAGACAGTGCGTAGGCCGTGCTGCCGTCTACCCAATAGAAGACGCTTACGGCGCCTTCTTTGGCGTAACGGAAGGCGGTTTCACGGTTGTCGTGCAAACCGGTACGCAAATAAAGTGTCAAGCGCAGACCCGCCGTATCGCGGTACATGAATTGCGCGGCTGGGCCGTCCTCACCCGGTAGTAGTCTTCCCCCTTCCAAAGTAAAGCCTGACGATTGCAGTTGCGGCGGCTTCACGTTCACACCCAATCGCTTCGACAACCACTTCACCAGATGTTCTTCCTGATCCGCACCAACCTCGACCGGATGCAATACTTCCGGCGTGTATACCACGTGCGCCAGCGCCGCTTGTTTAGGCAGGACGATGCTTAGCGGTAATTCGCGATGCGATTCACCGCGCACTAACCAACCCAGCGCTACACCTAAAACCAGCGAAGCCGCCAGACCGCCGTAATTCATCCAGCCCCAGCGCAGGGGTCGCGCGCGCTGCACGCGTTCGGGAACCGGCTCGTCGAGCACAGCATTAAACGCGGCATGCAGCAAAGCGTTTTGTTCACGATAAGCACGCACACGTTCCGCAGCGTCGGGATGAGTTTCCAGCCAGGCTTCGATTTGCGCGCGACGTGCCGGGTCGAGACGTTCATCGACGTAGGCATGTAAATCGGCTTCCGTAAAAGTTGGGACTTCAGTGTTCATTTGACCCTCCGCAACGGCGCAGGCGCCTGACCAGAAAGCAGCGCG
>JANMQQ010000312.1:0-4880 GCA_031370545.1 Gammaproteobacteria bacterium
AGAAAGGCATCCCTGAATACGCCGACGCCGTCATTAAAGAGATGACCAAGCCCGCCACCGAACGTCAGATCAAAGAAGTGTTGAGCGAGCAGCTTAAAAAATATTCTGAGCACACCTTTGATCTTCAGGACACTTCGGAGCTGAACCGTATTCTGCAACGGACCGGCTCTGACAATATCGAGAGCGCACGCAGCAAGGTTGATGAAGATATTTTAGCCAAGGGAAATCTAATCATTGAGGAGACAATAGCGCTGATTACCTTGGCCGTGATTCTTTTTGCCATGGCGGGCTTTAACCACCAACCCCTGTTGCCCGCGCACTACATACTCCTGGTGTTGTCACTTATAATTTTGTTAATCGCCGGTGTCACGACGCCGATGATTGATATGGAAGCCACCATGTCTCAGATAAATTTTGAGCTGTTGGGACACCCGGTGCGTTTTGAGAATCAGGTGCTGTATTTCCAGAGCAAAAGCATTTTGGATGTGTTCTGGATCATGATCACGCACAAAGCGCCACAGATGAAATTTGTAGGCATGTTGCTGGTGACCTTCAGCATTTTATTTCCCCTGCTAAAAATCGCCTCATCGCTGGTGCACTACTACAACTATCGCAACGCAAGAGAAAATCCGCTGATAAAATTTTTTGTATTCCAATCCGGCAAGTGGTCGATGGCCGATGTGATGGTGGTGGCGATCTTCATGGCCTACATCGGATTCAACGGCATCATCACCAGCCAGTTCGGAAAACTAACATCCGCCAGCCAGGAGTTGGCGGTGTTGACAACCAACGCCACCTCGCTGCAACCCGGTTTTTACCTGTTCTTGACATATACCCTGCTGGCGTTATTCCTCTCGGTATTTCTGAGCAGGAAGCCACCCGCATAGCGCTTTGGAATTGTGCCAAGTGCTGCGATAACCGGCGATGCATCAATGCTGATGCGGGTTGGCGCCAGTCGCCATCTGCCAGTGATGTGCCTGATGGTGTTTGCCCAAGGCGACAATACCGATGTAACCCAGGCCGCGAATCTTGGCGGCATCATCGGGCTTGGCGCTGATAACGCGTGCGGTGTAACCCCCGCCTTCGACTTTCGTTGCTGTCATGTCCCAACCTGATTCCTGTTTCAAAATCGCGGGATGTGCGCTGAACAAGCGATCAAGCGACGCCGCCGCGCCCGGTGTTGTCGGCTTCACCGTGAATTCCACACCACCGTCGACGGGCTTCTGCGCCGACACGTCTACGTTGAATGTGAAGTTTTGCATATCCACCAGATGCTGGCGCAGGGGTTCGAGGTTGACACGACTCCAATCCGTTTTGGGATCAGCCAATAATTTCTCGGTGGCTTCCTGAAGCGCCGCGAACGCATCGTTGCCAGGCGCGGTCAGCGGAGTAACAGCGGATGCGGGCTCCTGATGTTGGTGTGGATGTTCGGCCGCGTAGCTGGGTGCAGCGAGCAGGGCGGTGGCGCCGATCAGAAGGGTGACAATGGATCGCATAAAATATTCTCCGGGGTTGGAAAGATCGTGCGGATCAGGCGCCGCATCGCGACTTTATGGTGTAAAGCACGACCAGACATTAACCCGGTGTGCATGTAGAAACCTTTCACCTGCGTATAGAAGTGTTTCAGTGTGTAACAGCGTAAACGTTACCGCTGCGCGACGAAGCTGGCGCAATGCAGACTCGCGGAAATTTACCCTCGCCTTTGACACAACGAAAAGCTCCGCGTAAAAACCGCAAGGGGGAAATGACAACAACAAACACCTAAAAATGAATCGCGCCGAACGCATCTTTCGTATCCACGCTTTACTCAAGAAGCAACGCCCGGTCACCATGGCGCATTTGCGCGAAGAGCTGGGTGCATCCCTCGCCAGCATCAAACGCGATCTGCAATACATGCGTGACTTCATGCGCGCGCCCATCGTCTACGCGCGCGAACACAACGCTTATCGCTACGATCCCAACGCCCCCGAATTCGAATTACCCGGTTTGTGGTTCAACTCTGGAGAACTCTACGCGTTGCTCGCGAGTACGCAATTGCTGGAGTCGGTGCGGCCTGGATTGCTTGCGCCCTACATCGGCCCGCTCAAAGCGCGCATTCGAAAATTGCTGGAGCAAAGCGGGCACGAAGCGGAAACCGTCACCCAGCGCATCCGTCTTCAACCGGTTGCCGCGCGCGCGGTGGACAACGAACGCTTTGGAGCCGTCGCGGGTGCCGTGTTGGAGGGGCGGGTGGTACAGCTCCACTACCACGGCCGCGAGCGCAATCAAGTCACGCAGCGTGTTGTTCATCCTTATCGCCTCATCCATTACCGCAACAACTGGTACCTCGTTGCCTGGTGCGAACGCGCCGCTGCGCTGCGCATGTTCGCGCTCGACTGCGTACGACGCGTAACAGAAACGGCGCAACGCGTGAAAGCCATCGCCGACGAAGATTTGGACCGCTACCTCGGCGCGAGCTTCGGCATCTTCACTGGCGTCGCCAAGGCGTGGGCGGTATTGCGCTTCACCGATCCCCGTGCGCGTTGGGTCGCGGACGAACAATGGCACACCGATCAGATCGGGCAATGGAAAGACGGCGCGTATGAACTGCAAGTGCCGTACTCCGATCCGCGCGAATTGCTGATGGATATCCTCAAATACGGGCCGGAGGTGGAAGTCATCGCGCCCGAGGCGCTGCGTCACGCGGTCGCCGAACGCCTGCGTCAAGCCGCCGAACTCTACAGCGAAAAAAAACTTGCGGGTGGCGCAGTGGGTGAGCCAGTGGGGATGTTAAATAACACAGAACCGTAACGAGCGAATATTCGATGCACCGCGCGCAGCTCGGCGCGGATAAAGTTAAGTGGTTCCTCGGTAAACAACACCAGCGATACGAATTGGGGGAGGGCAACAATGAGTCACGACACGTCACCGGTGATCGACATTTTCTTTCATGTGCAGGGCCAGCGCGTGCCGGTCGATCACGGCTATGCACTCTATGGGGCAATCAGCCGGATATTGGAAAAGCAAAGTGCATGGCTGCACGCGGCGGACAATGTTGGTTTGCATCCGCTGCGCGGGCGCTACGACGGAGCGGGAAAACTGCTTCTTGGTGATCGCGCCCGATTTGGGTTGCGATTGCCCGCCAGCGTGATTCCCGCCGTCCTTCCGCTCGCGGGCAAACGCCTCGACCTCAACGGCGACACGTTGCGCGTGGGTACGACAATCACGGCGGCGTTGGTTCCCGCCGTGGTGCTCTACGCGCACGTCGTCACCACCAAACACGGCGACGACGAGGCGCGCTTCGATGCTGAAATTCAGCGCCAGCTCGGCGCGCTCGACATCCGCGGCAAACCGCAGCGCGGCCCGCGCCGCATCATTGCGATCAAGGACAAGAAAGTCGTTGGCCATTCGTTGCTGGTGTCGGAGTTGACCGCCGAGGAATCCATCCGTTTGCAGGAACAAGGCTTGGGTGGACGAAGAAAGATGGGGTGTGGGGTGTTTGTGGAGTGGAAGGGATGAACAACTTGCTCGCGAAAAGCCCGGCGGCGAATCGCCCCGATAAAGGGTTAGCGGAGCATTGTGCGGAAGTCATGGATGCTTTTTCTTGCTTGTTCGGAACCGCGACGAGTCCGACCCGCTTGGGTATCGCGTGGCTGAAGTTCTTCAAGATTTCCTCGGACGACTATCCGCGTTTCCATGCCAATGGAATTGCCGCCTGTGGTCTGCACGATCTTGGAAAAGCCAACGATGGTTTTCAATGCGCTGTGCGCGGCGAGCGCGACGCGCAGGTCATGCGTCACGAACACTTGAGTGCACTCATTCTTTTCTTGCCGCCATTCCGTGACTGGCTTGCGACCTGTCCGTTAATCAATGTGGATATCGTCATCAGCGCCGTTGCCGGACATCACCTGAAGGCTTCGCCAAAGAAAGAAACCTATTACCCATCCATTGGCGAAAAGCTGGGTGATGCAGCGGACCTGTTTCAAGTCCGAATTGATGCGCCTGATTTTAATGCTGTGTTGAATCAAGTTTCCGCACGTTTGGGAATGCGCAAGTGCGACCCACAAGTAACGGCGCTATGGAGTTACATACCCGGCACCGGTCAGGATATACGTACGCTGAATGAAACACTGATCGAGAACTTCAGGCGCAAAGGCTCAAAGCTCAAAGAATCGGCCGAACGACAAAACTTGTTGCTCGCAGTGAAGGCCGCCGTCATCGCCGCCGACGCGGCCGGTTCCGGTTTGGTACGTGAAGGTCACAGTATCAGCGCGTGGATCGCCGAGGCGTTCGATGAAAGCAAGCTCTTGGATGGGGTTCGCATCGGTCGAGATGTCATAGCCCGACGTATCGCTGATATCGAAGGTAAATCCAAGAAGACATTTGTCTGGAACGATTTCCAGGATGGAGCCGCGAGTCTTCCCGACCGCGCATTGTTGCTGGCCGCTTGCGGCAGCGGAAAAACTTTGGCCGCGTGGCGTTGGATTCAAGCATGCCTGGCCCAGAATTCCCGGCAACGTGTGATTTTTTTGTACCCCACGCGCGCCACCGCGATCGAAGGTTTCCGCGATTACGTGTCGCACGCACCGGAAGCGGACGCGGCGTTGTTGCATGGAACCTCCAGCTACGAGTTGCAGGATATGTTTTGCAATCCTGACGAACGGTCTGGTCGTAAGTATGAAACCGAAGACCGCTTGTACGCCCTCGGATATTGGCAACGCAGAATTTTTAGCGCCACGGTGGATCAGTTTTTGGGATTCATGCAGCAAGTCTATCGTTCTATTTGCTTGTTGCCGGTACTCGCCGACAGCATTGTGGTGTTCGATGAGGTGCATAGTTTCGACAAGGCACTGTTTTCGACACTGAAGAAATTTCTCGAACGTTTCGATGTGCCCGTGCTG
>JANMQQ010000316.1:0-6166 GCA_031370545.1 Gammaproteobacteria bacterium
CTGGACGAAGGGCATCGGCGTGCTGAAAATGAAATCAAACTCCTGAACGCCGAACTCGAAGAACGGGTGGAGCACCGTACCACCCAACTGGCATCGCTGAATAAAAAGCTCGAACACCAATCGCTGCACGATGCCTTAACCCTGTTGCCGAACCGCACGCTCTATCATGACCGGCTGGATCAGGCGATTCTCATCGCGCAGCGCAACAAGCAAAGTTTCGCGCTGATGGCGCTGGATCTTGACCGATTCAAGGAGATTAACGATTCGCTGGGCCATCATGCCGGCGATCTGGTATTGCAGGAAACTGCCGAGCGGCTCAAGACCGCGTTGCGCCATTCGGATACGGTCGCGCGTGTGGGCGGCGACGAATTCGCGTTGCTGCTGCCCACCGCTACCAGCCCGGAAGAAGCAAGCGTGGTCGCCAAGAAAATCCTGCTGTTGCTCAATGAAGCGCTGGTCATCGACGGCCGCTCGATTGACATCGGCGCCAGCATTGGAATCGCGCTCTTTCCGCAGCACGGGGACGACGCCCTCACCTTGGTGCGACATTCCGACTCGGCCATGTATTCCGCCAAACGCAGCCAGTCAGGCTATGTCCTCTACGACTCAAGCCTGGATGCCGAAGATGCCGAACGGCTGACCCTGCACATGGATTTGCGCCATGCCATCGGTAACAAGGAACTGGTTCTGCACTATCAGCCGAAGATTGATTTTGCCTCACGCCGTGTGAGCGGAGTCGAGGCCTTGGTGCGCTGGCAACACCCGCGCCTGGGGCTGATCTTTCCCGACGCCTTCATTCCAATTGCGGAAAAAACCGGCCTGATGAAACCCTTTACGCTCGCCGTGATCGAGCTCGCATTGACGCAATCTTCCCTCTGGACCGAGGCCGGACTCCATCTCACCATCGCCGTTAATATCTCCGCCATTAATCTCCAGGATCCGCAATTCCCCGCTGACATGGCGGCGATGCTGCATAAGCATAAAGTCTTGCCCGCCAACATCGAATTGGAAGTGACCGAAACCGCCATCATGAGCGAGCCGCTGAAGGCGATCGAGAACATCAAGAAGCTCAGCGGCATGGGCTTGCAAATCGCCATCGACGATTTCGGGACCGGCTATTCCTCGATGGCTTATTTGCGAAAACTGCTGGTCGCCAAAATCAAAATCGACAAGTCGTTCGTGATGGACATGCACAACAACAAAAACGACGAAGTCATCGTGCGTTCCACCGTCGACCTGGGTCATAACCTGGGACTCACCGTGGTAGCCGAAGGGGTTGAAACCCAAGTTGCTTGGGACAAGCTTAAAGAGCTGGGGTGTGATTCGGCGCAGGGCTATTTTATGGGGCGGCCGGTGGCCCCGGCGGAACTGGAAAAATGGATCGAGCAATCGCCGTGGGGTTTGACGGGCGCGGATGCGGTGGTGAGCAAGGCCGAAGCGCGCGCCCAAAAATAACCGGGACGCTTAGAATTTAAGCGATTTCGTTGCTACCCGCTGTGTGTTGTATTATGGCGCGCTCAAATTCAAGTGGCGGTCGCGACATGCTGGAACTCAATCCCCTGATCACGCGCATCAAAGATATGCAGTCCCGCGCGGACACGCTTCGGGGGTATCTTTGACTTTGATGTCAAGGCCGAGCGCCTGACCGAAGTCCGCCGCGAACTCGAAGATCCCGCCATCTGGAACAAACCCGAGCGCGCGCAGGAATTAGGCCGCGAACGCGCGCAACTCGAACAAATCGTCAACACCTTTGCGACGCTCACCGATGGTTTGACCGACGCGCGCGACCTGCTGCAACTCGCAGCCGATGAGCAAGACGCGGCGACGGCTGATGCGGTAGCCAAGGATCTGGAAAGCTACGAAAAAGAACTGGCGGCGATGGAATTCCGCCGCATGTTTTCCGGCAAGATGGATCCCAACGGTGCGTTTCTTGACATTCAGTCCGGCTCCGGCGGCACCGAGGCGCAAGACTGGGCGTCGATGCTGCTGCGCATGTATCTGCGCTGGGGCGAGGCGCACGGCTACAAAACCGAAATCATCGAAGAATCGTCCGGCGAAGTCGCGGGCATCAAGAGCGCGACCATTCATTTCGAAGGACCGTATGCGTTTGGCTGGCTGCGTACCGAAATCGGCGTGCACCGGCTGGTGCGCAAGTCACCGTTCGACTCCGGCAATCGCCGCCATACCTCGTTCGCGTCGGTGTTCGTATCGCCCGAAATCGAAGACGACATCGAGATCGACATTAACCCGGCCGATTTGAAAATCGACACCTACCGCGCCAGCGGTGCCGGAGGTCAACATGTGAATCGCACCGAGTCGGCGATCCGCATCACGCACATCCCGACCGGCGCGGTGGTGGCCTGCCAGAGTGATCGCTCGCAGCATAAAAACCGTGCCACCGCGATGAAGGCGCTCAAGGCCAAGCTGTACGAGCTGGAAGAACAAAAGCGCAACGTCGAGAAACAAAAGCTCGAAGACTCGAAAAGCGACATCGGCTGGGGCCATCAAATCCGCTCGTACGTGCTCGACCAGTCACGCATCAAAGACCTGCGCACTGGTGTGGAAGTCGGCAACACGCAGTCGGTGCTGGACGGCGATCTGGATCAGTTTCTCGAAGCCAGTTTGAAGCAGGGGCTTTGAGTCGTAACAAGTGAGTTATGCTGTACGTAATAGATATTCACGCCAACGGAGCATGCTTATAGCTAGTGCTGCACTGGAGAAACTTCGTGCTGAGGCACTGGAACTTCCGGAGTCCGAGCGCGCGGAGCTGGCCTATGAATTGGTCGCCAGTCTCGACGGTCCTGCGGATGCTGACGTTGAAAAAGCATGGGACGCGGAGATTTCGCGCCGACTTGCTGAAATCGACGCGGGCACCGCGAAACTGATTGATCGGGAGGAGTTTCGTCGTCGTTTACGCGCACGGTTGAGCGGTTCCTGATGCGCGTAGTACGCATCCACGCGGCGGCGGCGTGATACGAGTCGGAGCGTTACGGTCTTGGAGCGGAGTTTGAAAGCGCGATCAATGCCGCGCTTGATTTACTGGAAGAAGAAATCGTTCCGCTGGTGGCTATGACTGGCGCGGCCGGAAATCGTGGCGCCAAATGTTTGTTGCTCAGACGCTTCCCTTACGCTGTGGTCGTTGTTGAGCGTGACTCTACAATTCTAGTGGTCGCATTCGCTCACCATGCGCGTCGCCCCAGCTACTGGCGTGATCGAATATCAAATGAATATTGACCTGTGAACGAAACGTCCCCTATGACTGACCCCATGACTGATCAACCGCCCCTCATCGACGAAAACGAGCAGATCGCCCAACGCCGCGCCAAGCTGGCCGAGCTGCGTGAACAAGGCATCGCGTACCCGAACGATTTTCGCCGCAATGTCGTCGCGGGTGAATTGCATGCCGAGTACAGCGAAAAATCTGTCGAGGAGTTGGAGGCGCAACCGGTGCGCGTGAGTGTCGCGGGCCGCATGATGACGCGCCGCGTGATGGGCAAGGCGAGCTTTTGCAATCTGCGCGACATGTCGGGGCAGATTCAGTTGTACGTCACGCGCGATCTGTTGCCGGAAAATTTTTACAACAACGAATTCAAGCGTTGGGACATCGGCGACATTCTCGGTGCCGAAGGCGTGTTGTTCAAAACCAAGACCGGCGAGTTGTCGGTTAAGGTTGACAACATCCGGCTCCTCACCAAGGCGTTGCGCCCGTTGCCCGATAAATTTCACGGCCTGACCGACACCGAGGCGCGCTATCGTCAGCGTTATCTCGATCTGATCATGAACGACGTCACGCGCAAGACCTTTGTGGTGCGTTCGCAGGTGGTCCAGTTCATTCGCGAGTTTCTGGTGCAGCGCGGCTTTCTGGAAGTTGAAACGCCGATGATGCACGCCATCGCGGGCGGTGCCACCGCCAAGCCGTTCAAAACTTTTCACAATGCGCTCGACATGGAGTTGTTCCTGCGCGTCGCGCCGGAGCTGTATTTAAAGCGTTTGGTGGTGGGTGGCTTCGAGCGGGTGTTCGAGATCAATCGCAATTTCCGCAACGAAGGGTTGTCGACGCGCCACAATCCGGAATTCACCATGCTGGAGTTTTATCAGGCCTACGCGGACTACCGCGACTTGATGAATCTCACCGAAGAAATGCTGCGCGCGTTGCTGAAAAAAGTGTTGGGTAGCACGACTGTAACCTACCAAGGTGACAGCTACGATTTCGGACAACCGTTCGCACGCATGACCATCAAAGAAGCCATCCTGCATTTCAATCCCGACGTGCAGGCAGCGCAGCTCGACACTTTAGATTCCTGCCGCGCTATAGCCAGCGCACTGAAAATTCCGCTGCAACCAAGCTGGGGCACCGGCAAGGTGCAGATCGAAATTTTTGAGAAGACCGCCGAGAGCCGTTTGAAAAATCCGACCTTCATCACCGCCTATCCAACCGAGGTGTCACCGCTCGCACGTCGTAGCGACACCGATCCGTTGGTCACTGACCGCTTCGAATTTTTCGTTGGTGGCCGCGAAATCGCCAACGGATTTTCCGAGTTGAACGACGCGGAGGATCAAGCCGAACGTTTCCGCGCACAGATGGAAGACAAGGCGCGCGGCGACGAAGAAGCCATGCCGTTCGACGAGGATTACATCACCGCGCTGGAGCACGGCCTGCCGCCGACGGCGGGCGAGGGGATCGGTATTGACCGTTTGGTGATGCTGCTGACCGACGCTGCGTCAATCCGCGACGTGTTGCTGTTTCCGCACATGCGTGCGAAGTAGCCGATAGCCTTGAAATCTCGCAGTATCCCAATGAAGTAACGCCGCGGGTTGACTGATCGAGATAGACCCGTACCGCAAAAATCTCCTCATTTTAACTTCAGCTTACAATTTGCAAGCCGATTAACCAGGCAGGTTCTCGACATGTCTAGGGGTCGGTTTATGTCGAACGTCAACGGAACGTTGCAAGGTAAAATTCATCTCGCGATAGGTCTGCATGTTGTCGCTGCACTCCTGCTGGTGAATCTCATCGTGTATCGAATAATGTCGCTCCAAAACAGCTCCGCCCTGGTTGCGGGTTTGGTGTTGGGCGGTGTATTGGCCGCGATCTCGGGCTGGATCGTTGCGCGTCAATTGGTGCAGCCGATCCGCGCTTTGGCCACGCAACTTCAGTTACTGGCGCAGCAGCAGGATTTTTCCAAGCGCATAGAGCCGGGCACAGCCAATGAATTGAATGAGCTTGCGACCAGCACGAACTTGTTGCTGGCGGCAACGCAATCCACGCTATTTGATGTCAGCCGCTTATCCGCCCTGCAGGTGCAGGGCACACAAAATTTTTCTGCGGTCAGTGCACAGATGCGAAGCGCGACTCAGTCGCCCGGGGCGCTGGAACAATTGGACAGTACCAGTAGCGAGTTGGTCGCGGCAGTGCGCGACGTTGCGAGCCTGATTCAGGAAACCGAAAAAACTACCGCCCAGGCCAAAGAGCTGGCGACGCACGGCGCGCTCGTCACGGTCAATGCGATGTGTTCGATTGACAAGCTGGTGGCGGAAATTGATGCATCCGCGCGCACGGTTGAAAACACCGAAGCCGACAGCAAAAAAATCGGCGTGGTGCTGGAAGTCATCAAAAGCATTGCCGATCAAACCAACCTGCTGGCGTTGAACGCCGCTATTGAAGCGGCACGCGCTGGAGAGCATGGGCGCGGCTTCAGTGTGGTTGCTGATGAAGTTCGTACGCTTGCCAGCCGTACCGCCGAATCAACACGGGAAATCCAGCAAATCATCAGTCATTTGCAAGAGGGTGTGCGCGCTGCGGTGCAGAAGATTCGTCAGACGCAGGCGGGCGGTCAAGCCGGTGCATTGGAGGCTGAGAAAGCAGCGGAAGCATTGTCCGAAGTATCAGGTGCCATCAGCGGAATACAGGATCGGTATGTTCGAATCGGAGCTGCGATTGAAAAGCAAAGCGCCATGTCGCAACAGATACGCAGCGAGGTTGCAAATGTGGCGCGGGAAGTGACGGTGGCCCAACAGCGCAACACGACCTTGCAACACGCGGATGCGAGTTTATCCCAGGTATCGGCCGAGCTTGACAAATTGATTAAGGATGCGATGCACAGGTAACGCCAGTATCTGGCAGTGTTTCCTGGGTCATGTCACGACAATAACTTCTGAATTTCCA
>JANMQQ010000327.1:0-9923 GCA_031370545.1 Gammaproteobacteria bacterium
CGCCGGGAGAAGGGGTGGCGGGTCTGGGGGCCGTGGCGGTCTGCGCGAGCGCACGCGAGCCGCAGGCCGCAGGCGGCCGTAATCGCCGCGAAAATTGCGGGCAACCCCGCCAGGATCTCTTCGAGGGTGATCGGACGGATCAAGGTGAAATCCAGGTCTTCCGAGAACCGATAGTCCTCGAACCAGCAGCGTCGCAGGGCCGTGCCACCTTTGAAGGCCAGCACGTCGCGTAACGGATGACCGGCCAAACCGGTCAGGAACCAGGCCAGCACGTAATCGCGTTCGATGATGGCCTCGGGGATGCGCCGCCCACCGGCGGTCACCAGCGTGTTCGAGATCAAGGAAATATTGCGTTGGGGAATCATCAGCCAAGCCTCACGGCATCCAGTTCTTCTGGAGTCACGTTGAGCTGGAGCCGCCAACGTGAGAGGAATGCCCCCTCGGCGGGGAGCAGTGGATCAAGGCGTTGGTAAGTTGCCGTCAGCATGCCGCGCAACGGTTCCAGCACCGACGCATCGGCTAGGCCATAGTGTTCCAGTTGGTAGCCGAGGCGGCGCACGACGGCGCCGACGCCGAGGCGTCGTGCGTAGTCCACCAGTCGTTCGACTTTCAGTACGTCGCGCTTCATCCACAAGCCCTTGGCGACTTCGGTGATACCACCGGCAAATGCCGGGTGTCGGAGACCATCGATGATCGTGCGCTCCATGTCGCTGATCATCACGAAGCGCTCCTTGTCGATCCAGTGCTTCATGGCCCCGAATTCTTGTTCCGCGGTGATGTGGATAAATCGAAAGTCATAGCCGCCGACCGTCTGCGGACGCACGCGCCGGGTGCACGACACATAGACGGTGAAGTTCGGCTGCGTCACCATGCGGTGCAGTTCAAGGGCAGTGCCGTGCGACAGAAAATAGGGCGCTGCACCGGCGAGTTCACGTGCGATCAGGTACGGGCTGTCGATGTGCTCAGTGGCCCGGCCGAGCTCGAAGGGCACGAGGTTGTACAGGCCAGGCTTCAGTCGCGTGACCAAGCCTCGCTGCTGAGCCTTATGCACGAGATTGCGGGCCGCCGCAGCCGATAGGCCGGTGATTGAGCCCACATCCGCCAAGGTGAACGTAGATCGGCGCAGCTCATTCAGCTCAGTGAAGAGCTGCGCTGCGCGTGGGCCTAGCGTCTTCGTTTTCAAGTGATATTTTGCGCTCAATTTGCGTCTCTTAAAGAAACGTATTGCGCAGTAAATATAACACTAACGATATCTGGCGGCAAGCTTGTCTCCCTCTGGGAGACGAATTGAGCATAAAATATAACAATAAAAATTTGAAGGCGAAAGTCGCCATAAGCTGCACCAAAGAAGAGAGTTGTTGGCGCTGACGTGCTTTTGACCCAGGCTACCGGAAATCATTGAACAACCCGCATACTCAACAAACGATTGCCCTCTCTTGGATTTCATAGGTTGGAATACGCTCGATATATAGCGTTTGGTAATGAGAATTCGTTGCTTTATACTTGTTCCTTGAGAGGAAAAACGTAGGATGCAATGGCTTCGATGGGCTTCCAGCTCCCGTAGATAGTTGATGATTGATGTGGAAGAGTAGCCGCCGCGCAAACCGAGTGCATCTCCCGCGCCAGTCAAAGTGCTTGTTTTTTGACGGTAAATATGACGGTAAAGTTAGATGGACCATACAAAGAAAGCCAGCATCCATGCGGGTTTACAGGCCTCGGAAACAATTGAATGGGAATGATTTGAGCTTCTTCGAAACTTATGTGCCATTATTCTAGCGTTAGTTCATAAATGTAGCTAAAATAATGGCACTATGGCCAAAACGATTGCTCCCTTGCTGCCGTCGACCACCGAACTGCTGCGCCGCTTGGGTGATCGGTTGCGTCTGGCGCGGCTGCGGCGGCGACTGACCGCCAAGCAGGTCGCGAAGCGCGCGGGTATGGCGCCGATGACCCTGCGCAGCCTGGAGCGGGGAGGCGCGGGCGTGACGATGGGCGCCTACCTCGCGGTCATGCAGGTGCTCGGTGTTGAGAAGGATTTGGACCTGCTAACCGCGGCGGACCCACTGGGGCGCGAATTGCAGGACGCCCAATTGCCGGCCCCCAGCAAGGCTTCGGTACGCGCCGCGCCATCGGTACCCGCAGACCCGATACTGCGCAAGCACACCGTGCCTACTACGCTGCGCAAAACTTCTCAACGGAAGAACGCCCCGGCCGCGCAAATCAAAAAACAGCGTAAGCCCAGCAAGGACGTCGGCTGGGTTAAGAAGAGCGGCTTTATCAGCGCCCAGTCGCTGGTCGACCTGATCGATCCCATGCTGCCCCCATCCCCGTCGAAGAAGAAACGTTGACGCATGGCCATCATTATCGCCGTTTACGCGGACTGGGATGGGTTGCCCGCGCCGCTGCGTCTGGGCGTATTGCGCGCGCAACGCAACGCAGGTCGAGACATTTTTGAATTCGAGTTCGACGCCGCCGCATTGGCGCACCGCGCGACGGTCAACCTGCGGCTCGATCCCCGACTCGGGTTGTTTGAGGGCCGACAGCATCCGCCGCAGGGTCAAGAGATTTTCGGAGTTTTCGCTGACGCCAGTCCGGATCGCTGGGGCCGGATGTTGATGCAGCGGCGCTTGGAGCGCGAGAAGAGAGCGGGGCGGGCGGCCAAAAATGCGCGCCTGCACGAATCCGACTATTTGCTGGGCGTGCACGATGCTTTCCGCATTGGTGCGCTCCGGTTTCGGCTTGATGATACCGGCGACTTTCTCGATAACCGACATGGCATCGCCGCACCACCGTTTGTGCAATTGCGTGAACTGGAAGCCGCCAGCCTCGCGCTGGAGCGCGACGCAGACAACACTGCCGCAGCGGGTGACGTTTGGCTGCGCATGCTGATTGCGCCCGGCGGCTCTCTCGGCGGCGCGCGTCCGAAGGCCAGTGTGGTTGATCCGAACGGCCACTTGTGGATCGCCAAGTTTCCCAGCGTGCGCGACGCGCATGACGTGGGTGGGTGGGAATTAGTAGTCCACACGCTGGCGCGCAGTTGCGGACTGCGCGTGCCCGAAAGCCTGGCACGCCGCTTCGCGAACCCGCATCACACCTTTCTCGTGCAGCGTTTCGACCGGACAAAGGAAGGGAGGCGGCTGCACTTCGCATCGGCGATGACAGTCTGCGGCCACCAGGAGGGCGACGATGCATCGACCGGGGCGAGCTATCTGGAAATCGCCCGCGTGCTGATCGACCACGGCGCGCAGACCGGTGCCGATCTGCGCGAACTCTGGTCGCGCATCGTGTTCAACGTGCTCGTATCCAACACCGATGACCATCTGCGCAATCACGGCTTTATCCTGGTGCCCGGCAAAGGTTGGCGTTTGTCCGCAGCGTACGATATGAATCCCGTGCCCGAATCTCACGGGTTGAAGCTCAATATCAGCGAAGCCGACAATGCACTGGACCTCGACCTGGCCCGTTCGGTGGCGCCGTATTTTCGCGTTGATGCGGATACGGCCAACGCAATCATCGAACGCAGTCAGGCGGTCGTGAAGCAGTGGCCGAAGATTGCTGCTCACCTGGGCATTCCAGTCCGAGAGCAGGAACGGATGGCGGCGGCGTTTGGGCTTGCGGGGTAGGTCTGTGATGATCGCAATCACGCTTCGCACTGATCGAGATGACTCGTTTGAATATAGACTTCAGCCGAACAAACCGAGAGCATCTCCCGCGCACGGTATAGTCGGTATAGTGCTGAGTGATGTTTGATGACGATGCTGTCCCTCGTCATCCAAGCCTATCTTCGAACTTCTGTTGTCGGGCTTGTTTTCGACGACCACGGGTGAACGTCTCAATGTCTTTTTCCCCGGATCGGAGGAAGGCGAGGAAGTCGATCCCTTGGTATTCGCAGGTTTCGGCCACGCTCAAAAGGGTCAGATATTCGTCAACGCCTTTTTTGGACGACGATCCGGATATCACATCGCGTAGCCGTGCGAACGCCTTGATGGCATGTTCGGCATTGTTGTTGTTCCAAGGCACCTCGTCGTAACGCAGGAACGTGAATAACGTGCCCCGGTTTTTCTCAAATCGCAGTTTGCATTTTAATGCAGCCTCGCTTTTAAAATCTGTGGAATCGAGAAATCCGTAAAAGTGATCGACCTTGATCAGGTGCTTCCGCAGAAAACGTTTCTTCAGTCCACGCCGGTCGATAGTTTCTACCATCGGCCTCAACAAATCAGCGAACCCCACTGCGATTGATTTCATCCCTTGGTCGAACGGGTTATGCAAAATATCATCGTTCAGATCGCGCATGAGGTGGATGAGACATTTCTGTTGTGGACAGGCGATGGCGTCGTAGGCAGCATAAAAATCAGATACCAGAACGCCCTTAAAATCCTTCAGCAACGTCTGGATAGTTTCAGCTTCTCGGTTTTCGGCAAGGATATATACCACTTCCTTGTGATTAGTCAGAACCCACACGTAAGCCAAGTGCCCTTTGATGTTCGCGCGGGTCTCATCGGCGTGAATGAGATCGCCGTGGACGATCCGCTCCAGAATTTTCTTTTTGGTGCCCGAATAATAGTCAGCTGCATTGATTTTTAAGTTGTTCAGGGTGCTCCGTACAAGGCTGAAACCGAACAATCGATTCAGGCTGTGCTGCATCGTAAGTTGCGCGACGCGCAAACCTACGATGTGGTAGATGAAGTAGGCCACGACGTTCCACCCCCATTTTCGTCCACCGTGTCGATACCATTCGTGTAAGCCGTACTCGTGACCACAACTTCGGCAGAGGTAGGTTTGAAATACGTACTGCACTACACGTCGTTTCACGCTGTCCCTGCCGAAAATAAAATCCTGCACGGTTCGGTGCAGGAGCCGATTTTTTCTCCGTCCGCGCTTGCCGCATTCCGGGCAGGATGGTCGGGCTTTGAGTACAACTGTCTTTTCGGTTTTTTTTGGGCGCCGATTCGCCCGTTGTGGCCGCCTTGATTTCGTCTTGGCTACTCCGGACCGGACGAAAACTCGATCCCGCTGATAACTCCAATACGCGGCTTCGTTGATGCGTTCCATATCCGCCAGCGGGCTCTTGAAAATGCGCCATTTGGTTGTCAAGTTTTTGCTCAGCGCTTCCGCATGGACGATCTCGGGATGCGCTCCTGCTTCATTGCCGACGGTAATATCTGCTGCCAAGAGTCGCCAGAGAGTGCGAGCGACCAGACTCAAGGCGTTGCAATCGTCGGCATTGTAAGTAATCAGCCTATCCCTCAAGGTGTCGTCTCGTGACATTTCCCATCGTGAACGCCAAACAATGGATTGAAGACCCGAGGCCAGCGGGTCGCCCCACTCGAAACCAAGGAAGCGCGCAATTTCCTTAAGTCCGTTGGAATACGTTGGAAAATAGACCCGCGCATAAATAACGGATAGCAGATTTACCGAGGACGCAATTGCCTTGTCTACGGTGGAATCTTTCGGTGGCCCTCCGTATCGATCACACATCCTCCTTAGAAAGGTCGTTTCGTAACTGCCGTAGTGCATCAGGACTGGGTGATCGACCCCAGATAAGATATTGAGAAAGTCCTTCCAGATTCGCTCCTCATCCGGCACCGAATCAGCCCAAAGGCTATAGTGCTCAACACCATTTTTTCCTTCTAAGCGAACTCCGATCAAGTAATAAAAATCGCGATCCGGAAGCCCTTCGATATCGAAAAATATCATTGTGCCGTCGAGATGCAGATCCGGTTTTCCAACGACGTGTATCTTCTGCTCACGGATCGCGAGGGCCTTCAATGCATGATGATATTTCTCGGGTTGCCCAGCCAGCCGCTTGATGCGACGTCGCGGGCGGAATGTGTAAGAAAGTTGTGTGACGGTGAAAATGCCCTTGCGCTTAAACCGCGCCCTATCTTTGTCAGTCAGATTGGGGATGAGGCTGAGATCGTTTTTTTCGGTTGCTTGCTTTCTGCAGCGGTCTTGAAATTCGCACTCGGGGCAATGCCGGTTCAGGATCAAGTCTGGTGGAGAGGAGGCGGACAGCAAGGCAGTAGCTTGGCTGACTGCTTTATGGACGGCACGCGACAACAAGTTAGCTTTTACGGTAGAAATAGACCACTTTTCTCCATGGACTATTTTCGCCACGCCGACCTTTATACCCAATGACTTTGCGAGCACCAGTGCCACGAATGCTGCCATCATTTTGTCTGAGCTTGACAGTTTGTTGGTCGGCACAAAACGAATCGGAAAGAGCTGGGAGGATGAGTTCGTTCCCCCCGCTGGAATTCGCTGTACAACCTGAAGGCTGGCCTCTCCCCAGCCTTGCGCTCGGACAATCTGATCGAGGGTGAAATGCCAGCAGGCATTCTTCCATTGGCCTGTTTCGAGAGAGCCGCCATTCAGGTCCACAGCGTGGGAGGCTGTTAGCTTTTGGACGCCATCGCGACCGTA
The DNA here is from genome assembly GCA_031370545.1 of Gammaproteobacteria bacterium. Classification (GTDB taxonomy): domain Bacteria; phylum Pseudomonadota; class Gammaproteobacteria; order SG8-11; family SG8-11; genus UBA6921. Next base: position 6,424 of record JANMQQ010000327.1, read on the forward strand.
GGATTCTGCTCGCTCCATGGCCCAAACTGTGTAGGCACTGCCATGGGCTATTTCGCCTCTGGATTGGAGATAGCATTTGGTGGGACAAGCCAGATAGGCCGCGAACAATCGAGCGGTAACTAGCCCTATTTCTTGTGAAAGGGGAAAGACGTTGACTGTTCCGGGATGCTTATCCATACGAGGTTTTCTGCGGGTCTTGCCCGCATTTTTTGTTGAGTCCTGTGCGATCAAACCGCCTTGGTGAAAGTAGCGTGGCAGTATCAAATAACATACTATTTATTCGATGAATAAACGGACCAAGTTGCTCAACGCCATGCGCAACAATCCACGCGACTGGCGAATTGATGACCTGATCGGGGTGGCCCAGCAGTTTGAAATCGAGTGCCGAAACCATGGCGGCAGTCATCATGTTTTCAGCTTTCCCGGCGTGGAAACGGACGTGTGCGTGCCAGCCCACCGGCCAATTAAACCGACTATGTCCGCCAGTTCCTGATATTGGTCGATAGCGTGAAGGAGTTAAAGCGATGAACGAAGGTTCGATCAAGAAAATTCAGCGGGTAACCCCGAGACACCCCTTCGAAGCCTACGCTCATGTCGTTAGCCCCTTGGCAGTGGAGGAGGGCGGTGGTTTTCTGATTACATTTCCGGATTTGCCGGGGTGCATGTCGGACGGTAAAACTGAGGCCGAGGCTGTCGCCAATGGCCTGGATGCCTTCGAGTCCTGGATTTCAGCGCGTGCGGATGCCGGGAAGCCGATTCCCGAACCTGAGTATCGACCGGAAGCGACGCCCTCTGTCTCCGGTCGTTTCGTGACACGCTTGCCGAAGTCAGTGCATGCGAAGCTTGCCGCACGGGCAAAGGCCGAAGGTGTGAGCTTGAATACGTTGGTGCTGTCATTGATCGCTGAAGGGCTGGGACGAAAGGACGTTCACGCGTGATGGCTGTGACGACATTCAAAAAGTGAAGTTTTCATATCATGCGCCGGATCTGGCCAAGCGAGCCGAAGCAGGGGGGTGAAGTCCCGGTCGGCGCGTTAGTGATTCTGGAAAATCAGATCATTGGCGAAAGCGGCTCCCACCTGCAATCCTGAGAATCATGCGGAGGCATGAACGTTAACAACACCCATGACAAGATCTAGCCCTTTCGTCGCCTGTTCCGAGGCCACACCGAATGAGTGAATACCAATACTATGAATTTGTTGCTATCGATGAGCCGCTGACCGCAGCGCAGCTTGCCGAGTTGCGTGCACGTTCTTCGCGCGCCGTCATCACGCCGACCAGCTTCGTCAATGAGTATCACTGGGGCGATCTGAAGGGCGATCCAACCGACTGGATGCGGCGTTATTTCGATGTCCACATTTATGTCGCGAACTGGTACTCATGTAGGCTGTTGCTGCGTGTGCCCAAAGACGCTTTTGATGTCAAGACGCTGAACTCTTTCGAAACCCAATCCTCGTTTACCGTGGAGCAGACAGGCCGCCACTGGATACTGGGCTGGGAATTGTCGGAGGGCCAGGACGACGACCGGTTTGGTGCGGAAGATGGGCGCGGCTGGATGGGACGGCTGGTAGCGCTACGTGACGAACTGCTGCGCGGCGACCAGCGCCCGCTCTATCTCGGCTGGCTGGCCGGTGTGAGCGCCGGAGAAATCGGTGATGACGCGGTCGAGCCTTCCCCATCGCCCGGTTTGTCCCGGCTCACTGCGGCACAGCGGTCGCTGGTCGAGTTTCTGGAAATTGACGGGGACTTGCTGGCGGCTGCCGCGTGCGATGATCAGCCGCAGCCTGATGGAGATATTGGGGGCGAGGCGGCCATGGACACCTGGATCGCCGGTCTGCCGGATAGCGACGGTAGGATCATCATTAAGCAGCTTTTGATGGGACGCGCGCAGCACACCGAGCGCCAGTTGAAATCCCGCTTTCTGGCCTGGCAACGGGAACAGCGCCCAGGTATTGACATCAACCCGACGCAGCGGACTGTCGCCGCGCTCCGGGAGTTGACAATATCAGCCGCCGAAACGAGAAACCGGCAGCAGGCCATACAACGCAAGCAAGCAGAAGCCAAACGGCAAGCCGCGCGCGAGTCCTATCTGCGGACACTGGCCGACGATTTCGACTGCTGCTGGGAGGCGGCTCACGCGCGCGCCGAACGCGGCATTGCTTCCGCCTATGACGACGTGCAGCGCGCCCTCATCGATTTGGCGGACGCCTACACGCTGTGCGCATCCCGCGCGGAGTTCGAGCAACGCCTTCCACAATTCATGGCCAGGCACAGCAAGCGTGGCGCGTTGGTGCGGCGTCTGGTTTCGTCTGGATTGTGGAAAAATAGGCCATAAAAATCGAGGAGGACACATGGGAGAAGCACACGAAAATTTCACGGAATATCTTGATCAGTTGATCGAAGAGGCGACCACCGACGCTTACAACGATTCGGAACAGACGGGAGGATTCTTCGCAATGATGGAGGAAAATCTCGCGCTCCCGTTCCTGACGCAGGTGCTGGGTCAAGACGTGACAGTTATTAAAATCGACATGACTAAGCGGGACGATATTGTTGCCGTCTGTTTGTGTGGAAAGAAGACGCAGTCGATCCTGATTCTCGATCTGCCCCTGCCCGATCCATTGCCGGAAGGTGCAGAGTGGGTTGAAGCATACCGCCGCTGGTGTGGTGCATAGCGCAGCGCGTGAGCCGGGGTCAGGACGATGAGCCAAAATTTTGAGTTGCAGATGCCGGAAACAATCGAGTGGGAGTAATCCTGGAAACAGCGACCGACGAGCACTGGATGCGCTGCGCTTTAGAACTGGCACAGCAGGCGCAAGCCGAAGGCGAAGTTCCCGTCGGTGCGTTGGTGATACTGGACAATCAAATCATCGGCGAAGGCTGGAACCAGCCGATCGGATTGCATGACCCCAGCGCACATGCGGAGATGGCTGCTCTGCGCGACGCGGCTCGTCGTAAAAGTAATTACCGCCTTCCCGGCACCACGCTGTATGTCACGCTAGAACCGTGCGTGATGTGCGTCGGCGCGATCATGCACGCCCGCATCGCCCGCGTGGTGTACGGCGCCAGCGATCCCAAATCCGGCGCGGCTGGCGGCATGTTTTCGCTGCTTGGCAGCGAACAATTTAACCACCGGGTCGAAATTACCGGCGGCGTACTGGCCGACGATTGCGGAAATTTGCTGCGCAATTTTTTCCAATCTCGCCGCTAGCCGGATATAATCCTCCACCCGCACGACCTGGAGAGGTGGCAGAGCGGTTGAATGTACCTGACTCGAAATCAGGCGTGGGCGCAAGTCCACCGTGGGTTCAAATCCCACCCTCTCCGCCAAATTCTAGAATGCAAAACATCCCGTTCGTCATCATCGCCGTTCTCAGCGCCGCACTGGCTGCGTGCGCGGGTTCCGGCACTACCGGCTCGCACAGCGCTGATGCGGTTGAATTGTCACGCCCCGCTCCCCATCCTGCTTGGCGGGTTCCCACGCAGCTTGAACTGACACTA
>JANMQQ010000347.1:0-21188 GCA_031370545.1 Gammaproteobacteria bacterium
GATGGGAAGCGAAAAATGAAATTGACCTTACTGAAAGATTTTTTTGCGCGTTTCTTGCTCAATCGTCATATTTCGCGCCACTTCCGCCGTCTCGTTTTGTTGGAAACGCTGGCGCAAACCAACGTCAGCCGTGAAGTTCCAGCCAGCCTAGCGGAAGCGCTGACCACGGCCAGCAGAAGTAATTCTGGTGTGCTGCTGGCCATGCTCGAGACACAGGCCGATGGCTTGTCGGAAGCCCAGGTTGAAGTCAAGCGTAAACGCGCCGGTCTGAACGAAATCGAACACGAGAAGCCGTTGCCCAAGTGGTTGCACCTCTGGCACTGCTACAAGAACCCGTTCAATCTGCTGCTGACCTTGCTAGCGGTTATTTCGTATCTCACGGAGGATATGAAGGCCGCCACCGTGATCTCGGCGATGGTGGTGCTCTCAACCGTGTTGCGTTTCTGGCAGGAGGCTAAGTCCAACAAGGCGGCCGACGCGCTCAAGGCGATGGTCAGTAACACCGCCACGGTCATGCGGCGTGATGTCAGCGAGGGTGCTACACCGATAATCAAGCCCGAGAATGGTGCGCGTCCGCATACCAACTTCACCCGGCGCGTGGAAGTGCCAATCAAACTGCTGGTGCCCGGTGACGTGATTGTGTTGTCTGCAGGGGACATGATCCCCGCCGACTGCCGCCTCCTTACAGCGAAGGACATGTTCGTAAGCCAGGCTGCAATGACGGGTGAGTCAATGCCGGTGGAGAAGTTCGCCGAGCAACGCAGCACAAACGTGAGCAACCCGTTTGAGCTTGAAAATATTCTGTTCATGGGTACCAACGTGGTCTCCGGCGCCGCCACGGCGGTGGTGGTCTCGACCGGTAACACCACCTACTTTGGCGCGCTGGCCAGCCGCGTCACGGCCACTGATCGCGCCCCGACCTCGTTTCAGTCTGGGGTGAACAAGGTGAGCTGGCTTCTCATCCGTTTCATGTTTGTGATGTCGCCCTTGGTGCTCTTCATTAACGGATTCACCAAGGGCGACTGGTTAGAAGCCTTCTTGTTTGCACTTTCCATCGCGGTGGGTTTGACCCCGGAAATGCTACCTATGATTGTCACCTCGACGCTCGCCAAAGGTGCGGTGGTGCTGTCGCGCAAGAAAGTTATCGTTAAACACCTGGATGCTATCCAGAACTTTGGCGCCATGGATGTGCTCTGTACTGACAAGACCGGCACGCTGACCCAGGACAAGATATTTCTGGCCCGCCATGTCGATGTGTGGGGCGAAGATTCTGATGATGTGCTGGAGATGACCTACCTCAACAGCTACTACCAGACCGGTCTCAAAAATCTGCTGGATGTCGCCGTATTGGAGCATGCAAAGGGGCACCGCACACTAGACCCGGCCAAGAACTTTCGCAAGGTGGATGAAATTCCGTTCGACTTTACCCGCCGCCGCATGTCGGTGGTGGTCGCCGAACATGAGGATCATCACTTGCTCATCACCAAAGGGGCGGTCGAGGAAATCCTGTCTGTTTCTTCCCAAGTGCGCCATGGCGAGGCGGTGGAACCATTCACACCCGAGCTGCTTGAACGCATTCGCCGCGTGACGGCCGATCTCAACGAGGAAGGCCTTCGGGTCGTGGCTGTTGCGGCTAAAGAGCTGCCGCCGACTCAGGATATCTATAGCGTGGCCGACGAACATGGGCTGACCTTAATCGGTTACGTCGCTTTCCTTGATCCGCCCAAGGAAAGCACCGCGCCCGCGCTCAAGGCATTAGCCGAGCACGGCGTGACCGTGAAGGTGCTGACAGGTGATAACGAGCTCGTGACCAGCAAGATTTGCCGGGAAGTCGGTTTGCCGATGAATGGTCTGTTTCTGGGCGCTGACATCGAGCGTATGGACGATGCGGAGCTGGCAAAAGCGGTGGAGAAAGTCAATGTCTTCGCCAAGCTCACGCCCGCGCACAAGGAGCGGATTGTCCGGTTGTTGAAAGCCAATGGTCATGTGGTCGGTTTTATGGGCGATGGCATCAACGATGCCCCGGCACTGCGCACCGCAGATATTGGTATTTCAGTTGACACGGCTGTGGATATTGCCAAAGAGGCAGCCGACATTATTCTGCTGGAAAAGAGCCTAATGGTGTTGGAGGAAGGTGTGCTGGAAGGCCGCCGCACCTTTGCCAACATGCTTAAGTACATCAAGATGACTGCCAGCTCGAATTTTGGAAACGTGTTCTCGGTGCTCGTGGCGAGCGCCTTCATCCCATTCCTGCCCATGTTGCCGATGCACCTCCTGGTGCAAAACCTGCTGTACGATATTTCGCAGATCGCGATCCCATTTGACAATGTGGATGAAGAGCTGTTAAAGCAGCCACAGCGCTGGCAGCCCAGTGACATTGGACGCTTCATGATGTTCTTCGGTCCGATTAGCTCAATCTTCGACCTGACTACGTTCGGCCTGATGTGGTTTGTGTTCGATGCCAGAACCGTCGAGCAACAAACCTTATTCCAGTCGGGCTGGTTCATCGTCGGCCTGCTAACCCAAACTCTGATCGTCCACATGATTCGAACGCCCAAGATCCCGTTCATCCAGAGCCGTGCCGCGACACCGCTTATGGTGATGACGGGCATCATTATGGCCGTGGGTATCTTTCTGCCGATGGGTCCCTTGGCACACTACTTCAAATTGCAAGCTCTTCCGGGGTTGTACTTTGTATTCTTGCCCATGATCCTATTGGCCTATATGGGCTTAACCCAGGCAATGAAGGGCCTTTATGCCCGCCGCTATGGTTGGCAATAACGAATGCCGTCAAGCTGAGTTAACGGATGGCGATGAATTTAAATTTACCGATGTACCCTTTGTGGTGATGTGCAAGTCAATGAGCATGCCCCGGCTCCTCCATTCGAAAAGGTAGAGTTTCTGCTTTTCCCTCCGCCAAAAGTTGTAATTCGGCGTCAAATTCATGGGGCTCTTCGGGGGCGAGCAGACTCTGATAAATAGCACTGCCCGTCATTAGCGAAAGCGGAAGCATCTCCTGCGCGCTGCCGGGCCGCTTAATGCCAACCGTAGCGTGCAATCCTTTAGCGCCGCGCAGTAGGGTTAACTGCATCCGTTCCCCTTGCGGGGTATCTACAATCTCAAGACGGCCTTCAGCTAACGCACAAACAAATTTGAATGGCTTCGGCGCGTGATGGTGAGCGCCCGTGTGCGGCGGGGCAGTCAAGTCTGCGCCAGCATCAGAAGCACCAAAGGTAATATTTGCAGTTCTAAGTGCCGGGAGATGACTCAATAGCTCGTGATGTAGCAATGCGGCGATTTCTTTTGCTTGGCTCAAAGACAGGTCATTGCCAACGTCGATTACCAAGTCCGCATGCAAGCAGTGCCCAATCCAGCGGGCCCGCGTGTTGGTAATGCGTTTAATACCCGGCACATGTTCAGCAGCGTGGCGGATTTCCTCAATCACGCCCGGTTCTACGCCATCCAGCATGCGCGTCAGTACCGCTTTCGAGGATTGCCAAACAATTCCCAAAATGGCGACGGTGATCAACAGGCCAATGATCGGATCAGCAAGAGGAAAGCCCGCCCATACCCCGGCTGCGCCAAGCACCACGGCCAGACTGGTAAAGCCATCGGTCCGGGCATGATAACCATCTGCGATCAGCGCTGCGCTTTCAATCTCGCGTCCGACGCGAATACGGAAAACGGCAACTACTTCGTTTCCAATAAAGCCGATCACACCCGCAATACCCACCCACAGCAAGTCTGTGATGGGCTGCGGGTGCAGCAAGCGGTGGATGGCTTCATACCCGGCAATGACGGCGCTGAATAGGATGATCAAAACGATAAGAATCCCGGCCAAATCCTCTACCCGGCCATAGCCGTAGGTGAAGGTTTTACTGGGTTTGCGGCGCGCAAGAACAAAGGCGATCCAGAGGGGAATAGCGGTGGTTGCGTCGCCCACATTGTGGATCGTATCCGCGAGCAGTGCGACCGAGCCGGTCGCGATGACGACCATGATCTGCAACACCGACGTAATCGCAAGAATAATAAACGACCACTTGATGGCCCAGATACCCCGCGTAGTGGTCGCAATCGTAGCGTCGATCACGCCATGCGTGTGGCCATGCGAACCTGCGCTGTGATCATGTGCATTGGCGCCATGACCGTGCGCATCTTGCTGATTGCCAAAACCCAGCCAGTCAAAAACTTTTTTCATCTTTTAATTTCCTTATAGATACTTCGTGATTTCTTTCAATTCTCTAAGCGCGCCTTTTGCCGAATGTTTGCCGGAGTGCAGCTGTAGCTCAAGGCAATGGTCGATGTGGTCATGCACCAAGGTTTTCTTGGCATTGCTGACGGCGCTTTGCACCGCCTGTAACTGCTGCGCGATGTCGAGGCAACTACGTTCCTCTTCGAGCATGCCGATGATGCTCTTCAGATGGCCCTCGGCCCGCTTCAGACGTTTGATGATGCCGGGATGTGAGGTATGTGTGGTCATTAATGACAATCCTATCCTACGGGAGAGGATAGTATATAGAATTTCACCATATTGTCGCTGACGTAATATGGCGATTGTTTAAGCGGAATCTACTTAAAGAATCCAAGATTATTTTGAGGATGGCTCCTATGATTCCGGGATCGCCGCTCTCGTTTCACTCAATGTGATCCGTCAAGGAATTTTGTTGACCAAGCAATATGGATGGGATTAAATCGCTCGTTGCTCCGGTAGTCACCGCAGCCTTACGATACAAACCTCAGCAACCAAAAACATGCACGTTTTCCTTTCCGTCCTACTCAAACGAACCATCATTGGTTATCTGATCGCTGCACTTTGCATGGCGTCACTTTTGAGCGCGCACGTGCATCTGCAGGAACGCCACGCTGGACCGGAGTTCCATGCCCACGCAACGGAAATTCATTTCGCTCATTACGAAGCTGGTCATGACAGTTTCGACAACGGCGCGCTGCACACTACGGACGCGACTGCCGTCGACATTGAAGGCGCAGTCAGCACAACGGGCTCATTCAAGATTTTGAATGTCGTTGCGATCATGGCGACACTTCTATTCCTGCTGGCGGTTCCGTCTCGCCGTGAGTATCGGGTTCCCTCGCGCACCACGCTTCATCGTTCCGATCCGCATTATTCCCCTCTGCAAGCGCGCGCCCCGCCGCGCTGACCTACCCGCTGTTCCCGTTGAAATGTTGTCGCCCAATGTCGCGGGCGGACGATGCATTGAATTCATGTTTTGGTTTTTTAAGGATCACTTATGCCTACCTTTACAACTCGGCTTTTTTTGCTGGCGCTCGTGGCTGTTCTGCTGGCGCCCACCGAGGCCTTCGCGCACGGTATGTCGCTGGCGGACAAACAGGCGATTATCGACGGTGGCAACCTGCGGTTTTTATCGCTGGGTGTCACCCATATGCTTTCCGGTTACGACCACTTGCTGTTCATCTTCGGAATCGTTTTCTTTCTTACCACCTTCAAAGATATCCTGAAGTACATTACGGCGTTCACGTTGGGTCACAGCGTCACGCTGATCTTCGCGACGTTCAATCAAATCCAGCTCAATTATTTCCTGATTGATGCAGTGATCGGATTGAGCGTGGCGTACATCGCGTTCTCGAACCTGGACGGATTCCGCAAGCACCTGAAAGTCACGCCCCCCAATCCACTGGCAATGATCGCGTTGCTGGGTTTGGTGCACGGCTTCGGTTTGTCCACGCGCTTGCAGGAGTTGCCGTTGAACCAGAACGAGCTGCTGCTGAATATCATTTCCTTCAACGTTGGCATCGAAGTTGGGCAGGTGATCGCATTGTCGGCCATGCTGCTGTTGCTTATGGGTTGGCGCAAGGCAAAGTCATTCCACACCTTCAGCTCGGTCTCGAACGTCGCGTTGATCTTCGCGGGCGTATTTTTGTTTGCAATGCAGATGCATGGTTATTCCCATGTCAAAAATCCAGATGAGTTCGGCTTCAGTTCCGACAATCACATTCACGAGCACATGAATATGGAGGCGCAGCGCGCCGCCAAGCTGCGTTCCGAAGCCGTTCACGATTCAATTGATTAACCCAACCGAAGGAGAGATGAGTATGCGTAAAACCATGATCGTTGTTACGTTGTGCACCCTGAGCCTAGTCACCAGCCCCGCATTTTCTGGTGCGGATGGTCCCGGCCATTCACATTCACACGGACCCGTTTCAGCGGAAGCGGCGCAAGAAAAAGCCTCCAAACAGGTCGCCGATTTGGTAACGAAAGGCAAGCTTGATGCGAGTTGGAATAACATCAAACCCACTAAAACAGAACAGAAGGATTTCGAGAAGGGTCCGGAATGGATTGTTGAGTTTGTGAACAGCGCGGCGACGGATAAATCCAAACAGACGCTGTATGTGTTTTATACCCTCGACGGCAACTACCTCGGTGCGAACTTTACTGGCAAATAAAATGCCGTAACGCGTATGACTACACGCCCCGGCGAATTGCCCGCAAACACCCTGTATTTACCCGAGATGGTGATGATTGTGTGGACCTTGGCAGTCGTCGCGATCATGACCGCATGGCGCTCACCGGAATCGGATTCGGCCTAGGGTTATTAACCTGCCAAGTGCAGGTGAAAGGCGCATTGCGCAAAATATCGCCGCAGCTATACTCAGGCTGGCGCTGCCGTGTATTTGTGAGCGATGTGATTAACGGTGAAAATCAATTTGAGGAATTTTCTAATGAGTCAAGGTACGGTGAAGTGGTTTAACGAAGCGAAAGGTTTTGGTTTTATTCAGCCCAAGGATGGCAGCGAGGATGTGTTTGTGCATTTCTCCGCGATCAAGGGCGATGGATTTAAAACCCTGGCCGAAGGCCAGGCAGTTGATTTTAAAGTTGAACGCGGACCCAAAGGATTGACCGCGACGGAAGTTACCGCATCTGCTTGATCGGTTAGGTTGTCATGACCGAGCACTAAACTAGACCCCGCTTGCTTGCGGGGTTTTTTTTGGGACGTCCTGCAAGGTCGCGGTCACCGCTGGGGCCGCATTGACGTTTAACCGATAACTCTTCGCGGCAGACCACCAGGTTGCAAACTGTTTACCTGGGATGGGGCGGCTGATGTGATATCCCTGCGCGTAGTCGCAACCCAGGATCGTCAGTAAATCGAGCATCTCCTGATTTTCTACGCCCTCAACCACGATGCGCAGCCCCAGGTTATGTGCCAGGTCGATAGTGGAGCGCACGATCACTGCATCGTTTTCATCCTCCAGCATTTCCAGTACGAAGGATTTGTCGATTTTCAATTCGTCGATGGGCAGTTGTTTGAGATACGCCAACGATGAAAAGCCGGTGCCAAAATCGTCAATGGAAATGTGTATGCCCATCGCGTCCAACTGATTCAATACCTGGATGGCTTTTTTTGGATCGGCCATCATGGCGCTTTCGGTGACTTCCAGAACCAGGTGCCGGGTGGCCAGATCATGCTGATCAAACCAGTCTTTGATCCAATCGCCCAGGTCGTTATCCTGCAAACAGTAGGCGGAAAGATTGACCGCGACATGAATGTCAATACCCGCCCGTTGCCATTCGCCACACTGTTGTAACGCGGTGTTTAAAACCCAGCGGGTGAGTGGGCGGATGAGGCCGGTTTGTTCAGCCAAGGGAATCACTTGATCGGGTGGAATATGCCCGTGGCGTGGATGAGTCCAGCGCAGCAGGGCTTCCACGCCGGTGACGGTGCCGCTCGCGATGTCTATTTTCGGCTGGTAGTGAAGTTCCAGCTCGCTGGTCGCCAATGCTTCGCGTAAATCGCCGGTCAGCTCTAGACGTTTGATGCTGTGTTGATCGCTTTCGGTGGTATACAGCGCCTGACCTAGCTTGTTGCGCTTGGCGACGTACATCGCCACGTTGGCGCGCTGTAATAAAGTTTGGGGCGTGTCGCCATGCTCGGGATAGACCGCAATGCCGATGCTCACCCCGACCAGGAGTTGATGGTTTTCTATTTCAATCGACCGCTCCATGGAGCGCAGAATGCGTGCTGCAATATGCTGCGCAACGGTGACGTCGGACTCGGGCAGCAGGATACAAAATTCGTCGCCGCCTAAACGCGCAATCGTATCGGTATCGCGCAGGGTGTCGAGCAGGCGCGCGCCGACCTCCATCAGCAAACGATCCCCGGTGTCATGTCCGAGCGTATCGTTAACTTCTTTGAAACGGTCAAGATCCAGCATCAGTAAAGCCAGCGACTGGTTTTTGCGTTTGACTGCCAAAATAGAGTGTTGCAAGCGGTCCAGTAACAAGCTGCGGTTAGGCAGGCCGGTGAGTGCGTCGTGCAGCGCCTGATATTCCAGCACCATTTGGCGTGCCTGGACTTTTTTGCGCATCTCGGCGAACGCGTCGAGCAGATCTTTGGTTTCAATGGTGGTTGCAATCGGCAATTCGACGTTATCAAGTCCCTTGGCTTCAGCATTGAGCGCATGTGAGATGCGCGACAAGGGGCGCAACATCAACCGATTCAGCGTGATAAATCCAAGGATGATGAACACCACACCCAGGCTGGCCGCCATCCATAGAATCTGCGTCTGGGTTTGCGCGGTTTGTGTTAGTGATTTAATGTCATGATCAGCGTGTTCTTCAATCGCAATGTCCACCGACGACATCGTGTCCCACAAGCGGGCGAACAGGGGCTCGACAATTTCCTTCATCTGTTTGACATCGGCGCGCCAGGCATCGGAGGCATGCAGGCGTTTGACTTCGTAAAATTCGAGAATCCAGCGCCGTGCCAGTTCAGACATGTCGTGTAGTGCATCCTCGGTTTGTAATCCCAGGTCACCTTTGCGTTGCAATTCACGCAGCACTGCGAGCTGGTTGCCAAGCTCGACATATAAAAGTTCAACATCCTGTTCCTGCGTGTGCAGGCTCTGCTCGGCAAACGAACCCATGCGATTCGCCAGATACATGCGGAAATTCGACACCATTTGCGTCCATAAATGCTGTGACTGCACCAGCGCCTGATAGGCGATTGAATGATTGACGTCGCCGCGCTCGCCTTCGATTTCACTCATCGCCAGTGCAACGGCGGTGTAGAAATCACGGTTGATGGGCAGCAGGTTTTGCTGCGCCAGGGCCATCGACGGATACTGCTGTTGCGCATTCATTCGCGTTGCGATGATGACCTTGCTTGCATCACTCAAGCGCCCAATGGATTCGTGCAATATCGCCACGGCGGACTGGTCTTGGTCTGGAAACGCGCTCGAGTGCTGTGCCAGTTCAGCGACATTTTGCTGCGCGCGTTCAACCGCCGCATTGATACGTTCGTGATGTTCCGGCCGGTTGGGGTCAATCAGAAACGCCGCGAGTGCCTGACGGGCCTGCCATAGCGCGTCGCGGGTATGTCGGCTGTGTGTCAGCAACTTGCTGCGAAATTCAATGTTTGCCGCAGTCTTATCGCTTAATGCCACGACGTTGAAATGGGCAATCGAGGCTCAGGTCATGACAATTAACACCAGCAACGTGGAAACCCAGGCGTAGCGGTGTCGCAAACTATGGAGTGTTTTTGGCCGCAAAATATCGAACGCCATGAAATCAGTCGTTGTAGGTAACACGTTATCAGCACAATTCGATTGAGATAAACGCGCAAAATATTGGTCCAACCCACAGAGAATATTTCCCAGCGCATGCCGATATAACCGGTAAGCCTCAACTGGGAGATGAACAGACGTGTCGACACAGATCTCGATCGGGCAGTATTTGTTGCAACAGCTCGCGCACGCGGGCGTCAGGCACATGTTTGGTGTACCCGGCGATTACGTGCTGCGCTTCTATGACTTACTGGTTCACAGCGAAATCCAGCATATCGGCACCACGCGTGAAGATACTGCGGCATTTGCCGCCGACGGCTACGCGCGCTGCAATGGCATGGGTGCGCTGGCGGTCACTTACGGTGTCGGCGCGCTAAGCGTGGTGAACGCGGTGGCGGGTGCGTATGCGGAATCGTCGCCGGTTGTTGTCATCAGCGGGGCGCCAGGTGTGCGCGAACAGCGTTCTGATCCGCTGATTCATCATCGCTTTGGACCTTTTAATTTTCAGCGCGAAATTTTCGAACGCATTACCTGCGCGGCGGTGGTGCTTGATGATCCGCTGATTGCGTTTCGACAAATTGATCGCGCGCTGGCCACGGCACGACGCGAGAGTAAGCCGGTGTATATCGAAATTCCGCGCGACTGCGTCGATGCTTTTGGTTTTCAACTTCCCGCCGAAGAAAGCCGCGCGCCGGTCAGTGATCCGCATGCCTTAAAAGAAGCGGTGGATGAAACGGTGCAGTTGTTGGCAGCAGCAAAATCACCCGCAGTGTTGGCGGGCGTTGAGATGCATCGGCACGGCTTGCAAGAGGCCTTGTTGCGTTTCGTGCAGTGCGCCAATGTGCCGGTGGCCGCCACCCTCACCGGTAAATCGGTGGTCGGCGAGCGTCATCCGCATTACCTGGGTGTGTACGAAGGTGCGATGGGTTCGCAAGTTGCGAAAGACGTGATTGAAAGCGCAGATCTGTTGTTGATGCTGGGCATGAAGTTGAACGACGTGGATCTTGGCATTTACACCGCGAACCTGAATGCCAACGCGATGCTGCGCGCCAGCCACGATGAAGTCGTGATTCGGCACCATCATTACCGCCAGGTGTATCTGCCGGATTTCGTTGCCGCGTTGTCGAACGCGGTGGCCTGCCGCACCGGACAAACCATTCCGAAAAATGCCGGACCGCGCGCGCCGGAATTTCCGCGCAGTAATCAAGAGATGACCATCAGTCGCCTGATCGGGCGTTTGAATGAGGGGTTGGGTCCAGACATGACGGTAGTCAGCGATGTCGGTGATTGCCTGTTTGCTGCCGTCGAGCTGCGTGTGCATCAAGCCTCGCAGTTCCTGGCCTCTGCTTTTTACACCAGCATGGGATTTGCGACACCCGCCGCGCTGGGTGCGCAAGTCGCACGCCCGAATTGCCGCGCGTTAATCCTGGTTGGCGACGGCGCCTTTCAAATGACCGGCACCGAGCTTTCGACCGCTGCGCGCCTGAAGCTAAATCCCATCGTCGTCGTGTTTAACAACAAAGGCTACAGCACCGAACGCTACATTCTGGAAGGGCCGTTCAATAACATCGCGTCCTGGCGCTTTGACAAACTCGGCGAAGTCATGGGCCCGATGAATGGCTACGATGTGCACAACGAAGAACAGTTTGAAGCTGCGTGGCACAGTGCGGTTGCCACTACTGATCGACCCAGCATTCTGAACGTGCATTTGCGCGCGGACGATCCATCACCGGCGTTACGACGCTTGGCGGAACATCTGGGCGATATTGTTGCGGGGTAGGCGTAACGCGCGTCTGCGGTAGTCTTCAGGAGCGCGGCCATCCTGGCTTCGATTCAAAAGCGGGCTGGAAGCCCGCGTTCCCAGCCCTATTTCAAGTGCGAACGTCGTGCGCATGGCGCACGCTACAAGGTGCCTCCGTCCCCTTTTTCAAAGGGGGTTCACATCCTGAGAACTGTTCGTAGGCCTGAATTATTAAGCAGGTGAAAAATCCCGCCTGCTACAATCCGCCGATGCTCGATGTCCTTTTGCAAATGGCTTTCCTGGTGGTGTGTGGTGTGGTTTGGCGGGTCGCCAGACCCGGTGGTCTTGATGTGGATCAAATACGTCAAGCCCTGACCGGTCTGGTCTATTACTTGTTGCTGCCCGCGCTGGTGCTAAACGTGCTGTGGCAGGCGCCAATGTCGCTCGACTCGCCGCGCATTGCGTTGTCGGCTGCGAGTGGTGTGATCGGCGGCTTGCTATTGAGTTGGGCGATTTGCCGCAAACAGCATATGCCGCGCACGGTGGTGGGGGCGGTGATGTTGGCGGCGGCGTTTCCCAACGCTACGTATCTGGGCTTGCCGGTGCTGGAAGCCGTGCTGGGACCGACCGGTCGCAGCGTGGCGATTCAATATGATCTGTTTGCCTGCACGCCGTTGCTGCTGACGGTCGGTATGTCGGTGGCGCAGTATTACGGTTCACAGGGAACACCGGTTCATCCGGCGATGGCAATTTTAAAAACGCCACCGTTGCTCGCAGCATTATTTGCTGTGGTGTTGAATCTGGTGGGCGCGCCGTTGCCCGAGGTGGTTCACAACTGGCTGGGTTTGATGGGCGGTGCGGTGTCGCCGTTGATGTTGATCGCGCTGGGTTTGAGTCTGCGTTGGGACACGCTGCGGGTGGCACATGCCTGGCCGATTGTTATCGTTTCTATCATTCAGTTGGCGTTGATGCCGATCTGGGTATGGCTCGCCGCGCAATTATTCGGGCTCTCCGGCAACACCCTGGCGGGAGTGGTGCTGGAGGCCGCCATGCCCAGCATGGTGCTGGGTATTGTCATTTGTGATCGCTACGGTCTCGACACCAGTTTATACGCCGCTGCCGTCACTGCAACCACGGCGCTCAGCTTTGTCACGTTGCCGTTTTGGTTCGGCCTGCTGTCTTAACAGCAAGAAACACACGACCCGAGGTCGGTGCGGAGGTTGCCATGGGTGAGAATTCACCTGCAAAAGATAGTCGACTCATAGCGCGATTGCCCTGCTTGTCGACACGACAGACGGCTGAAAATCCGCCGATACTGCTATAATCCGGCTCACTCAGATTATAGCGTCCTGCCGCAATGATGAATTCCGTCGTTTCAATTCCGTCCGCTCCGGACCTTTTTTCCTATCGTAAATTTTGGGCCAAGCGCTTTGGCACGGCACCGTTTCTGCCGATGTCGCGTGCTGAGATGGAGGTGCTGGGCTGGGATTCCTGCGACATCGTGCTGGTGACCGGTGATGCCTATGTAGACCATCCCAGTTTCGGCATGGCGGTGATCGGGCGCATGCTCGAAGCACAGGGGTTCCGTGTTGGCATTATTGCGCAGCCGGACTGGCAGTCGGCGCACGACTTCGCTTGCTTAGGCAAACCGAATCTGTTTTTCGGTGTGACCGGCGGCAACATGGACTCGATGGTGAATCGCTACACGGCGGATCGCCGCATTCGCACCAACGATGCTTATACACCGCACGGCGCGGGCGACAAACGTCCGGATCGTGCCGTGATTGTGTATTCGCAGCGCTGCCGCGAAGCCTTTTCAGAAGTGCCTATTGTTATCGGTGGTATTGAAGCCAGCCTGCGACGCATCGCGCACTATGATTACTGGTCGGAGAAGGTACGCCGCTCGGTATTGCTTGATGCGAAAGCGGACTTGCTGGTGTTTGGCAACGCCGAACGGCAAATCGTCGAGATCGCGCACCGTCTGGCAAAGGGTGAAGCAGTCGATGCCATCACCGATCTACGCGGCACGGCGTTTGTGCTGAAGGCGATGCCGGAAGATTGGAGCGAAATCGACAGCACCACGGTCGACATGCCCGGCAAGGTCGATGCGCCGATTGATCCGTATGAAATGAAAACTGAAGCGTCGTGTGCGGATCAATCCACACAAGCCGCACAAGCCGCTCCAGCGGAAAAAATTGTGCGCTTCGTGCGCCCGGTAAAAGCGGATCGCGCACATTCAGTAATTCGCCTACCCGCCTATAACGATGTGAAAGACGATCCGGTGTTGTACGCGCACGCATCACGCGTGTTGCATCTGGAAACCAATCCCGGCAATGCGCGTGCGCTGGTGCAACGGCACGGCGAGCGCGACGTGTGGTTCAACCCTCCGCCGATTCCGCTGACCACCAAAGAAATGGATGGGGTGTTCGATCTGCCGTACGCGCGCGTGCCGCACCCGAGTTATGGCAATGCAAACATTCCTGCGTATGAAATGATTCGGTTCTCGGTGAACATCATGCGCGGCTGCTTTGGTGGCTGCACATTTTGTTCGATCACTGAACATGAAGGCCGCATTATTCAGAGCCGCTCGGAAGATTCCATCATCCGCGAGATTGAAAGCATTCGTGACACGGTGCCAGGTTTCACCGGTCAGATTTCCGACCTCGGCGGGCCGACTGCGAATATGTATCGCTTGTCGTGCAAGTCGACGGAAATTGAATCGGCGTGTCGCAAGCCGTCCTGCGTGTATCCCGATATTTGCAATAACCTGAACACCGATCACACGCCCTTGATCGCGCTGTACCGCCGTGCACGGGCGCTCAAAGGCGTGAAAAAAATCACCATCAGTTCCGGCTTGCGTTATGACCTGGCGGTGCGGTCGCCGGAATACGTGAAAGAACTGGTCACCCACCATGTCGGCGGATATTTGAAAATTGCTCCGGAACACACCGAGCAGGGACCGTTGTCAAAAATGATGAAGCCCGGCATGGGCGCCTACGACAAATTCAAAGTGTTGTTTGAAAAGTTTTCTCGGGAAGCAGGCAAGGAACAGTATCTGATTCCGTATTTCATCGCCGCGCACCCGGGCACCACCGATGAAGATATGTTGCATCTGGCGCAATGGTTGAAAGCCAACGGCTTTCGTGCGGACCAGGTGCAGACATTTTTGCCGTCACCGATGGCCACGGCCACCGCGATGTATTTCTCAGGCAAAAATCCGCTGCGCAAAGTCACGCGCGACAGTGAAGAAATGTTTGTGCCCAAGGGCCTCAAGATGCGGCGGTTGCACAAGGCGTTTCTGCGTTATCACGATGCCAACAACTGGCCACTGCTGCGCGACGCACTAAAAAGCATGGGACGCGCCGACTTGATCGGCAACGGCAAAAAGCATCTGATTCCTTCCTGGCAACCGCAGGGCACCGGTGAGTCGGCGTCGGGCAAACGCGCGGTCGGCAAGGCTCCGGGCACCACCTTCCGCACTCAACACACCGGCCTGCCCAAGGTGCCGCGTCACGTCGTCAAGAAAAAATCTTGATCGCATCCTGCATGTTTCGGTTCCGCTGCTATAGTTTGATGTAGGTTGTGAGGGCAACCTGAGGTCTCAAGCGCAGCGCACGTAAATTCCATATTCGAAAGAGTGCATTCACTATTGGCTTGAATCGTAGTGCCAAGGAAGTTGCGCCGGCCGCCGATATATCTCTCAGATAAACGGGATCATGAGGCGTGGCGAAGCATGCGAACACGGTATCGTTTGACACTCTGTGCAGTTGCTCTGCTGGTGAGCGGCTGTACTGACATGGCCGCCCAGCAAGAGCCGGTGCGACGCGTGCAATTTGAAAATTCAATTGATGCCTATCGCGCTGAACACCCGGGTCGCCCAGGCTACGTACTGGACGCCATGACAAAAAAGAAAATCGTCCGGGACATGAACCTGGACGAAGTGCGGCTGGTGCTGGATGCGCAGTCCATTGCTGGTCGCCAAACCGAACGTCTGTGGTGCGAAATCAAACCGGTGGGTGTGTGTCCCGTGGATTGCCCAAATTGCCGCGGGCTGATTGTAGCGCGGTGGGGGTCTGTTATTTACATTAAGGGCAAGGGTAACAACCCGGTTGTTTTTGAGATACGTCCTACTGAAAATGATCGGCCGCAGCTTGGATCATTCCTTGCCTCAGACGCATTTCTTTCGTATGAAATTGCACGTGCGATTGAAGTTGGTCAGGTCATTACGGGTATGACGCTGGAACAAATTCGCCATACCCTGCCTGGATATGTACTGGGCGAAAGTTATCGGTGCAATAACGTTGCTGCGGCCGCGTGCGCAGCGAACTGTGCGAGCTGCTCCGTTGATTTTATCTGGCAGGGTAACGCGGTGTCGTTAGAAAAAAAGCCCGCTGATTTAACTCCGCGCGTTACGCGTATCGCTCCGATCTCCAGCCGGTAACGATGTCGACTGTGACCAGAAAAAAAGTTACTGCGCTCACATTCGAAGTGCACAACTGCGCACCATAGAATTTTACAAACCCCGTCGAAACACTATAAAAATAGTACTCTGAAGCATGGCGTCGTCTGCTCGCTCTGCATCATGAACGAATAGTTTGCGTCTCTCGTCGCAAATTTTGCACGTAGTCCCCGGCTAGCAGATCGGTTGTGAATTCCCTCACGTTAAACGTTTTGCGCTCACCCTATAAATGCACCGTGCACAGCGTGCTTGGTCTGGACATTTAAAAAAGATCGCGTCGAAAAAGATCATTGTCCGGACGTTGTGTACGAACAAAAGGGAAGTGGGTTGGGTCATGTGTGAGCGTGCAAACGCTTACGCATCGTGAAAGGGGGTGCGAGGTATGAAGAAAGGGCGCAGCAATTGCGAATCGTCAGGGCGTTTGGGTGTTCAGTGTTTCCTTGCCGTAATACTTATCAGTGCAACATCGTTGGCGGTCGCCGGGCCACGCGAGCAAGCCAGGCGGATTCATGATCGCCTGATCGGCGTGCCGCCGTCGGACGCAGTGCTGAATTCGATGTCGGCAAAAATCTCGGGCGGTGACGCCGTGGGCGCCGCGACCGACGCGATGAAGAACCCATCGTTTTACAACACCACGCTCAAAAACTTCGTTACGCCGTGGACCAACGAAACCCAGTCACCCTATGCTGAACTAAATGACTATACAGCGACCGTCATCGGTATGATTCGCGATGACGTACCGTTCAGCCAGGTGTTGACTGAAGACATCGTGTACGTCGCGGGAGGAGCCGCGCAAATTACTGCGCTGGTTTCTCAAACCGATAACAATCATTACAAAGAGCTGGAAACCAAGCGCATCAACCTGGCCGATCCGGCCAATCTGATCCGCAGTTCACAGTCGAGCCAACCGGGTGCCACGCTCACTCCAGATAATATCGCCGGGGTGATGACGTCGCGTGCGTTCGGCGAAGCTTTTCTGAAAGCAGGCACCAATCGACGCGCGATCCGCTACACCTTCATGACGCAAATGTGTCGCGACATGGAAGATGTGCACGATGTGACACGTACGCCGGATCGGATTCGTCAAGACGTGTCACGTAGCCCGGGTGGCGACAGCACCATCTTCTTGAACCAATGTGTGGGCTGCCATTCGGGCATGGACCCGTTAGCGCAGGCGTTTGCCTACTACGACTTCAAGGAAGTGGTGAAAGATGCTGGCGAGCAGATCGTGATGACGCCGGGCGCGGTGCAACCCAAGTATCTTATTAATGCGAATAACTTCCCGTTGGGCTACATCGTTAAAAGCGATCAGTGGAACAACTACTGGCGGCACGGCCCTAACGCATCGCTGGGATGGAACGCAGCATCACCGGGTGCGGGCAACGGCATAAAAAGTCTTGGACAGGAACTTTCATCCAGCAAAGCGTTTTCACAATGTCAGGTACAGAAGGTGTTCAAGTTCACCTGCCTGCGCGATCCGGCGTCGGCCACCGATCAGTCGGAAATACAGCGCATCACCGACGTATTCGAGAAAAACAATTACAACATGAAGCGCGCATTTGCCGAGGTTGCAGCGTATTGCAAAGGCGACTGACCGAACCTGTTGTTTAACTTCTGGATTGGTTTATTGCGGGGTAGCTATGAACACGAAATCAATGAATAGCAAGAGCGAACAGCACTTGTGGAGTATCGGTGCAGGTATGAGCCTGTTGGTCATGACATTTATGTTGGCGGCTTGCGGAGGATCGGGTGGATCGCCGCCGACCACTGGCGATAAGCCCATCGCCGTAGCAGCCACCGATCAAGTGGCATTCGAATCGACGGTGTACAAATTGACCGCGCAGTATTGCGCGGGCTGTCACGACGGAGGTACTTCGGGCGCGCCACCGTTTGCAAACAAAGACAGTCAAGTCGCCTATAAAGCGATTATTGACAGTAAAAAAGCTGACAAACTGAATCCCGCGAAATCCCGTGTGGTGGTCAAGCTGGCGGAAGAGAAACATAACTGCTGGAGCGCAAACTGTGCTGACGACGCGGCAAAAATGCGCGGTGCGATTGAGGAGTGGGTGGCGTTGACCGGCGGTAAACCGGTCGATACCGGCTTTAGTGCACAGACGATCAAGAGCGCAGTCGCGACATTTTCAACCGGTCAATCCCCGGGTTCGAGCGGGCGAGTGAATAGCAACCTCGTCGCGCTCTACCTGTTTAAGGAAGGCACCGGCATGGTGGTACGCGACGTAAGCGGCATAATACCGGCAATGGATCTGACCCTCAGTGGCACCGAATGGGTCGGGCAACAAGGGCTGAAGAATGTCTCGGGCAAGGCTGAAGCCACGGCGGAATCGAGCAAGAAATTGTTCGACATGATTGCCGCTCCGACCGCGACCAAGGAGTACAGCGTCGAAGCGTGGATTGTCCCTGAAAACAACACGCAAACGGGACCGGCGCGCATCGTGACTTATTCCATCGACACGGGCAACCGCAATTTCCAGCTCAGCCAGAACACCACGCAATACATCCATCGCAATCGCAGTACGGCCACTGGCATTAGTGTTACTGCGGGCACGCCGGATCTTGCGACAGCGGCAGGGAGTCTCAAACTGACGCCTCAGCACGTGGTGGCGACCTTCGATCAGACAGCGGGACGAAAAATCTATCTCGATGGTGTCGACACGGGGCTCGTCGATCCGCAAGGCAAAGGTGATCTCGTCAACTGGGACAGCACGTATTCTTTTGTTTTGGGCAATGAGAAGACCAACGACCGTTTATGGAAAGGCATCTTTTACCTGGTGGCCATCTATAACCGGCCGCTCAATGCTGCCCAGGTAAAACAGAATTTTGATGCCGGGTATCGCGAGCGCTTACGTTTTGACATCAGCTTGGCGGCGGGTATGGTCGGCGGCACGATCGAGATGGATGCAGGTGAAATTGACAAATCCAGCTACCTGTTCGCAAACCCGACCTATGTCGGCCCGAATCCGGGAAGCCTGCGCATCAAGGGCATGCAAATCGCGATTAACAACGTGTTGCCTGCCGCCGGTCAGGCGTATCGCAACGTGGATGTGATGGTCAACGCACCCAAACTTGAATTGTCATCCCTGGGCACCGTGATGGCGCTGTACATGGGTAGCGCCAACGACTCGTTCATTCTCACGTTTGAAGAGTTGGGCGTGTTGAGCAATGTGCTACCGGAACCGGCCCCTGGAGAGCTGTCGATGAAGGCGGACGTACGTGCCGTGATTCCGAAATCCGGCGTGCGCACCTTTGACCAGGTGAACAACACCATGGCGGCGCTCACGGGCATCAGTGTCACGACCGGCAATGTCGTAACGGTATTCACGCAATTGCGCCAGCAATTACCCAGTAACAGCAATGTGATGAGCTTCTTGCCTGGGCAGCAAATCGGCATTGCCAAGCTGGCCACCGAATACTGCGATGCGCTGGTGGAGAGCGGCACAGCACGCGCCGCCTTTTTTAATGCCATCCCCGCGTTCGAGTTTGGCTCGGCGGTCGCCACGGCATTCAGCGTACCGGCGAAGAAAGATCTCATTACCAATACGCTCAACAACAAATTGATCGGCGTCAATTTTGCCAATCAACCTACCGCGACCGAGAGTTACACCGAGGTGAATAGTTTGCTTACCGACTTGATCGCGGCGGCGCCCGCAGGCAGCGACCAGGTGCGCACCCGTTCCATTGTCAAAGGCGCATGCACGGCGGTGCTCAGCAGCGCAGCCTTGATGGTTCACTAATCCAACCGAATAGCTGAAGAGAGGTAGCGTCATGCGTAACAAAAAAATACCGAGTCAAACCACCCCGATGCCCTATCGCCATGAGAACCATGCGCGGCCAGTGACACGTCGTGACTTTCTTGCCCAAGGCCTGATTGGCGGTATGGGATTGGCAGTGGGTCCCTCTTTGTTAGGATTGCTCGGCCACTCACCCGACGCCTACGCGGCAGCGGCTGAGTGCGGCATAGAAGTGGCACCGCAAGGTGCCGGAAAAATCCCGTTCATCTGTTTTGATCTGGCGGGTGGCGCCAACATTGCCGGTTCCAATGTGTTGGTTGGAAAACAGGGCGGGCAGATGGACCCGCTCGACGCAGCCGGGTACAACAAGCTTGGCATTGCCAGCTCAATGTTGCCGTCGTTACCGGGGCAGGTGAACACGGAGCTGGGCTTGGCATTTCACGCCAGCAGTTCCTTACTGGCGGGTATTAAATCCAAGGCGACGGCAGCAACCTTGGCGAACGTCGATGGCTGCGTGATCTGCGTGCGTTCCAACGACGACACGCAAAACAATCCGCACAATCCCATGTATGGTATTGCCAAGGCCGGTGCAAAGGGCCAGCTCGTGGCATTATTGGGAACACAAAATACCGTATCGGGCGGCAACTCGGTGGCACCGGCTAACCAGATCGACGCGACCTTGCAGCCCACTAAAGTATCCTCGGTGAACGACACCAAGGGTTTGGTCGACACCGGCAAGCTGGCGGCGCAATTAGGCGGCAGTGGTGCCGTGCGGGTGATGGAAGCTGTAGAACGCCTGAGCGGCGCGAAGTCCGGCAAATTGCCAGAAGCCGATGTGGTGAAGAATTTACTCAACTGCGCGTACAGTGGCACCACCGACAAGGTGGAGCAATTCGGCAACCCGGATGTGTTGAATCCCGCCCTGGATGCCAACATCAATGCCTTGTTTCCCAACGTCACCGCCGATGGTGATTTTCTCAAAACTGCCGCGATCATGAAGCTGGTGATAGAAGGTTATGCCGGTGCGGGCACGGTGCAATTGGGCGGCTTTGACTACCACACCGGCAATCGGACCGCAGGCGACGCGCGAGACTTGAAAGCCGGGCAAGCCATCGGCGCGGTATTGGAATATGCGCGTATTAAAAACAAACCAGTAATGATCTATGTGTTCACCGACGGCGCCGTGAGCAGCAACGGCAGCGCCGATGCGGGTGCCGGGGGCAAGCTGGTGTGGACGTCGGACAACGGCACCTGCGGCGCGGTGTTCATGTTGGTGTACAACCCGGTAAGCCGTCCGAAGTTGAAAACCGCCAACGCGCGTCAACTGGGTTACTACCGCGCGAACGGCTCGGTCGAAACCGGCGCGACTCCGTTAAGCAACAACGTCACACAACTGGCCGAAGCCGTGGTGCTCAACTACCTCGCCTTGCATAACGAGGTTGGCCGCTTTTCGCAAATCATACCCACACAAGGTCTTGGACCCTCATCGAGCTGGGACAGCTTTGTGATGTTCCAACCGATTGTCTAGTCGTAAATGATTTGATGGGAGCTGTTCCTACAGTAAGGATGCCGTTCGAACAGCGGGAGCAGGGAAGCTCCATTTATTTATTATTAATACGGCGCGATGAAGTTTGAAGGCGTAGGTGCCGAATGGTTTCGTGATCGAGCGGTGAAGTTTGGTGCAGTGATTTTGAGCACC
>JANMQQ010000373.1:0-8080 GCA_031370545.1 Gammaproteobacteria bacterium
GTGGAGCCTTCGATCCAGCCGTTGGCTTTCACTAACTGCTTTTCGTCCACCAGCTCGGGAAGAATGCCGTATTTGGCGGGGCCGTAAATCGCCGCGCCGAGTCCCACCACGGCATATGACAACAACGGTTCAACCTGCAACCACATCAGTCCGGCACCGATGCCTTTCACGATATTACCGCTTGTCAAAACATGAGCCTTCGGACGTGAGTCGGCATACGGCCCGACCCACGGCGCGCACAGCACGAATGCCACCAGAAACGAACCTTGCAATGCCGGGATGTACCAGGCCGGTGTGTCGGCGGCCTGCATCACCATCGTGATCGCGGTGAATAAAATCGCGTTGTCGGCGAACGCGGTGAGGAACTGCGCAAACAACAACAGGTAGACGTCGCGCTTCATATGTATGTGACTTCCTTAAAATGAGACCGATTTCCTCCCCTCCTCATTTTCGAGGAGGGGTGGCACCGGAGGTGACGGGGTGGTTGCAAAAAATTCTTTTGAAGCTAAAACGGCAACCACCCCGTCCGCTACGCGTCCCTCCGCCGCACATGGATGTGCAAGTGCCGCAGAGCGCATGGATGCGCGAGAGCGGCCTCGAAAATGAGGAGGGGAGAGTTTTGTTATTGGCAATTTGGTTGGATACGACTACACCCCCTGCTGCGCCACCACCAGCGCCGCTGCATAATCGGTTTTCCCCGTGCCTAACAACGGCACTTGCTTCACAACCAAAAATTTCTTCGGCACGTTGATTTCACCGATGCCATCTTTCTTCGCCTGTTCCAGTAACGCGCCGCGCGCGGCATCGGCCTGGTTGGTGATGAGCACGAGTTGTTCGCCTTTCTGCGCGTCGGGCAATGTGACGACCGCATGTTGCGCTATCGGCCACACCTTGCTCGCCAAGGCTTCCACTGCCGTGAGCGATACCATTTCGCCGGCGATTTTTGCGAAGCGTTTAGCGCGACCGCGAATGGTGATAAAGCCCTCCGCGTCGATGCCAACGATATCGCCGGTGTCGTACCAGCCGTCGCCACAACTTGATTTGGGCGGCACTAGCACGCCGGGTTGTGCCGCCAGAAGGTACCCGCGCATGACATTTGGACCACGCACATGTAAACGTCCGCCATCGGCAACGCCGGGCACATCTTCAAGTCGATATTCAATTGCAGGCAACAAGCGCCCGACACTGCCTGCCTTGCTCGCCATCGCGGTGTTGGTGGTGAGTCCCGGGCTGGTTTCTGTCGCGCCGTAGCATTCGAAAATGCGCACGCCGAACTTTTCTTCCCAGGTGCGGCGGACTTCGTCTTTCAGTTTTTCAGCGCCTGCAAACACGTAACGCAGGCTGTTGAAGTCATAGGGATGTGCGAAACGCGCATATCCGGCGAGAAAAGTGTTGGTGCCGAACATGATGGTCGCATTGATGTCGTAGGCGATTTCGGGAACGATTCGGTAGTGCAGCGGCGACGGATAAAAAAATGTCTTCATCCCGTACAGCAAGGGCAGAATCGTACCTGCAGTCAGGCCGAAGGAATGAAACAATGGCAACGCGTTGAGAATGACATCCTGCGCGTTGAAATCCACGCGTGCGGCGAGCTGATGCAAGTTGGCGAGCAGGTTCGCGTGCGACAGCACCACGCCTTTGGGCGTGCCTTCGGAGCCGGAGGTAAACAACACCACGGCGGGATCGTCCGCCGCGAGTTTTTGGCGCCGGTAAATCCATCGGGCCAGCGGCGCGCTGATCCAGGCGCGCAGTTTATCGAATGTTGAAATAGTGGTGGCCAGATCCTCCAGGTAAATCACCTGCACCTGTTGCGCGAGGGCGGCGACTGCCTTGTCAAGCTTGGCGTTCTGCACGAAGCGCCGTGACGTGTACACCACGTGAATTTGGGCGGTCGCGCAGGCCGAACACATGCCTTGCGCACCGACTGTAAAATTAAGCGTGGCGGGAATGCGTCCGTAAAAATGTAAACCCAAAAACGTCACCACGGTGGTCACCATGCTGGGCAGCAGCACCCCGACATATTCATTTGGGCGCGTGGCTTGACACATCGCGCGACCCAGCACCCGCGCGCGCAGAATCAGCGCGTCATAGGTCAACGGGCGCCGTTCGATATCTTCAACAATGACGTGATCACCGCCATGCACGCGTTGCGCGTCGAGCAATTTCGTCACCAGCGTACTGCGGTAGTTGCTGGTGACAAACATCATGTCCGTCATCACGTCAGAAAGAATTTGCCCGGCGCGCGCGCGCCGTTCGCGTGCCGGTAGCGTGGTATCAACCATTAAACGGCGTGGCGGCAACACGGTGAGTGAAATCTGCGGAAACCAACGCAAACGCACCCGGCCTTTCAAACGCGAAAACGGCGTATATTGCGCGCCTTCAATGCGCACCGGCAGCACCATTGCTTCGGATTTGTCGGCGATCAAACCTGGCCCCTGATAAATTTTCATCAGCGAGCCGGTGACAGTGATGCGCCCTTCCGGAAAAATCACCGCGCGTCGATCTTCCTTCACATACTTGATCAGCGATTTTGTCGATAACGGGTTCATCGGATTGAGCGGAAACAAATCCACCAGCAGCCGCGCCACCTGACCATGCCAACGCCGCGCATGATGCGTATCAATCGCAAACGTGAGCCGGTCAGGAAAAAACGCCGCAAGCAACACCGCATCGAGAAACGAGGTGTGATTCGCGACGATCAATACGCGCGTGCCTGCGTGCTGATAGTGTTCCATTCCGTGAATCTGCACTCGATAACACAGGCGCAATAGTGCACGCAGTAGTAATCGCAATAGCCTGTACATGATTCCCCCGGTTACTGCTGTTCTTGACTGCTCAGTTCAGCGCCATGCGTACCCACAATCGGGCGCATGGGAAGATACTTTATGTTTCGCTAAAAGCGGTATTGATATACAAAGGTGCCGCCGTTTTTGGTAGGGGCAAATTGAATGCTGGACGGGCTTATTGATTCTAAATTAGGAGCGTGCCGTGAGTTCGTATGCTCAAACAATAAAAATGCATTGAATAATAAAAAGTTGCTTAAAGCGACAGTGCTCTGATCGTCATCTTGCATTGAAATGTTCCAGATGCCGTATGTTCCAAACAATCCTGTCACGATAAAAAACTTTCGCCAGTTAAATTCTGCATAAGGCGATGCTTCCCAAAAGCCAGCCACGGGAGCAACGCAACAAACTGTGTAACTCCCAAATCCTTTTGCGTCCTGTGCAATAAGGATTGCGAACGTCCCCATGGCCAGTTCAAGTGTAGGCAGTGACAGTCCTTTATCGGGTGTTGCTGTGGAATGTGCAGAGAAAGACGTGATCAATATCAACAGGAAGCTAAAATTTAGAATAAGTTGTCTATTCAGAATTGATCTCATTGAATTAATGGCATTGCTTTTGGAGTGACTTGTATTCGTAGTCATGTTGAGGTGCCGCCTCTGTTGTCTGCGGCTACTGTGCTTGCCCGTCATGGATCGTCTCAATTATTTTGAGTAAAGTCGCATCGCACATGACGATCAGGTGTCGTGTGATGAGACTTTTTCTGGTAAGGGGGTTGAAGATGAGTCAAACACTGGCGCTTGTGAGTGCGCTTAAACGCGCTTTAAAAAATCATGGCGTGCGTTATCAGGATGTCGCCCATGATCTCCAATTGAGCATGGCCACGGTCAAGCGCATGTTCGCTGAGTCCAGCTTCACGCTGGATCGACTGGATCAAGTGTGCCGGTTGTTATCCATGGACATCGCCGATTTAGTGAAAATGACCGAAGCGCACCGCCGCAAACTGACCATGCTAAGCGAGCAGCAGGAGCGTGAATTGGTGGCCGATCCGAGGTTGTTGATGGTGGCGTATCTGGTGATCAACGGTTACTCGTTCGCGGACATTCTTGCGCACTACCATTTTTCCGAGCCCGAGCTGATCCATTATTTAGTCAAGCTCGACAAATTGAAGCTGGTCGAGTTGTTGCCGAAGAACCGTATCAAACTTCTGATCGCGCCAAATTTTTCCTGGCGCAAAAGCGGGCCGATCCAGCGCTTTTTCGTTGACCGGTTGCGCGATGAGTTTTTGCAAAGTGAATTTGATCGACCGGGCGAAGTGTGGATGGTGCTGTCAGGAATGTTGTCGCAGGCGTCGGTGCGCAAACTTGCCGACCACGCCCGACGCCTGGAGCGCGAGTTCCGCGAACTCAACGAAACCGACATGCACCTGTCGCTCGAGCAACGCGAACAAGTCAGCATGATTGTCGCGATGCGCCCCTGGCGCCCGGCAGTGTTTCATAAACTGCGGCGTGAATCGGCTGGACGTAAGACGAAAGCTTAGTTAGGAACGACCCATGAGAAGCCGATTTTCGACAATTGATACCGTTGCAACTGAATCGAATATGTTGTGATGTTGTTTGTCTATCATCCATGTAGCGAATCAAGGAATGCCAATGACAGAGATTGCAGATATCGACCCCGAGACAGCGTATGCAGTTCGCATCTTCATCGCCAAGGTGTCAGATCAATACAATTATTCGGGTGCGATTCTCTTTGGTAGCCGTGCGCGCCGAAATCACCGGCCAGATAGCGACGCCGATGTTGCCGTGCTGCTACCTGGAACGCATGGCCTATTTCTCGATACCACGCTCGCGCTGGCAGATATCGCCTACGACGTACTTTTGGAAACCGGCGTACTGATACAACCGCTTCCCATTTGGGAAGATGAGTGGGAACACCCCGAGAATTATCGCAATTCTGCGTTGCTACACAGCATCAACCGAGAAGGAGTAAAGCTTTGAACGCGAGCGACTTAGTTGCGAAAGCGGAGCGCGCCATTACATCGGCAAAGCTCCTGCTTGATGCTGGCGACGTTGATGGTGCCTTTAACCACAATGCAAAGTTCGATGCGGCGAGAGCGGCCTTGCTTTGGTCGGGCACCTCCGCTGACTTGGCCACCACAAAAACACATAGCGGGCTGATTTCCACTTTTAGCCTCCACATTATCAAGACCGGGCGCCTGCCGGTCTCTCTTGGAGCCGCGCTGAACCGCGCCGCCGAGATTTGGCTGATCGCTAACTACACTGGCGACGAGGTATCTGCGGATAAAGCGCAATGGGTAATCGAACAAGCCACCGCACTCTTGGATGCGGTGCAACGAGAGTTTAGCCCGAGAGAAGCGCAGCTATAAAATGCTGGTCACGATGTGGTTGCGCAAGACCTGACCCTAGTGTTTTGCATCCGTGACGAAGTCGCCGGGCTCTTCGAAAAACTTACGAGGCTTTGCAACCGAGGTGATGTAACGTGCCGCCGCCGATATTGATCGAAGAAATCATTAAACCGGCCGAGCAAGGACGCTCCGGTCCGTATTTCTGTCGTGGCGCCGACGGGCACAATTATTTCGTGAAGGGACGCAACACCGGGCGGCGTAGTCAAATCATTGAATGGATTTGCGCACATCTTGCGAAGACGTTGGGGCTGCCGGTCGCGCCGTTTGCGTTGGTTGAAATTGCGCCCGAGTTGTTAAAAGAAACGCCAAAAGCGATGCAGGAAATTGGTGCGGGCCTTGCCTTCGGTTCCCAGGAATACGTTGGTGCGCTATGGTTTGAGCTGGAGCATGTCGATAAAGTGGATGTGACGCTCCGGCGGGATATCCTGGTTTTTGACTGGTGGATTCGCAATGCCGACCGGCTGACCAGCAATTCAAATTTGTTGTGGGACGCGGTTAAGGAAAAGGTTGTCGTTATCGACCATAATTTGGCTTTCGACGCGGACTTCGCGGCGCCCGATTTTATCTTGCACCATATTTTCGGCGGACAGGTCGACGCAGTATTTCAGGACTTGGTTGAGCAGACGAGTTACCAAACACGGCTTTGCAACGCGCTTGCGGTAGTCAACAAGGCATACGAGTCTTTGCCCGAAGAATGGTGGTGGTTCGATGACGAACGTACGGTACAAACGGATTTCAATTGGAAAATTGCGCGGGCTTTGTTGCAACGGTGCGACTCAAATGATTTTTGGAGGGTGACATGAACAAGTTGGCTTGTCGCTACGCGATCTTGCGGTTCTTGCCGTATACGGAAACCGGCGAGTTCGCCAATGTCGGTGTGGTGTTGGCGTGCCCGGCAACCGGATTTTTCGGTTTCAAGTTGGAGACGCGTCGCTATGCGCGTTTCACGCATTTCTTTCGCGAACTCGACAGGCAAGTTTATATACGCGCGATTAACGCGTTTAAAAACGAGTTGGAGCGCGTTCGCAAGGTGCACGAACACGCGCGCGATGATGCGCTGCGCGACGTGTTCACCGCGCTGATTCATCCGCGCGAGGCGATTTTGCGTTTTGGAGAACCGCGCGCAAAGCTGGTGAACGATCCGGCGCAGGCTTTAGAACAACTGTATGAGCACTATATAGAACACGATTTTGTGCACCATGAGGCGCACGAGAAAGAAATGGAGCACAAGGTCCAGCAGATCATCAAAGGGCTTGTACTGGATAATCCGTTTCGCGAGGAGCGGGTAGGCGACGATGAATATGCCGTGCGTTTTCCGTTCGTGCAGGTGGTGGACGATCATCCGAGAAAAATCATCAAACCGTTCTTTCTCGCCCAGGAAGAGACCACGGCTATTTTCAATCACGGCGATTTGTGGATCGGCAAACTCAAACGCCTCAAGCAACGACGCATGCTGCCTAAGAATGTGTTGTTCACGGTGCAGTCACCGGACAAAGGCGATCGCAAGCGATTTGGCGCCTTTGATGATGTACGGAAGGAGCTGGAAAATTACGCGGAGATCGCGATGGTCGGCAACAAAGCCGACATCACGCACTTTGCCGAGAGAGCGTAGCGGCAGGCGTTCGTTTGTGGCTTCGAATCCTCGCCAGCAAAGTGACCTTCGATCACCCGAGTAGAATGGATTTTTCAACTCCAATGACTGCAGAAGTGCATACGCTGCGACCACGAATGACGGCAGGTTGCGCGGCGATCCTCACATTGCTCGATTCTTATCGCAGCTTGGAGTACGGACTGTCGCGCATCGAAGTGCAGAAGCTCGCTACTTCCTGCAAGAATCCGGCGAGGGCTTAAACCTTGCGTTCGTTAAACACAACTACGGCCCATATTCCGAGAAATTGCGCCATGCCTTAAATCGCATGGAAGGCCACTTCATTCGTGGTTTGGGTGATGGTGTTGTTGAGGCGGAGATTGAGCCCCTTGCCGATGCACTTAGCGAGGCGGACCAATTTCTGGCGGAAGGATCTCATACCGCATTAGCGCAGCGTGTTGAGCGTGTGTCGTACCTAATTGATGGATTTCAATCGCCGTATGGAATGGAACTTCTTGCCACCGTGCATTGGGTCGCGACTCGCGAACAGCGTGGGCAAAATTTCGACCAAGTGCTAAGCGCCGTGCATGCCTGGAACAAACGCAAAGCGAAGATTATGCAACCTGCGCATGTGCGTACGGCGATGGACCGACTAATCGAGCAAGATTGGCTGGCGTATCGGGCGTAGGTTGTTACGCAATCACTTGCTCGCTACATCGAGCTTGAGCCCTGTCATCCATCAGTAAACACTCCTGACCACATCACCGCTATATTTTGTCTTGTCCAGGAACCTTGAAATATATCCCTGCCGTTTCCAGAGGTGTGCGTGGTAGAGCTGCTTAATTTCCGGTACGCAGGATTTCGTGACCGCATCCAACTGCAGAAGATTATTCTTCCAGGTGTTGATTTTAGGATGGCGTGATACGTCGAAGATGCCGGGTCTTAACTTATCGAGATAGTCCAGCCGTTGGAGCAGGGGCGCATAGCCTGCGTCCACCAATGAAAACGCGGCGCCGTTAAAAAACGGTGCGGCTATCACCACTTTCTCGAGTTGATCGAATTTGCTCAGTAACCCATCGCGAACTTCATTAAATTCCCGCTCGGTTTCCTTGACGCTCAAATGGAAGGCATCCCACATGCACTCGCTGCCAAACTCGATCCAGCTTCGGTTCTTGGCGCGGAGAATAATATCTTGTGGATGGAGTCGATTCGGATAAGCCTCATCAAGGTATTCATTGACCACCATGGATTCGAAGATGACGTTCTCGCCCACCAGCAGCACTG
>JANMQQ010000386.1:0-10483 GCA_031370545.1 Gammaproteobacteria bacterium
GGTTCTTTTTTGTGGAGTATCCGAATTGAATTCATTTAACACCCTGGGCCTGTCGGCCGAACTGTTGCGCGCGGTAACTGAAAAAGGCTACCGCGAACCCACGCCTGTCCAGCGCGAAGCGATTCCAATTGTATTGGAAGGCCGCGATCTGCTGGCGGGCGCGCAAACCGGCACCGGCAAAACAGCGGGTTTTACGCTGCCACTGTTGCAGCGTTTAAGCGCGCCGCAGGCGGCAGGCACACGCCGCGCGATTCGTTCGCTGGTGCTCACTCCCACGCGTGAACTTGCCGCACAAGTAGCCGAGAGCATCTCCGTTTACGGCAAATACCTGTCATTGAAATGCACCGTGGTCTTCGGCGGCGTCGGATTCAATCCGCAAGCCGACACGTTACGTCGCGGTGTTGACATTTTAGTCGCCACACCCGGTCGATTGCTCGATCACGTCATGCAAAAAACCGTCGACCTGTCAAAAGTCGAAATTCTGGTGCTCGACGAAGCTGACCGCATGCTCGACATGGGCTTCATCCGCGACATTCGCAAAATTCTCGCGCTGCTGCCCAAGCGCCGACAGAACTTGCTGTTTTCTGCAACGTTCTCCGACGAAATCAAACAGCTCGCTGATGGCTTGTTAAGCTCACCCGCCTACGTGCAAGTGGCGCGTCGCAATGCGACCACCGAACTCGTCACTCAAGTCGTCCACCCGGTGGATCGCGAGCGCAAGCGCGAGTTGTTGTCATTTTTGATCGGCTCGAATAAATGGCAGCAGGTGTTGGTATTTACCCGCACCAAACACGGCGCCAATCGACTCGCCGAACAATTGGAAAAAGACGGCATCACCGCCGCCGCTATTCACGGCAATAAAAGTCAGGGCGCACGCACCCGCGCACTAGCGGAATTCAAACAAGGCGTGGTACGCGTATTGGTGGCTACTGATATCGCCGCGCGTGGTCTGGACATTGACCAGTTACCGCACGTGGTGAATTTCGAATTGCCCAACGTACCGGAAGATTACGTGCACCGCATCGGCCGCACCGGACGCGCAGGTAACGCCGGTGAAGCGCTGTCGCTGGTATGCGTGGACGAACACAAATTGCTCAAAGATATTGAGCGCGTATTAAAAAGCGAACTTCCCAAAGTTGTCATCGCGGGCTACGCACCTAACCCGTCCATCAAGGCGGAAGTTATTCCCAATGGACGCAATGGCGGACCCCGTCGTGGCGGTGGTGGCGCAAAACCTCAGCACGGTGCCGCAAAAAAGCATCCGCCCCGCGCAGGCAGCAGCCCGGGCGGACGACCAGGTGGCGCGCCACGTTCCGGCCCGCAACCTCCGCGCGGCCCACGGGGTGGCAAGCCACAGGCGCGCCCCAGTTCGAGCCGCTCAGGGAACAAAGCTTGACTTAAAACCGAGGCAAAATTCTGATGGCGCAAATCAACATCATGGCCTTGCGCCATTCCGCATTTTACAGCCCGCTGTTGCTGAGCATCGCCGGTGGTTACTTGCGCGATGAAGGCTTGGAACCTTCCTACGTTGTTGCCACACCTAACCGTACCGTAGCGAATAGTCTGATCAACGGCACCTGTCACGTAGCACAATCTGCGGTGGCAACCAGCTTTGCAGCGCTCGAACGGGGCGCAGCTTTACACATCGTGCACTTCGCACAAATCAATGTACGTGATGGATTTTTCATTGCCGGTCGCACACCCGAACCCGACTTCACCTGGAGTCGCCTCGCGGGCAAAAGCGTGTTGGTCGATCATTTCTTCCAACCTCTGGCGATGCTCAAATACGGCCTGCATCGCCAAGGCGTGGACTTTGGCCAATTGAACGTCATCGACGCGGGTGACGTGAACGCAATCGAACGGGCGTTTCGCACCGGGCAAGCTGACTATGTACATCTGCAAGGCCCGGCACCTCAACAACTGGAGCATGACCGGATCGGCTTCGTGGTCGCGGCGGTAGGTGATGCCGTCGGCCCGGTTGCGTTCAGCAGTTTGTGTGCAACACGTGACTGGCTGAACACCGACGTGTCCCGCGCCTTCATGCGTGCCTATCGACGCGCACGCGACTTCGCGCACCACGCCCCCGCCGCAGAAATTGCTGCACTGGAAGCTGATGCCGGATTTTTTCCTGGCGTGGAACGCAGTGTGCTTGCACGTACCATCGCGGCATATCAAACGCTCGGCTGCTGGTCGGGCGACGTGGCGATTTCTCCGCAATCCTACGAAAATCTGCTCGATGTATTTTTGTTCAGCGGTTTGATCAAGCACCGGCACCCCTACGCTTCCGCCGTGGTGGCACCGCCAACGTAGTGTTCGTGTTACCCAGGCAGGCTTGATTTTATTCTTAATAGTAACTACAGTAGTTACGTATGACATCGAGCAGCCGCTTTTCCATGGCAGTGCACATCATGACGGCCTTGGCTTTTATGGGCGAGAAGATGACGTCTGAGGTACTGTCAAATACTGTCAACACCAACCCCGTGGTGATTCGTCGCCTGCTCGGTGAGCTGGCGCGCGCGGGTTTGGTGCGGGCTGAACGCGGCAAATCGGGTGGATTTTCGTTGGCGCGCAGTGCCAAAAGTATTTCGCTGCTCGACATCTTTCGCGCCGTGATGTCGGACACCGAACTCGTACCGTTGCACGAGAACCCGGAATACCGCAAGTGCGCGGTGAGTTGCAAGGTGCGCGGCGCGTTATGCGTGCATCTTGATCGGGCCCAAAACGTTTATGAACGTGAGTTGAAAAAAGTGATGTTGGCGGATATCGAAAAAACCATGTAATTTTTTTGACCATAAACGTAACTAAAATGGTTACGTATTAACAGGGGCATTAGCAATGAAACTAACCGGCAAAACAGCGGTGATCACCGGCGGCAACAGCGGCATCGGTCTGGCCACCGCGAAACTCTTCGTCCAAGAGGGAGCTCAAGTTGTCATCATTGGCCGCGACGGCAAAACCCTCGACTCCGCAATCCAAATGCTTGGCGGCAAGGCCATCGCCATCAAAGCCGACGTGGCTTCGTTAACGCAAATTGACGCTGCCGCGAAAGACGTGGCTGCGAAGTTTGGCAGGATCGACATCTTGTTCGTCAATGCGGGCATTGCCGAGTTCACACCCTACGATCAGGTATCTGAGGCGTTTTTCGACAAGACCTTCGACATCAACGTGAAAGGCGCTTTTTTCACCGTGCAAAAATTTGTTCCCTTGCTCAACGACGGCGCGACGGTGTTGTTTACCACCAGCGTTGGGAACCAAAAGGGCTGGCCCAACATCAACGTGTATGCCGCAAGCAAAGCGGCAGTACGCTCGCTGACACGCACGCTCGCCGCCGAGTTACAGCCAAGACAAATCCGCGTCAACGCGATCAGTCCCGGAGCGATCGAAACACCGATTTACGGACGCATGGGTTTGCCGCCGGAAGCGGTGCAGCAAATGGCGCAGGGCATTCTGGCACAAACACCGATGCATCGCTTTGGGTCGGCGGATGAGGTCGCGCGCGTCGCGATGTTCCTTACAAGCACCGAATCGTCTTACCTCACCGGCAGCGAGATCGCGGTGGATGGCGGGCTCGGGCAAGTTTAAGCACAGCGCTCGGGTAATTGGTGAATAGTAAACATTCCGTTTAATCAAAAAATTTTTTTCGTTTAACTCGTTTAACAAAGGAGAATCAACATGTCGCCTGCAACTAGCTCGATCACTGTGTTAGCCCCGGTAAAACTCGGTTCCCACGAACTACCTAATCGTCTCGTCATGGCGCCCATGACGCGCAATCGCGCCAACCGCGAAGCGGTAGTGCAACCGATCACCGCCGAATATTATGCGCAACGCGCGACAGCGGGCTTGATCATCACGGAAGCGACGCAAGTCGCACCCGAGGGTCAGGGCTATCCATTTACGCCTGGCATCTATAACGATGCGCAGGTCACTGCATGGCAAACGGTCACCACTGCGGTACATAAAAAGGGCGGGCGCATTTTCCTGCAACTGTGGCATGTCGGGCGGATTTCGCACTCCAGCTATCAGCCCAACGGCGCGCTGCCGGTGGCGCCGTCAGCGATTAAACCCGTCGGCGAGCTCTACACCTATGAAGGCCTTAAGCCGTATGAGACACCGCGCGCGCTGAGCACATCGGAAATACCTGGAGTCGTAGCGCAATATCGTCAAGGCGCGGAACACGCATTACGCGCTGGTTTTGACGGCGTCGAAATTCATGGCGCCAACGGCTATCTGCTCGACCAGTTTCTACGCGACGGCAGCAACCAGCGCACCGACCAGTACGGCGGTTCGGTTGAGAACCGCGCACGACTGATGCTCGAAGTGACGCAGGCGGTAGTGTCGGTGTGGGGGTCGAACCGGGTCGGCATCCGCTTGTCGCCGCTGCAACCGTATAACGACATGCGCGATTCCAATCCCGAAGCGACGTTCAGTTACGTGGTAGACAAGCTCAACAATTTCGGTCTGGCATTCCTGCACGTCACCGAAATGGGCGCACAAACACCGGGCGCAGCCGGCCCGGCGTTTGACTTGCGCAAGCTGCGCAAAATCTATAAGGGCAGCTACATTACCAATGGTGGCTACGATCAAGACCGCGCCAATGCCGCACTCGCCGCAGGCGACACCGACCTGATTGCGTTCGGCAGTTTGTATCTGGCCAATCCGGATCTGCCTAAGCGCTTCGAGCAACGCGCGCCGCTCAACATCGCGGATCAATCCACCTTCTATATGGGTGGCGAAAAAGGCTACGCGGATTATCCGTTTCTAAAAAGCTGACGGGCTTGCTACGCTGTGGGGCCTTGATCCCCACAGCGTAGCACTTACGAGAGCCTGCATGACCACTAAAACCAAAACCCAAAACATGGCCTTGTTCTGCGATTTTGAAAATGTCGCGCTCGGCGTCCGCGACGCGAAGTACGCGGCTTTTGACATTAAAAAAGTTCTGGAGCGCCTGCTGCTCAAAGGCAGCATCACCGTCAAGAAAGCCTACTGCGACTGGGAGCGATACAAAGAATTCAAAAAGGCGATGCACGAGGCGGCGTTCGAGTTGATCGAGATTCCGCATGTGCGTCAGTCCGGAAAAAACTCGGCCGACATTCGTCTGGTCGTTGATGCGTTGGATCTGTGTTACACCAAGTCGCACGTCGACGTGTTCGTCATCATCAGCGGCGATTCGGATTTTTCACCGCTGGTCAGCAAGCTGCGCGAGAACAACAAAGTCGTGATCGGCGTTGGCGTAAAACAGTCAACATCTGACCTGCTGATCGCGAATTGCGACGAATTCATCTTCTACGACGATCTGGTTCGCGAAGCAGCCAAACCACGCGCCGCGCGCCGTCGTCGTTCACCCACCGAAAAATCTGACAAACCCACCATCACCACGCCTCCTTCAGAAGACGACAAACGCCAAGAAGCACTCGATGTCGTAATGGAAACCGTGCAGGCTTTATTCGAAGAACGCGGCGATGAAGACAAAGTGTGGGGCTCGATGGTCAAACAAGCGCTCAAGCGCCGCAACCCCGGCTTCAACGAGAGCTACCACGGCTTCCGCTCATTCGGCGAATTGCTGGAAGAAGCGCAAACCCGCAAATTGCTCGCACTCGAATACGACGAAAAATCCGGCGGCTATATCATCAAGAGTGTGGCGCGCGAGGAATAAAAGGCCGACTGAGAAACACAACGTTTTCGATAACACCGGCGCCTAGTTTAAGTTATGCGTCGCAAGTGATTCTTCCGCTATCATGATGTCTACATGAGCCCGACAGTGTTTCGCGAAA
The DNA here is from genome assembly GCA_031370545.1 of Gammaproteobacteria bacterium. Classification (GTDB taxonomy): domain Bacteria; phylum Pseudomonadota; class Gammaproteobacteria; order SG8-11; family SG8-11; genus UBA6921. Next base: position 5,772 of record JANMQQ010000386.1, read on the forward strand.
ATGGTTATCGTTTTTTCTTCTTCTCTCGGGAAGAGTCGCGGATGCATGTACACGTCTACTGTGGAGACGGTGAAGCGAAGTTCTGGTTAGAGCCACACATCGAGTTGGCAAATAACTTCCGGTTGTCGCGGAACCAACTCAAAGAGATCGAGCAAATTATCGAGGTGCATCACAATGAGCTCAAATGCGCTTGGCACAAACACTTCCCAGGTTGAAGTCACCCATATTTCAAATCATGGCGTGTGGCTGTTGACTCAAAGCAATGAATTATTCATGTCCTACGAAAACTTCCCGTGGTTCAGGGACGTGCCTGTGGGAAAAATTCTCAATGTTGAAGAGCCCACACCTGGACACTACTACTGGCCGGACCTGGACGTTGATTTAACCGAAGAAATTATTTCACATCCGGAGCGCTTCCCACTTCAAGCGAAGTAACGCGTAAATCGGCGCCTCACCACTGGAACGTGATTTTTTCCCGTTACTTGGATATCGCCAGTTTCTTTGCCCAACCCGCCCGTAGTTCGCCGTCGTTAATCAGCCCCGTCATGAGCTCGGTTTGCAATCGATCCCAAAGGCGCCGATCTGCCCAGGCGATCACCGCATGGGCAGCGTCGATGTTTTCCGCTACCAGCGCAAAAAAGGGGCCCGAAGACCCCTTTCTACTTTTTTACTCCACTGCGCTACGCACTAAGGCGTGGTGTAGGTGGCCTGCTTCGACGCTTGATTACCGTTCGCGTCTTCAATCATCACTGCCAGTAGTAAAGCGCTCGACGTCGTAATGGAAACCGTGCAAGCGCTGTTCGAATAACGCGGCGATGAAGACAAGGTGTGGGGCTCGATGGTCAAGCAGGCGTTGAAGCGCCGCAATCCCGGTTTCAACGAGAATTATCACGGCTTTCGCTCGTTCGGCGAACTGCTGGAAGAAGCGCAAACCCGCAAACTGCTTGCGCTGGAATACGACGAAAAATCCGGCGGCTACATTATCAAGAGTGTGACGCACGAGGAATAGCCCGATTAGCTCGCTATAACCACCTTCCATACGTCGATCATGGAGCCCTTATGCTTAATAGAGTCGAGCCTAGGCACTCTACACGAGTTCCACAATGGCCTGATATCCGCCAGCGCAGAGTATCAGATTGGCCTATAGCCTAACCTGATGTCAGGGATGACACCGCTTTCACGTCAGAATAGAGTCCAAAAACGCATTTATTGACAGAACTTCGCAAGGGTCATGGAGTCCAGCCTGACACTTCACAGGGGATGGCCATGGCAGGGCAGCAGATTGGGTACATCCGAGCCAGTAGCTTTGACCAAAACCCGGAACGACAGCTGGACGGCGCGGCACTGGATCGGGTGTTCACCGATAAAGCGTCAGGCAAGGACGTGAACCGTCCGCAATTGGAAACGTTGATCCTAAAAACGGCAGTTAACCCGCAGTTTGTGATGCCAACAAGACCGGCGGAGCGGTCGTCGCGAGCATAAATTTCTCGAACGCACGGGCGAGATAGCGGGCTATTCCGACGAGTTGCAACGTAGCCATGTGCACAACGGGGCGTGCTGCGCAGGCCGTAGCGGGCCTCACCTTCTGGGTGAGGCATGTCGGGGCCAAAAATATCAAGACCCGCACGCACTTGCTTGAGCCTTGCAGCGGTCAACTGCCGTTTCTAGGTTTATCCACTCGGTGCACTCACTTTTGAAATCACAGCAACCACCACCGGCATCGTCACGGCGATCGACAATTATCAGCTCGCCAAAATCGCGCGCATGGCCGGTGCGCCGATGGATAAAGGAGCGGGTGTCGACTTGTTAAAGAAGTCGGCGAGCAGGTGGTCGCCGGGGAAGCGCTATATCACGTGCACGCGGAATTTCCCGCCGACTTTCAGTTCGCGCGCAAGTTTGCTCAGCAAGACAGCGGCTACCGCCCCGGCACCGCTGACGACATTACGCGGAGTTATTTGGAGCTATGAACACACCCCAACTGCTTGCGTTCGACGACAGCGCAGCGCAAGCAAGGCGCGTTGCCAAACTGCTGAACGCGCCATTGTCGCTGGTGCAGGTGTACGAATTTCCCGACGGCGAATGCAAAATTCGCCTGCTGGGCGACAAATATAGATTTAGTGCGTAGCGCTTAGTCGTTTTAAACTTGTGAATAGTACAACTCCGAGCCACCGGCTACGACAAATTGGCCTCGCTATTAGGATAAAATTATGCATTCAGTTGAGGAGGCTCTTGAGCTCATCAAGCGCGGAGTTACCGAAATCTTACTTGAGCAAGATTTAGTTGAGAAATTGAAATCTGGCCGGAGGTTAAGGATAAAGGCCGGATTTGACCCGACTGCGCCAGATCTGCATCTCGGGCATACGGTGCTGCTTAACAAGCTGCGTCAATTCCAGGTTTTGGGGCATGAAGTAGTATTCCTCATTGGCGATTTTACCGGAATGATCGGCGACCCCACGGGCAAAAGCGCTACTCGCCGACCATTAACGCGCGATGAAGTTATCGAAAATGCTCGCACGTATGAGCAGCAAGTGTTCAAAATTCTCGATCCTGAACAAACCTTGGTCATGTTCAATTCAAGCTGGATGAATGATTTGCGCGCGGCCGACTTTATTCAGCTCGCGGCGAAGTACCCAGTTGCCCGTATGTTGGAGCGCGATGATTTCCAAAAGCGCTATTCAACAGGGCAAACAATTGCGATTCACGAATTTCTTTACCCGTTGATACAAGGCTACGACTCAGTCGTGTTGAAGGCGGATGTAGAGCTTGGTGGAACTGATCAAAAATTCAATCTTCTAGTGGGCCGTGAGCTTCAGCGTCTTTATCAGCAATCTCCCCAAGTCGCGATAGTGATGCCTATACTCGAAGGGTTGGATGGGGTCCAGAAGATGTCAAAGTCGCTAGGCAACTACATTGGCGTACAGGAACCGCCCAATCAAATGTTTGGCAAGTTGATGTCAATCTCCGATCCCATGATGTGGCGCTATTACGATTTGCTTTCAGCCAGATCGGCTGCGGAGATTTCCGCGTTAAAAGTTGCTATGCATCCTCGGGACGCAAAACTCAGCTTATCCCGAGAGATTGTTGCGCGCTTTCATGGTGTCGCAGCCGGTGAAGGCGCAGAGAATGACTTTATTGCCCGGTTTCGTGAGAAGAGACTCCCGGCTGAGCTCATGGAAATAAAGTTAGTTGCACCTGTAGGGCTACTGATCAGCCAGATGTTAAAGGAGGCGGGCTTGACCTCAAGCACATCCGAGGCTTTGCGTATGATCAGATCGGGAGCTGTGCGTATCGACGGCGAGCGCGTAGAGGATGAAAAGCTAAGACTAAAAGTGGAAAGCTCCCATGTTTACCAAGTGGGGAAGCACCGGATCGCCAAAGTAACTTTGTCTCGCGAGTGATTCTGGCGCCCACGCGTTTTTACCTGGCCAAATAATTATCCTTGACGTCCAGTCGAGCGTACGTATAATGCGCCCTCCTTCAACCCACAGACGTTTTGTGACGTTGTAGGGGAGGCAAGAAAGGGTTGACGGGTTAAGAGTTCTCCGTATAATACCGCCTCCTTACTGGACTGCACGTCCAGCGCTCTTTAAAAATTTAGATCAGGTAATTTGTGTGGGCGCTTGCGATGGTAATCGGTATTCACCGAAAGAAATCGATGTAGCTTCTTATCAGAGATAAGTAACTATTTTTGTAGTTGCTACATCAAGAAGTATTGGTTGTAATACAGCCAGTAATATTTAACTGAAGAGTTTGATCCTGGCTCAGATTGAACGCTGGCGGCATGCTTAACACATGCAAGTCGAACGGTAACAGGCCCGCAAGGGTGCTGACGAGTGGCGGACGGGTGCGTAATACGTAGGAACGTGCCCTATAGTGGGGGATAACCTGGGGAAACCCAAGCTAATACCGCATACCCTCTACGGAGGAAAGCGGGGTCGCAAGACCTCGCGCTATAGGATCGGCCTACGCCCGATTAGCTAGTTGGTAGGGTAAAGGCCTACCAAGGCAACGATCGGTAGCTGGTCTGAGAGGACGATCAGCCACACTGGGACTGAGACACGGCCCAGACTCCTACGGGAGGCAGCAGTGGGGAATCTTGGACAATGGGGGAAACCCTGATCCAGCAATGCCGCGTGGGTGAAGAAGGCCTTCGGGTTGTAAAGCCCTTTCAATAGGGAAGAAAAGTTTCGTGCTAATACCACGGAATCTTGACGTTACCTAGAGAAGAAGCAACGGCTAACTCTGTGCCAGCAGCCGCGGTAATACAGAGGTTGCAAGCGTTAATCGGAATTACTGGGCGTAAAGCGCGCGTAGGTGGCAAGTTAAGTCGGATGTGAAAGCCCTGGGCTCAACCTAGGAATTGCATTCGATACTGGCTCGCTCGAGTTTGGTAGAGGAGAGTGGAATTCCCGGTGTAGCGGTGAAATGCGTAGATATCGGGAGGAACATCAGTGGCGAAGGCGGCTATCTGGATCAATACTGACACTGAGGCGCGAAAGCGTGGGGAGCAAACAGGATTAGATACCCTGGTAGTCCACGCCCTAAACGATGAATGCTAGGTGTTGGCTGGTCACAGTCAGTGCCGACGCTCACGCATGAAGCATTCCGCCTGGGGAGTACGGTCGCAAGATTAAAACTCAAAGGAATAGACGGGGACCCGCACAAGTGGTGGAGCATGTGGTTTAATTCGAAGATACACGAAGAACCTTACC
>JANMQQ010000389.1:0-5626 GCA_031370545.1 Gammaproteobacteria bacterium
CGCAAGGCCCGCGACCGGACGCACAATCACGCCTGCGCGCAACAAGCCTTCGTACACTTGGGCGGCATCAGCTTTGACATCCACACACACAAAATTAGCGGCGGATGGAATGACTGCGAAACCCCGTTGGGTCAACCCGTCTGTCAGTTGCGCGAGCCCTTTTTTGTTGACATCTTGCGTATTCGACAAATGCGCGTGATCGCCCAGTGCTGCCTGCGCAGCGATCAACGCGAGCGAATTGACGTTGAACGGCGCACGCACCCGGCTGAGCAGGTCAGCTACTTCCGGGTGCGATACCGCATAGCCGACGCGCAAACCGGCCAGACCGAACGCTTTGGAAAAAGTACGCGTCACAATTACGTTTGGATATTTTTCCAGCCACAGCATCGCATCGGCATAATCGTCAAGACCCAGCGCCATACCGAATTCGAAATAGGCTTCGTCCATGACGACTATCACGTGCTGAGGCACGCGATCCAAAAATTTTTCCAACGCCGCACACGTCAACCAAGTGCCGGTAGGGTTGTTGGGGTTGGCGATGTACACGAGTTTGGTATTCGCATTAATCGCGGCACGCATCGTGTCCAGGTCGTGACCGTAATTCTTCGCGGCAACCACCACCGGCTTTGCACCAATCGCCTGCACGATTATTGGGTACAGCAAAAAGCTGTATTGCGAAAACACGACTTCTTGATCTGGTGCGACGAACACACGCGCGGCGAGCTCGAGCAAGTTACTCGACCCATTGCCCAAAGTAATCTGCTCAGGCTTCACCTTATGCTGCTGCGCCAGCTTATTTTTCAACGCGTATGCGGCGTCATCCGGGTAACGTTCGAGCTGCGTTAAATTGTCACGTAGTGCTGCCAAAGCCTTGGGGCTGGCACCTAACGGATTTTCATTGGATGCGAGCTTTATAGCGTTTTTTACGCCGTATTGGCGCTCGAGTTCCTCAACCGGCTTGCCGGGAACGTAAGGTTTCAGTGAACGCACACCGGCGACAGCGAGATCGGAGAACGAGGGACGTGACATGATGATTTACCTACCCAGATAATGAACTCCCCTCCTTATTTTCAAGGAGGGGTGCCGAAGGCGACCGCCCTGGATGGCGGAAGTTAGAGCAACGCAGGAGCAGTTGCCGGGGCGGGGTGGTTGCAGTTGACGTTACGAGAACGACTGAACAACCACCCCGTCCGCTGCGCGTCCACCCCTCCTTGAAAATAAGGAGGGGAGGGACGCGAGGAATATAGCGTTTCAAATCACCGCGCGCGGATACGATCCAAGTATCTTCAACAACGCGGCTTGTTGCTGCAATTCCAGAAGCGCGGTTTTCACCGGTTCGCTCTGCGCATGGCCTTCGATATCGACAAAGAAAACGTAATCCCACATGCCGCGCCGTGACGGGCGCGACTCGATGCGCGTCATCGACACGCCGTGTCGCGCCAGTGGTTGCAGCAACTGAAACAAACCGCCCGGCTTGTTCGCAGTCGACAGCAGTAACGTGGTTTTATCATTGCCACTGGCTAACACGCTGTTGCGTCCGACGACCAAAAAGCGTGTGGTGTTGTCAGGTTCATCTTCGATATTGCGTGCCAGTAAATTCAAACCGTAAATCGCCGCAGCGGTTTCGCCTGCTATCGCAGCTGCATCCTGCTCGCCTTTGGCGCGGCGCGCGGCTTCGGCATTACTCGCGACATTCACCAACTCAATACCGCTCGCGTTTTCTTCGATCCACTCGCGACATTGTGCCAATGACTGGCTGTGCGAATAGATGCGGCGAATCTGTTTAGCATCGCTCATCGCACCCATCAGATTATGGTGGATGCGCAATTCCACTTCGCCGCAAATGTGCAACGGTGAATTCAGAAACATATCGAGCGTGTGATTGATCATGCCTTCGGTGGAATTCTCCACCGGCACCACGCCATAGTTGGCAGCACCGGATTCCACTTCGCGGAACACGGCGTCGATTGCAGGCAATGGCACGGTCGATACTGAATGGCCGAATTGCTTCAGTGCCGCCGCTTGCGTAAATGTCCCATCCGGGCCGAGAAATGCAATCTTGAGCGGCTGCTCGAGCGCGAGACACGCGGACATGATTTCACGAAACAAGCGCGCTATTTCTTCGTTGGACAAGGGTCCGCTATTGCGGCCTGCAATTTTCCGCAACACCTCCGCTTCACGCTCCGGACGATAAAAGTCTGCACCCGCACCTTTGATATGCGCCACTTCCTGAGCACATTTCGCCCGCGCGGAAATCAACGCCTGGATCTGCTCGTCCAAGGCGTCGATGCGAGTGCGGATAGCTTGGAGTTGGTCGTTGTTGGCCATGTTCAAGTTCATCGTCGATGGATTACGGCGCCAATCTTACCTCACACCTCCCCACATCGTGGGGAGGATGCGTTTGCTCCTTCTCCACTTAAGTAGTGGAGAAGGCCGGGATGAGGTGCACCTAATCCACCCTACGGTCAGCTTATTACAAACACCGCACTGCCAGCACACCCTTGATGCTCTGGATTTCCTTCGCCACTTGCGCCGAACATGCCGCGTTGGCGTCAATCAGCGTGTATGCCAACTCGCCGCGCGACTTGTTGAGCATGTCGATGATATTGAGGTTGGCCTTGGCCATCGTTGTCGAGATCTGACCCACCATGTTGGGCACATTGGCGTTCACCACCGCCACGCGATGTCCGTCCGCACGCGGCATGACGACCTCAGGAAAGTTTACCGAGTTGTACACATTGCCGTTTTCCAGATAGTCGCGGATCTGGTTTGCGACCATCACTGCGCAATTATCTTCAGCTTCCTCGGTGGACGCGCCCAGGTGCGGCAAGGTCACCACGCGCGGATGGTTTTTGGTTTTCTGCGTCGGAAAGTCACACACATAAGCGTAAAGCTTGCCGCTGTTGAGTGCGTCCAGCACCGCTGCATCATCGACGATGCCTTCGCGCGCGAAGTTCAACACCACCGCGCCCTTGCGCATCAGCGCAACGCGCGCGGGATTGAGCAGGTTGCGCGTCGCATCGTTGAGCGGCACATGAAACGAAATAAAGTCAACACGCGCGACCAGATCATCAATGCTGCGCGCCTGCTCAACAGTCGAGGACAGGCGCCATGCACCCTCAACGGTAATGCCGGGGTCGAAACCGATCACGCGCATGCCCAGCGCAATCGCCGAGTTGGCGACTTCACGACCAATCGCACCCAAACCAATCACGCCCAGCGTGCGACCGAGCAATTCGTAACCGGCGAAATCTTTTTTGCCCGCTTCGGTGAGTTTGTGCAGCGCCGCATCGTCGCCATCCAGCTTGCGCGCAAAGTCCCATGCGGGGCCGAGATTACGGCAGGCGATCAACATGCTGGCGACCACCAACTCTTTCACTGCATTGGCATTGGCGCCCGGCGCATTGAATACCGGAACGCCGCGCGCGCTCATTTTCTCCACCGGGATATTGTTGACACCTGCACCCGCGCGACCAATCGCACGCACGGTTTCGGGAATGTCCATCTTGTGCATGTCGGCCGAGCGCACTAGGACTGCGTCCGGGCGTTGAATCTCGGATGCGACTTCGTATTGGTCGCGCGGCAGGCGTTCGAGACCGCGCACGGAGATGTTATTGAGCGTGAGAATTTTGAACATGGTTAGCCTTTACGTTTCGCGAAGTCCACCATCAATTTTATCAGCGCGTCGACCCCTGCTTCGGGCATCGCGTTGTAAATGCTGGCGCGCATGCCGCCAACCGAACGATGACCCTTCAGCGCAACCAAACCGGCGGCTTTGGCTTCTTTCAGGAACGGTTCATCGAGCGCGGCATCTTTCAACGTAAACGGCACATTCATCCACGAACGGCATTTCGGATCGACCGGGTTTTTGTAGAATCCGGACTCATCTACGTAATTGTAAAGCTTCATCGCTTTGCGCTTGTTGATCTCAGCCATTTTGCTCAAACCGCCCTGCTGTTTGATCCAGTCAAACACCAAGCCCGCCAGATACCAGCCGAAGGTCGGCGGCGTGTTGTACATCGACTCGTTTTCGGCGTGAATTTTGTAGTCGTACATGGTCGGCGTGCCCGCGAGCGTCTGGCCGATCAAGTCGTCGCGCACGATCACCACGGTCAATCCCGCCGGGCCGATGTTCTTTTGCGCACCCGCGTAGATCAGCGCGAATTTCGACACATCGACCGGGCGCGACAAAATTGTCGAGGACAGGTCCGTCACCAGCGGCACGCCACCGGTGTCGGGCAAGTAATTGAACTCCACACCACCGATGGTTTCATTGGCCACGTAGTGCACGAACGCAGCGTCTTTGTTGAGCTTCAACTCAGCCTGCTGCGGCGCGGTGGTGAACTTGCTCGCTTCGCTGCTACCCGCAATATTCACCGAGCAATAACGCTTGGCTTCGCTGATGGCTTTTTTCGACCACTCGCCGGTGTTGACATAATCCGCAGTGGTTTTGCCGCGCAGCAAATTCATCGGCACCATCGCAAACTGCGCCGACCCGCCGCCTTGTAGAAATAGCACTTTGTAATTGGCCGGAATATTCATCAGCTCGCGCAACGCTTTTTCCGCGTCCTGCGCAATCGACATGAATTCCTTGCCACGGTGACTCATCTCCATCACCGACATCCCGCTGCCATGCCAGTCGAGCATGTCCTCGCGGGCTTTTTGCAACACCGCTTCCGGCAACACCGCCGGGCCTGCACTGAAGTTGAATACACGTGCCATGGTTACCACCTCTATCTCGATTCAGGATTCGTGTTGTATTCAAAGCGTGGGGTGAGCATTGTCCATCCCACCTCAAAAAACGACTGTTAACCGAGCTAAAAACTCTCTGTACAGCTCATCTGTCAGATGCCCCGCAATCTGGATGATCCGCTCATACCCGTCGACGACAATATAAACGCGCTCATCATTGGGACGCGCGCTGTATATACGAAACGCCGCGACCTTGCCCTGCTTTGCCTTGGTGTAACGAACCGCATCCTTCAGCAAAACGTTGCGCATCGCAGAAAGCGCTTTATCCGCAGGCAGCGATTCCCCCAAACGGTCAAAAAAATCTTCATTGGTAACAATGCGTAGTCTTTCAAAGGCCCCTGTGAAGATACCTCCTGTTTTAAAAAGTGTCGTAATCCGTTCGGGTTCTTGAACGATAAAACCAAAACTATCCATGTCACCGAAACCGCTCGGCACAATGGACAAGTTTGCAACACTCAAGTTAACGACGACGATTTTACCTATAAGATCGCGGGACATTTGCATCCGCAGCACGTCGAACTCGATCATTAAACATACTTTACATGGCGGTAGTTGCGGCCACGGCACTTGCTCAGTACGAAGCTCGGCGGCGCTTACGCATGCAGACAGCGCTGCACAACCCAGTAGCATAAAGTGGCAAAATCGCTTTTTCAGCATCGCTATTCGCATAAGCTGACTTCCGGCGGCACACAATTTTGTTTTGAAGCCGAGTCTAGAGCCGCCCCCCAAATCCAAATTACCCCTCTGGCACAGGCCCAGCTGATTTCATGATTAAAAAATACCTTCAAGAGACTGGGCGGTTTCAAGTCCCAAGTGCAAAAAGTGCAGCATGATGCTGCTTAAAGTCGAAAGCGTCAGGTATGAACAACTCGGC
>JANMQQ010000404.1:0-24779 GCA_031370545.1 Gammaproteobacteria bacterium
TGCAAGGCATCATGGGTCGCTACTACGCGCAGCATGATGGCGAAGCTGCCGATGTTGCGCAGGCGCTCGACGAGCAATACATGCCGCGCTTCGCAGGCGATGCGCTACCGGTTTCAAAAGTTGGCCAGGCCGTGGCGATTGCCGACAAGCTTGACACTTTGGTCGGCATTTTTGGAATTGGGCAAGCACCCACCGGCGACAAAGATCCGTTTGCATTGCGTCGTGCTGCGCTGGGTGCACTGCGCATCATCATTGAACAACGCCTGGATGTGGATCTCGTTAATCTGCTGGAGTCGGCGCAACTGCACTGTGGCGACAAGCTCAGCGTAAAAAATGTTGCCACTCCCGTGTACGATTTCATGATGGAGCGGCTGCGCGCGTATTACTCCGATGCCGGTGTTGATACCGATGCATTCGAAGCCGTGCTCGCATTGCGACCGTCGCAGCCGTATGACTTTGATCGGCGCGTGCGCGCAGTCACGGCGTTTCGAAAATTACCCGAAGCTGCAAGCCTGAGCGCCGCCAACAAACGTATCAGCAATATTCTGAAACAAGCGGGTAGTGACATTTTCGGCGACGTGAATCCAGCCCTGCTGAAAGACGACGCGGAGCGCGCACTGGCCGACACCCTGGTGGCGCTAAGCAAAGCAGTCACACCGTTGTTCGATGCCCGCGACTATGAAGGTGCGCTGCAAAAACTCGCCGCGTTGCGCGCGAGTGTTGACATTTTTTTTGATAAAGTCATGGTGATGGCGGACGACCCGGCATTGCGTACCAATCGCCTGGCATTACTAAGCCAGCTACGCGCGCTATTTCTGCGTGTCGCCGACATTTCACGGCTACAAACGTAGGGTGGGCGCTGCCCACCCTCTGCCTCATATCCTATGAAACTCATCATCCTTGATCGCGACGGTGTCATTAACGAAGATTCCGACGACTACATAAAATCGCCGGACGAGTTCATTCCTGTCGCCGGTTCCCTAGTGGCCATCGCGCGCCTGAAGCAAGTGGGCTTCACTGTTGTGGTTGCCACCAATCAGTCGGGCATTGCGCGCCGTCTGTTCGACATTGGCGCGCTTAACGCAATTCACGAAAAATTACAGCGCGAACTGGCGGGCCACGGGGCAAGTCTTGACGGAATATTTTTCTGCCCGCACGGACCGGAAGATGGTTGTGAATGTCGCAAGCCCAAAGCCGGGCTATTGCGTGAAATCGCCAGGCGCTTTCAGGTCGATCTTGATGGCGTGCCCAGCATCGGCGACTCGTGGCGCGATGTTCAAGCCGCGCGTGAAGTCGGCGCGACTCCCATGTTGGTAAAAACCGGCAAGGGCCAGCGTACCCTCGATAAGCACGCCGCCGAGTTGCAGGACATCGCCATCTATAGCGACCTAGCACAGGCTGTCGATGCCTTGGTAAGTTGAGACATGCTGGCGCTGCGCTCGATTTTATTCAACGCGGGAATGGTTTTGTTTGCGATCGTGTTTGCCTTGGTCGGTTTACTGATTACCCCGTTTCCATTCCGCGTACGCTATGGCTTCATTTCGCAATGGGCGCGGGTAACGCTGTGGTGGCTGGGCGTCACCTGCAATCTGCGTTTTGAGGTAGAGGGTCGTGACAATATCCCCGATACCACCGCCATTATCTTTTGCAAACATCAATCCGCCTGGGAAACACTTGCGCTACAGCTCGTCTTTCCACCGCAGGTGTGGTTGATGAAGCGCGAGTTGTTGTGGATTCCGTTTTTCGGCTGGGGTCTGGCGATGCTCGAACCGATTGCCATCAATCGCAGCCAAGGCACCAAAGCTGTCCGCCAATTGGTGGAGCAAGGGACTGCGCGCCTGCGTGCCGGGCGCTGGGTCGTGATATTTCCGGAAGGCACGCGGGTTTTACCCGGGGAGCGTGGCACCTATCACAAAGGCGGCGCGTTGTTAGCCGAAAAAAGTGCCTTCCCGGTGGTGCCGGTTGCGCACAACGCGGGTGAGTATTGGCCGCGTCATGGCTTTATGAAAAAACCTGGAACCATTCGCATAGTGATCGGGCATACCATCATTACGGCGGGTCGCAAAGCGAACGAAATAAATGCGCTGGCTGAACAATGGATTGAAAGTGAGATGCCCCGGATCAGCGCACCCAATAGACGCTAGTTAGCTAAGACGCTATCCTTAATAACCGGTCGACAACTAGCGGTTCGTAGGTCCGTGGAGCTGGGTAAAAAAATAGTGCGACTGCAATTCAGTGATCACATGCAGGACAACAGGAACACGTCGGTTACTCAGTAATATTGCAAACACATGCGCCCGTAGCTCAGTTGGATAGAGTGCTGCCCTCCGAAGGCAGAGGCCAGGGGTTCGAATCCCTTCGGGCGCACCAACTAGATCAAGCATGGCGCTTGACCAGCGTCGCGAAGCTGCCGAGAACGCGTATGTAAACGCTCAGCATCGAATCCTATCTTTTGCGACCGATCAACGGGATCTGATCGACGCGACCCATTCCGCCGAGTTGCAACCAAGCCGCGCACAACGGGTCGCACTACGCAGGCCGTTCAACTAACGTTTCCGGGTTAATCCCATCGCTGTGATTCGAAATTCCATTGCCCGCATTCCGCTACGGAATGGTCCGCTTTGATCGTTGTTGCGCCTTGCCCTGTACTCAACGAGTCGCACTGCTCGGGCCGTTCAACAGCCGTTTCTAGGATAATCAGGATGCACTTCTGGCGAGAGATCCTGATCCGGAACTGTGGGTTGGAAATCGGCAAAACTGACGCCGCCCATATTGAATTGGGGCGAGCCGCACAGACTAAAACCGAGCAGACCTTTTTCATACGCGATAATGGCGCCGGTTTTGACATGACCTATGTAGGGAATCTTTTCGGCGCGTTTCAACGACTGCATAACTCCAGTGAGTTTTCTGGCACCGGCATCGGGCGCCACAGCACAACGCATTGTGTCCCGTCATGGAGGCCGGATTTATGGTGAAGGTTCAGTCGGAAAAGGCGCGGTGTTTTATTTCTCCTTACCGCTTAACCATAGCAACAAACCAACCACGCTCAGCCAAGGAGTCCGACAATGGCACCCGACAAATTCATTATGTTGATCGAAGACAATCCGGATGACGAGACGCTCACGCAGCGCGCGCTTAAAAAAAGCAAAATTACGAATGACATCGTTATTGCTCGCGACGGCGTTGAAGCCCTGGATTTTTTATTTTGCGAAGGAAAGTATGGAGCCCGCAATCCGCAAAAAATACCTACGGTCATTTTGCTGGATCTGAAACTGCCCAAGATTAGTGGTTTGGAAGTACTTAAACGCCTGCGTAAAGATGATCGCACCCGACTTTTCCCGATCATTATTCTCACCTCCTCCAGAGAAGAGCAGGATCTTGTCAACAGTTACCAGCTTGGCGCGAACAGCTACATTCGCAAGCCGCTGGATTTCAACCGCTTTGTTGAAGCTGTAGGCAAGCTTTGCTTGTACTGGCTGGAGCTGAATGAGCCGGTGCCTCCGCGCCTGCGTTGAGACCGAAGCAGCCATCAGGGGGCTAGCAATTATTTTTGGAAGAAGTGGTACAAGTGCCCTGCCGCAAAATCAAAATGTAGCAGAGCGTTTCCTGCTCGTGCTCTATCGGGAAGAACAAACGACTTCTTCGCAGTCCTGCTTGCTCCACTGGTCATAGCACTCCAGTCCACAAAAATGCATCACGTAGTCCAGTGCTTCTGAACTCATGACTTCGGACACTGGAATCTCAGTCATGCATATCTCGCATTGAATAATTTCCACTGTAGTGGGTCGTCTTAGCATTGCCATGGTGGTTACCTCCGGAAATTCAGGTGGGCAAAGTTGAATTTCGCTGCTCCGAAAATTGCTGATCGCAGCAGGCTTCGGCACCGGTATTTAGTGATTTCTCATGCTGCTGATATGTTAATTAGACCCGGCACTCGCTGGGTAGTTTCAGCCATTTCGTAATATCCGCGTTGACTTCGACTGCACATTGGTTAGACAGGATTAAATAGTCAACAACGTGCGCAACGTAGATCGCGTTACTGAATTACAGCGGAAACCACAACCTGAGTCGCTCTAAAATCATCATTAATTGATATGCCAATTGATCTCGCTGTTGACCTAATGCAGACATACCGATAACTTATCGCCCCTTAAACGCCAGTGTCCCGAACCACACTGACATTGTAAAAACTTAACCTAAGGGGATTTTCATGCGGAATTTGTTATGCGTTGTCGGTATAGCGTCGATGGGCTTGGCGCTAAATGTTTATGCGGGTGCGGAAGGCCATGGCAAAGAAGCCCATTGGGCTTATGAAGGCGAACAAGGTCCGGCGCACTGGGGTGAAATGAAGGCGGAATTCAAGCAATGTCAGGCCGGGTTGGAACAGTCGCCTGTTGATATTAGTGATGCCGCCAAGGGTGATTTAGCCAAGATTGAGTTTAACTATCAGCCCTCACCTATCAAAATTTTGAACAACGGTCACACCATTCAAGTTAATTACAGCGGTGACAGTTCCATCAAGATCAGCGCACAGACTTACAAGCTAGTGCAATTCCATTTCCATAGCCCCAGCGAAAACACCGTAAAGAAAAAGCCGTTCGATATGGAATTGCACCTGGTCCACAAGAACGACAAGGGTGAGCTCGCGGTTGTAGGCGTGTTCATGCAAGGTGGTAATGCCAATAAGACGCTTGATCCGGTGTGGGCGAACATCCCGAAAGAGATCAACAAGGAAACGACGTTGACCGCGCAGATCAATGCAGCGGACCTGCTGCCTGCGAAACAGTCGTTCTATCACTTCAAAGGTTCGTTGACGACGCCACCGTGTTCAGAAGGTGTGCAATGGTTTGTGATGAAAGAGCCAACCACCGTCTCGGCTGAGCAAGTGAAGTCATTTGTCGCCGCAGTCGGCAACAACGCCCGCCCGGTGCAGGCGTTGAATCAGCGCAGCGTGGTTGCGTCCGAGTAAGCTCACCGCTTGACCCAAGCCGTCGGCGGAAATGCCGACGGCTTTTTTGTGCCCGCAGTTATTCCACTATTTTTTACCTGTCTGCGTGAATGTTGCTCATTTTTGATGGATGAGCGAAAATCGCCCCTCGCGCGCGGGGCAGCCACCCCGGCGACGCTTAGAAACAAGTGAATTCATAGTCAACGCGCCTCGAATATTGATGTGTTCGCGTTGTCTCCAGTGCTGAATAGTTTCGATTTTTAACCTTGCCTTAGGAGAGTTACATGCCAGCCCGCCGAGAATTAGCCAACGCCATTCGTGCGTTGAGTATGGATGCCGTTCAAAAAGCCAATTCGGGACATCCCGGGGCGCCGATGGGCATGGCCGATATCGCCGAAGTGCTCTGGAACGACTACATGAAGCACAATCCGAACAATCCCAAGTGGGCGGATCGTGACCGTTTCGTGTTGTCCAACGGCCATGGCTCCATGCTGATTTACTCGCTGCTGCATCTGACCGGCTACGACTTGCCAATAAACGAGCTGAAAAATTTCCGCCAGCTTCACTCTAAAACTCCGGGTCATCCCGAATACGGCTACACCCCCGGCGTAGAAACCACGACCGGACCCCTCGGCCAAGGTATCGCCAATGCGGTCGGCATGGCGCTCGCGGAAAAAGTGCTGGCCGGACAATTTAATCGCGACGGGCATGAGATCGTTGATCACTACACCTACGTGTTTTTGGGTGACGGTTGCTTGATGGAAGGTATCTCTCATGAAGCCTGTTCACTTGCGGGCACGCAGGGCCTCGGCAAGTTAATTGCGTTTTACGATGACAACGGAATTTCCATCGACGGGCACGTGGAAGGTTGGTTCACGGACGATACGCCGAAGCGCTTCGAAGCCTACGGTTGGCACGTGGTTCCCAAGGTCGATGGTCATGACTCCGAAGCTGTAAAAAAGGCCATTGAAGCTGCGCGTAAAGTCACCGACAAGCCGTCCATGATTTGCTGCAAGACCATCATCGGTTGGGGCTCGCCTAACAAAGCGGGCACCCACAAAGTCCACGGCGAAGCATTGGGCGCAGACGAAGTCGCTGCGACCCGCAAAAATCTCGGCTGGACGCATGAGGCATTCGTTGTCCCCGACACCATTTACGCCGGTTGGAATGCGCGCGACAAAGGCGCCCAAGCCGAGAAGAGCTGGAACGACAAGTTTGCCGCGTACAAAAAAGCGCACCCGGAACTGGCTGCGGAATTCGAGCGTCGCACACAAGGTGCGTTACCCAAGGATTGGCAAGCGAAGTCGGCTGAATTCGTTAGCGCAGTAAACACCAAGGGCGAGACCATTGCGTCGCGCAAAGCTTCGCAGAATGCGTTGAATGGTTTTGGGCCGGTTTTGCCCGAGCTGCTGGGTGGTTCGGCCGACTTAACCGGATCCAATTTCACCGACTGGAAAGTGCTCAATCCCGTCAGCAAGGAATCCAAAGGCGGCAACTATATTTATTACGGTGTGCGTGAGTTCGGCATGTCGGCCATCATGAACGGCATTACTTTGCATGGCGGCTTCATTCCTTACGGCGGCACCTTCCTGATGTTCTCCGAATATGCACGCAATTCCCTGCGCATGGCGGCGCTCATGAAGATTCGGACCATCTTCGTGTACACGCACGACTCCATTGGTTTGGGTGAAGACGGTCCGACCCATCAAGGTGTCGAGCAAACGGCTACGCTGCGCTTGATTCCCAATATGTCGACGTGGCGTCCCTGCGACACCGTGGAAAGCGCCGTGGCATGGAAATTCGCCGTCGAGCGCAGTGGTGGTCCAACCTGCCTGATCTTTACGCGTCAAGCTCTGCCACATCAGGCGCGTGATGCCGCTAAAATTGCCAGTATCGCGCGCGGCGGTTATGTGCTGAGCGAAGCCGAAGGTGGCAAGCCACAAGCGATTATTATTGCGACCGGTTCCGAGGTCGGCTTGGCCATGGATGCGCAGAAATTACTTGCTGCCAAAGGCAGGCAGGTGCGCGTGGTCTCTATGCCGTCAACCGATGTGTTCGACGCGCAAGATGCCGCTTACCGTGAATCCGTGTTGCCCGCCAAGCTGCGTGCTCGCGTCGCTGTGGAGGCCGGGGTGACCGACGGCTGGATTAAATACGTGGGCCTCGACGGCAAGGTCGTCGGGATCAACACCTTCGGCGAATCCGCTCCGGCTCCCGCACTGTTCAAGCACTTTGGTTTTACGGCAGAGAACGTGGTCAAAGCCGTAGAAGCGCTGACCTAACGAATTTCGGTAACCGTTACTAACTTGGAAACTCAGGAGTCTTGAATCATGACAATTAAAGTCGGCATTAACGGCTTCGGCCGTATTGGGCGCATGGTGTTCCGTGCGGTCACCAAAGAATTTAAAGACATCGAAATCGTCGCGATCAATGATTTGCTCGAGCCTGATTATCTGGCCTACATGCTCAAATACGACTCCGTACACGGCAACTTCCCGGGTGAGATCAAGGTCGACGGCAACACCCTGATCGTTAACGGCAAGAAGATTCGTTTGAGCGCGGTGAAAGATCCGGCTGAGTTGAAGTGGAGCGATGTCGGTGCGGACATTGTGATCGAAGCGACCGGCCTGTTCCTGACCATGGAAAGCTGCGAGAAGCATCTCAAGGCGGGCGCCAAGAAGGTTGTCCAGACCGCACCGTCCAAAGACGAAACGCCGATGTTCGTGTACGGCGTGAACCACAAGAAGTACGCCGGTGAGAAAATCGTCTCCGCCGCGTCCTGCACCACCAACTGCCTGGCGCCCATCGCCAAAGTGCTGCACGACAATTTTGGTATCAAGCGCGGCTTGATGAGCACGGTGCACGCCACCACCGCAACACAGAAGACCGTCGACGGCCCGTCTACCAAAGACTGGCGCGGTGGCCGCGGCATTCTGGAAAACATCATTCCTTCGTCCACCGGCGCGGCCAAGGCCGTAGGCAAGGTCATCCCCGAGCTGAACAAGAAGCTCACGGGCATGGCGTTCCGCGTGCCGACTTCCGACGTGTCAGTTGTTGACCTCACGGTTGAGTTGAGCAAAGAAGCCTCTTACGAAGACATCTGCAAGGCCATGAAGAAAGCCTCGGAAGGTGAGATGAAGGGTGTGCTCGGCTATACCGACGAGAAAGTGGTATCCACCGATTTCCGTGGCACCAGCGCCTCGTCAATTTTCGATGCCGAAGCAGGTCTTGCGCTCGACAGCACCTTCGTCAAGGTGGTGGCGTGGTACGACAATGAATATGGCTACACCTGCAATATGCTGCGCTTCCTGCAGCACGTCGCGAAGTAATCATCGTGTAGGGTGGGTTAGGCCGTAGGCCGTAACCCACCGTCCTTGCGGCGGATTACGGCGGCGCGGTCGCCTAATCCGCCCTACCTCCCGGAGCCACAGTCATGTCCGTTATCAAGCTGATCGACCTCGATCTCAAAGGTAAGCGCGTGCTGATTCGCGCCGACCTCAACGTGCCCGTCAAAGACGGCAAAGTCACATCTGATGCGCGCATCAGCGCATCAATGGCGACGTTCCAACACTGCCTCAAAGCGGGCGCGAAGGTGATGGTGATGTCACACCTTGGCCGACCTGAAGAAGGCGTTTATTCCGAAGAAAACTCGCTGAAGCCGGTGGCCGACGATCTGGCCAAGAAGCTCGTCAAGCCGGTGCGCCTGGTCAAGGATTGGATCAATGGTGGCTTTGATGTTGCCGCCGGTGAACTGGTGTTGCTGGAAAACGTGCGCTTCAACAAAGGCGAAAAAAAGAACGTCGACGACACGGCGAAAAAATACGCCGCGCTGTGCGACGTGTTCGTGATGGATGCCTTCGGTACCGCACATCGTGCCGAAGGTTCCACGCATGGCGTCGCGAAGTTCGCGACCACCGCCTGCGCCGGTATTCTGCTCACCGAAGAGCTTGAGGCGTTGACCAAGGCGCTGCTCAATCCGGCGCGTCCGATGGTGGCCATCGTCGGCGGCTCGAAGGTTTCGACCAAGCTCACCGTGCTGGAGTCCCTGTCCGAGAAGGTCGATCAGATGGTCGTCGGCGGCGGTATTGCCAACACCTTCCTCGCGGCCTCCGGCAAAAAGATCGGCAAGTCGCTGGCGGAAACCGACCTCATTCCCACGGCCAAGTCCTTGATGGAGAAAATGTCAAAGCGTGGCGCCAAGATCCCGATTGCCGTCGACGTTGTGGTGGGCAAGAAGTTCGACGCCAACGAGCCTGCTGTTCTTAAAGACGCTGGCGCGGTGGCGGACGACGACATGATTTTTGACATCGGACCCAACAGCGCACAAGAGCTCGCCGATATCATCATGAAAGCGGGTACCGTGGTCTGGAATGGCCCGGTCGGCGTGTTCGAGTTCGACCAGTTTGGTGCCGGTACCAAGAAAATCGCCGACGCCATTGCGAAAACCAAGGCATTTACACTGGCGGGCGGCGGTGACACCATCGCGGCCATTCAGAAATACGACATCTACAACAAGGTGTCTTACATCTCCACGGCAGGGGGTGCCTTCCTCGAATTTCTGGAAGGAAAAAAACTCCCGGCCGTGGCGATTTTGGAAGAGCGCGCAAAAAAGTGAAATCTGAAGGTTCGTTGCAGAAATTGATGGATAACAAGCGCCGAACCAAGATCGTCGCGACCATGGGCCCGGCCACGGATTCACCTGCTGTGCTCGACAAGGTAGTACTGGCTGGGCTGGATGTTGCCCGCCTGAACTGCTCGCATGGCGGACACGACGATCTGCTGCGCCGCGCGCGCGACGTACGCGCAAGTGCCGCACGGCATGGTCGGGTGGTCGGTATCCTGGTCGATCTGCAGGGGCCAAAAATCCGCGTCGACCGTTTCAAAAGCGGCAAGGCCATGTTGCATGAAGGCGCCACATTCACGTTGGACGCAGCGCTGGATCCGCTGGCCGGAACGGATGAACGAGTCGGCATCGCGTACAAGGAATTGCCGGGCGATGTCAGCAAAGACGACGTGCTGCTGCTGGATGACGGACGCATCGTGCTGCGGGTAAAAGAAACGCGCGGACCGCAAATTATTTGTACCGTCATAATGGGCGGCGAATTAAAAGACAAGAAAGGCATTAATCGTCAAGGTGGGGGACTTTCCGCTCCGGCGCTCACTGACAAGGATCGCGAAGATATTCGTTCGGCGGCCGAGCTGGGCGCTGATTATCTGGCGATCTCGTTTCCGCGCAGCGCGGCAGACATTAACGAAGCGCGCGAATTATTGCGTGCGGCCGGTGGTCGTGGCGGCATCATCGCAAAAATCGAACGCTCCGAAGCGCTCGACGTGCTGGATGAAATTATCCTGGCCTCCGATGCGGTGATGATCGCGCGCGGCGATCTCGGCGTGGAAATCGGCGACGCGGCCTTGCCGCCGGTGCAAAAACATATCATCAAGCAGGCGCGCTCACTGAATCGCGTAGTTATCACCGCGACGCAGATGATGGAGTCGATGATCGAGAATCAGATTCCCACTCGCGCTGAAGTCTTCGATGTTGCCAACGCGGTATTCGACGGCACCGATGCGGTGATGTTGTCGGCGGAAACCGCAACCGGCAAATATCCAGACAAGGCCATCGCCGCGATGGACCGGATCTGCCTTGAGGCAGAGAAGCAGCGCATCGTGACATCATCCGATCATCGTATCGACACACGCTTCACGCGTACCGACGAAGCAATCGCGATGGCGTCGATGTACACCGCCAACCACTATGGCGTGAAAGCGATCGCCGCGTTGACCGAGTCCGGCTCGACGCCGTTGTGGATGTCGCGCATCAGCTCGGGTATACCGATCTTCGCCTTGACCAAGCATGAAGAGACGCGTAGAAAAGTCACCCTCTATCGCGGCGTTTATCCGGTAGAATTTGCGTCCACCACCACCGACCATGCGCAAGTTAATCTGGAGTCGATGGTTGAATTGCTCAAGCGCGGCGAAGTGACGGAAGCGGATCTTGTCATTATTACCAAGGGTGATTTGATGGGCACGATGGGCGGTAGCAATTCGATGAAAATCGTCCGCGTCGGTGACATCGTGACCCCACATAGTTAGACAAAAGTACCAAAGATTTTCGTGTTAATAATGTGGCAACGCGCGAGTTCGCGTTATTCAATTTTAAGGAGATCAACATGGCATTTATTACCCTGAGACAATTGCTCGATCACGCTGCTGAGAACAACTACGGCGTGCCCGCGTTTAACGTAAATAACATGGAGCAATTGCACTCCATCATGCAGGCCGCAGATGCGACCGATTCACCGGTCATCGCGCAAGCTTCGGCTGGCGCGCGCAGTTACGCGGGCGCGCCGTTTATCCGCGCGATGATGGAAGCCTCGCGCGAGCAATGGCCGCATATCCCTATCTGTATTCATCAAGATCATGGCGCTTCGCCAGGTGTTTGCATGATGTCGGTCCAGTTGGGCTTTACCTCGGTGATGATGGATGGCTCACTGAAAGAAGACATGAAGACGCCCGCCAGCTACGAATACAACGTGGAAATCACCAAGCGCACCGTCGACATGTCGCATCCCTGCGGCGTATCGGTTGAAGGTGAGCTGGGTTGCCTGGGTTCATTGGAAACCGGCATGGCCGGTGAAGAAGATGGTTCCGGTGCAGAAGGCAAGCTGGATCATTCGATGCTGCTGACCGATCCCGACGAAGCCGCTGATTTTGTGAAGCAGACTAATGTTGATGCGTTAGCCATTGCCATCGGCACCTCGCACGGCGCCTACAAATTCACGCGCCCGCCCACCGGCGACATTCTCGCCATCAAGCGTATCAAGGAAATTCACGCACGGATTCCTAACACTCACCTGGTCATGCACGGTTCTTCGTCAGTGCCGCAGGAATGGTTGACGATCATCAATAAGTACGGTGGCGACATGGGCCAGACCTATGGCGTGCCGCTGGAAGAAATCCGCGAAGGCATCAAGCACGGCGTGCGTAAAGTCAACATCGACACCGATCTGCGTATGGCGTCGACTGGTGCGATTCGTAAATTCCTGGCGGAAAACCCCAAGGAATTCGATCCGCGTAAATTCCTCAAGGCATCAACGGCCGCGATGAAGGACATTTGCAAAATTCGTTACGAAGCCTTCGGCACTGCTGGCCAGGCATCCAAGCTCAAGCCGATGTCGTTGGAAAAAATGGCAAAGCGATACAGCGCAGGAGAGCTGAATCCTAAAGTCAAGTAGTAGGCTCACGTGCGGCAGGATGCCGTACGACTAAGATCACGGAAAGGAGGGTCGCATATGCGGCCCTTCTTTTTGTCGCGAAGGGAATGCTGGAGCGGTGATTTTGTGCTAAAAATTATTAGGCTGGCTGACAACAGCGAATTTCATGAAGTTTTAGGAGTTGTGTGTGCGCATCGCGTTACTCGAAGACGATTCTCACCAAGCTGAATTGCTGAATCTTTGGCTTGAAGCAGCGGGTCACACCAGTACCTTGTTCTCCGCTGGAAAGACGCTCATGAAAAACATGAGTCACGATAGCTTTGACTTGTTAATGATGGACTGGAATCTTCCTGATGTCAGCGGTGACGAGGTCTTGCGCTGGGTGCGTGGACATGTCGACTGGCGCATACCCGTGCTTTTTGTGACCGCGCGCGATAGCGAGGAAGACATTGTGCGTTCGCTTGAGCTGGGTGCCGACGATTACATGGTGAAGCCGATCCGGCGCCTGGAGCTGCTCGCGCGTATCACGGCGTTAGGACGACGGGTTGGCGGCGCAGGCGCGGAACGTGAAGTAATTGATGTCGGTGGTTTGAGCTTCGACGCGACGCGACGCAGCATCTCGCGCGCGGGTGAAGCCATTGATCTGACCGGCAAGGAATTTGATCTGGCGTTGTTTCTGATCAAAAACACCGGGCGTATTTTATCGCGTGGTCACATTCTCGAATCGGTGTGGGGACGCTCGTCTGATGTCAACACGCGCACCGTCGATACTCATATGAGTCGCATCCGCAAAAAGCTTGATCTCAATCAAGAGCGCGGCTGGCGACTGAGTGCCATTTATCAGCACGGCTATCGTCTGGAATATCTTGAGCCGGAAGCTCCGGTCGTCCCATAATTAAATGTCGGGGTCAGGTCACTACTTTTTCAGCGACTAAATCCCACACGCCATGGCCGAGCTTGCGGCCGCGCCGTTCGAATTTGGTTTCGGGTCGGTCACCCGGCGAGGGTGCAAATAATCCGGCGCCAGCGGTATTACGAAATTGTGGCGACGCATTTACCACGTCCAGCATGTGTTGCGCGTAATTTTCCCAGTCGGTTGCGAAATGCAGCCGTCCGCCAGGTTTCAGTTTGGCGCACGCCAGCGCCATAAATTCCGGTTGAATCAAGCGGCGTTTGTGGTGCCGCTTCTTCGGCCAGGGGTCCGGGAAAAAAACGTAGATCGCGTCGAAGCTTGCATCGCTGATGTTTTGGCGCAGCGCGGCAAGCGCATCGCCGTCGATCACCCGCACATTGCGTAGATTCAGCTCATCCAGCCGACGTAATACCCCGCCGATCCCCGGGCGGTGCACTTCGATGCCGAGGTAGTCGATTTCCGGATGCGCGTCCGCGCACGCCAGCAACGAGTCGCCCATGCCGAAGCCAATTTCCAGAATGCGCGGCGCACGACGCCCGAAGATTAAGTCAAGATCCAGCACTGCCTCGCTCAGTGTTACGCCGAACCGGGGCCAGAGAGATTCCAGCGCACGCAGCTGTGCGACCGTGATGCGACCTTCACGGCGCACGAAGCTGCGTATGTGCCGTAACGGCAAATCAGGTTCAGCTGTTTCAATCATGCGAGGCTAGAAAAACAGTCCGTCGGTTGGCGACGACGCGCTGGCGTAACGCTTGCGCGGAATACGCCCGGCGAGAAACGCCTCGCGCCCCGCCTCAATCGCTTTCTTCATGGCCGAGGCCATCAACACCGGATGTTTCGCGCCCGCGATGGCGGTGTTCATCAATACACCGTCGCAGCCCAGCTCCATTGCCAGTGCGGCGTCAGAGGCGGTGCCCACGCCAGCATCAACAAGAATTGGCACCTTGGCGTTTTCAATAATGGTGAGAATGTTGTAAGGATTGCGAATGCCAAGACCCGACCCGATGGGCGCAGCCAACGGCATCACGGCCACGCAGCCAATCTCTTCCAGGCGTTTAGCGATCAGCGGGTCGTCGCTGGTATAGACCATGACTTTGAAGCCATCTTTAACCAGAATCTCTGCTGCCTGCATGGTTGCGACCACGTCAGGATACAAGGTCTTTTCATCGCCGATGACTTCCAGCTTCACCAGGTCATGACCGTCCAGCAGTTCGCGCGCGAGTCGGCAGGTACGAACAGCATCGTCCGCCGTGTAGCAGAAGGCCGTGTTAGGCAGGATGGTGTAGCGTTCCGGTGGTAACACGTCGAGCAGATTCGGTTCGCCCGGCTTCTGGCCGATGTTGGTGCGACGGAGCGCGACCGTGACAATTTGCGCGCCGCTGGCTTCGGTCGCCCGGCGCGTTTCCTCCAGGTCGCGATATTTTCCACTGCCGACCAGCAGGCGCGAGTGATAGTGCTTGCCAGCGATGATCAACGGACTATCGCTGGTAACCGCAGTGTGATTCGACATGGGCGTATCCAGAAAATGTTGTAACAAAAAGTCGGGAATTATAGCGTCAACCGCCGCCGATGGCTTGCACCACTTCGACACGGTCGCCGTCGTTGAGCAGATGGGTGGCATAAAAACTACGCGGCAGGATTTCCATATTCACTTCCAGTGCAAGGCGTTGGCCGACCAAACCCAGTTGTTCCAGCAATTGCGCCGCGCTGCACCCGGCCGGTAATTCGCGGCGCGTGCCGTTAACCAAAATCACCATGGTCCACCTTTTGACACTTCAGAAACTTCACGGTATACCTATGCGCTCGCGCGGGTGTAGTTCAATGGTAGAACTTCAGCTTCCCAAGCTGATAGCGTGGGTTCGATTCCCATCACCCGCTCCAGTATCTTCACTTCCCAAACACACCCATCTGAAACAAAAACAGTCCGATGCTGGTCAGCACCGCGAATACAAAAATAGTGACCACTAAAACTGCCATTACCGCACGCATAATTGCTAACTCAGTTTCGGGGACTCGTCCGCAACGATCTGGATCGGTGCCTTGCACAACGGGCAGTAAGTCCATTTCGGCAGATAGTCATCGGATTCAAAATCCACAGTAGTTTCTTGTGCACAGGCCGGGCAGCGCCCCTGCGCTTTCTCGTTAATAAAGCCGGTATTGTATCGCTTGTAGGCAAGCACGGGCCCTAAAATCAGCAGCACCAGGGCGCTGATGAGATGAAATGCCGGAATGAAAGTTAAGAAAAACCCAACCGCACTTAACCAGCAAATGCCGAGGATCTTTAGCGCGCGCGCCAGCCGCGCCTGCCGGTCATAACGCGACAACACCAGTGTGCCATTGGTTTGCGCACCTTCATTGCCCTTGATCAACACGGCGTGTTGTTCCTGAGTGACCATAAGCTCCCTGTACGAACTTGCAAATTGCCTTAGACTCACTGCTGCGTCCGCAGCTTCGCAGTAGCCACGAAATATTTCAATGACGACCGATAACTTCAGTGCGCAATTATTGAATTGGTTTGACCGCCATGGTCGCACCGACCTGCCGTGGCAGCACGACCCAACGCCGTATCGTGTGTGGGTGTCCGAGATCATGCTGCAGCAAACCCAGGTCGCAAGTGTGATCGCCTATTACACGCGCTTTATGCGGCGTTTTCCAGACATCCACGCGCTAGCCGCCGCGTCGTTGGACGAAGTGCTGCACTTGTGGACTGGTCTGGGTTACTACGCGCGCGCGCGCAATCTGCATCGCGCCGCGCAAACGATCTGCGATTTGCATGCGGGTGAATTTCCCTCCGCTGTCGCGGCGGTGGAAGCGCTGCCGGGTATCGGCAAATCCACTGCGGGTGCGATCCTCGCATTAGCGTTTGATCAACGTCAGCCGATTCTCGACGGCAACGTAAAGCGCGTTCTGGCGCGCTACTTCGCGGTTGAGGGATGGCCTGGGCAAGCCGCAGTAGAGAAGCAACTCTGGAGCTTGGCGGATCAGCTCACACCTGCTCTGCGCGTCGCACACTATACCCAGGCGATCATGGATTTGGGCGCAACCGTATGCACGCCGAAAAATCCGCACTGCGATGAATGCCCGGTGCGCACAAAATGCCAAGCTATGGCACTGGGTGAAGTTGCACGTTACCCGTTTCCCAAACCACGTAAAGTGCTGCCGGTACGGCAGTGCGCGATGCTAATGATCACCAACGCGGCGGGTGAAGTACTACTCGAGCAACGCCCCCCAGTCGGCATCTGGGGTGGGTTGTGGAGTTTTCCGGAATGCGGGCCGCAAACCGATTGGCGTACCTGGCTTGCCGGACAAATGGATTTACAGGTCGAAAATGCACAAACCTGGAATCTAGTGCGACACACCTTCAGTCATTTCCATCTGGATATTCAGCCTATTCATGTCATAGCAGCGGTGTCAGATCGCGCCGTCATGGAAGGCGGCACGCGAGTCTGGTATAACTCCGCACATCCCGATGCGCGCGGACTTGCCGCGCCCGTAAAGCGCCTGCTCGACGAGCTGCGCGCCCAACAAGAAGGAGTTCAATGATGGCCCGCCTAGTCCAATGTGTGTATCTGAAAAAAGAAGCTGAAGGCTTGGATTACATCACCTACCCCGGTGAGCTTGGGCAGAAAATCTTCGACGGCGTGAGCAAAGAAGCCTGGCAACGCTGGCTGAAGCATCAAACCATGCTCATGAACGAAAACCGCCTCACACCGATTGATCCCGCACATCGGAAATTTCTTGAAGCAGAGATGGAGAAGTTTTTCTTCGGCGGTGGCTCCGCACCTCCGCCCGGCTTTGTTCCCCCGGCCAAGAAATAACGCTGCCTGCATGAGTGTTTGGCTTGACGGAATCCGCCCCGCTCCGTTCTAATACGCGTTCGCGCGCGGGGCAGGTGTCATTGCCCGGCCGGTACCCTCGCAATTCAATCTGGCTAGGTAGCTCAGTCGGTAGAGCAGAGGACTGAAAATCCTCGTGTCGGTGGTTCGATTCCACTCCTGGCCACCAATTTTTTCAACGGCTTGCGTAACATCGAGCAGTTTGTTCAATTCCCATGCGGGACTTTTGCGGGACCTGCTAACTCGCACTGAGCCGCCGCAACACCACTAACTCCGGCTTTCCATCGCCACCATCACACACCTTGTTTGCTGCTTCGACCAATTTTGAGAGCTCCGCGGCGGAGTAATGAGTAGTAATTCTACCGGACCGATGCCCCAACAGATCTTGTCGGTCTTCAAAGCTCACTCCCGCTGCACGCAACCGGCGGCCGAAAGTGTGTTTGAGGTCATGCACTCTGACTTGATGCATTCCCGCTCGTGCTCTCGCTTTTATCCATGCGTGGTTTAGCATCCGAGTTACGGGCGCAACTTGGTGTCTGCCCCTTGCGGCAGGTTCACCTTCGTAGACAAAAACATGCGTCGGATGTCTCCCCCGCTGCTCATCAATAACGGAAAGGGCAACTTGATTTAGTACGACCAATCTTTCCTCCTTGTTCTTTACAATTTTGGCCGGAATTATAAATACCGATGTATCAAGTTGTGGAACCTTGACCTCCCACTTCCATTCCAATTTGCAGATTTCCTGGTCACGACAGCCGGTATTCACCGCAAACGACGCCATCCGGGAAAGATGCTCGGGCAATTGCTGAAATAATTTGGACTGTTCATCCCAGGTCAAGGGGTAGGGTTTTCGCTTATCGGCGTCAGGTAGTAGCCGGATTTTCGGCGCCATAAGCAACCAGGTGAGTCCGTGATCATCTACCCATTCGGACGATGCCAGATTGAGAATCCGTCGAACTACCTTTAGACCATGGTTGATGGTTCCCGGTGCAACGCGATCTTTGCGTCGACCCTCTAACCACGGCAACAGTGTCCCCATGTGTATCTTGTCGAGCCTAGTTTCACCGATAAAAGGCATCAAATTATTAATCCTTCCGATGTCGCTTCGCAGGCTACGTTTGTGGTGATTTTCATCAACGTATCTTTCAGCAGCTTGATCAAAGGTTCTGGGCGGCCTTACGCCATAAATCTCTGCTTGTCGTTTGACCTCGGATAATCGCGCTAGGAAATGCTCCGCTTCTTCGAGGCTAGCCGTTCCAGTGCTGACGCAAATGCGCTGCCTGTGAATGTATTTGTCGACTTGCCAGATGCCGGCGCGCAAGAAGAGCCCCGGTGATTTTTTTCGCCCCATGTTTCACCTGTAAAATTGGTTAGTCCGGGACGCCCATTGCGAGACTTGTACGCGTCTCCGAGGGCGTCCAGCTCTAAGCGATCAAACGCGATACCCTGTACCCCGACTACAATCGCGGTAAGGTGTGGACGTAGTTCTTTGTTGAATCGATTTCTGTCCATGCCCATATAAAATGGCGCATCACGAAATCGAATGAATCGCGGTAAAAGCATTTGCAATTTAGATGATGTTTTCGCCATAAAACCTCCCACAGAAAAACGGATAGCGCACGTTTTTGACAAATCAGGCCGGCAAACTAGCCAGAGCGTTGTGTTGATTGCGGTGGCGTTGGGCCCCGCTCCTGTGGACGTATCTTCTGGAAAAGCTATGAGATCAACATCGCATTAAATGCGGCATCAGCAAGCGCAAATATTTAGAAAGCGACGTGCGCCGCCTTTGGGTGATCGCTGCTGAAGAGAGACGCACAAAAAATGTGCATCTAATTCCTTTGTGAAAAATTTACGTCTATTTTTTGGGGCGTAGAAATCAGCGACGTAATCTGATCAATCGGACGATCGTTAAAATGAATGCATAAGCAATTCATCACTACGGGAAATTTCAGAAAAAAATAACTTGTAATGCTCATTTGAACCCAGCGCGCGAATGCCGTGGGTAGTTACAGTGCTGCTTGTTTATACCGGCCAGCTACCGGTTGATGATTGCAAGACTACGTGCCGACAATTTTATTGTCAACACCCAACGAAAAATATTATTTGTACTTATTTTAACGTCTACAAGATTCGTGATGCCGGGAGCGCGTGCCCCAATGAACCTGAAGATTGGACGTCAAGTCATGACCCTACTAAATTTCGCAAAGATTTCTTATCGCACTCCGTGCACAAAACGACCGCAAGCTAATGTATTAAGTTGGTCTTTACAAAATAAGCCGTTAGCACCACTTCATCCGGAATCGCCAGCGACATCCCATCGGTCGAATTCCTCTGGACTACAAAGCCAAAGCGATTCTGTTTCGATCCAAGAAAAAAATCTGCCTGGTATCCCGTCACGCGCCCGGTGCCAACGGAATGAAATCCACCACTCACCTCGAACCCAAAATATGTCAAAACCTGGCGGATCACTGAAATAGTTACATGATCCATTTGCTGCACGCCATCCTCATACCGGCGGTAACCAATTTCAAGTCCCGAGCCATTTTCCGGCGCACGCAAACTTAAATACGAAACCATATATGCACGCCCATCCACCGCGTCCCCCCGCGCTGCATAGGTCAATCCCCAACTCAACATTGCCGTTGGGGCCAGCCGCCATTCATGCTCATAAAACAAAAAATCCAGATGATCCAACTCCAGCGTGTACACCCCGAAACTTTGTCCGTTCCATCCGACCTGCAAAAATAGCCCGTTGTGAACCGCATCGACCGGGTTGGCGCTCTGAAAAACCGGCTGCTGCTTCACCTGCGTCAGCTGCGGTGAATAGCGTTGCCGCACACCGAAGATGGCATAACCATCGTACGTCGTGGCACGGTGCACGTAGGCGAGCAAGTAATCGCCATAATTCCAGGAACCGTAACTTCCCGCCGTGGTTCCACGCACTGCCACACTGGTCAGATCCAACCGCAGCAGCGCCGTATCGTTGTATAGCGTGAGCAGGTCATGACTGATTGATCCCTCGACCACGCCCTGATCGGTGGGCAGCAGCACGTGCGGTCCCTGATCCTCGTAAAACTCCATCAGGTTTTTCACCTCACCACGGGCCACGGTATCGCCAAACTCCAGGAACCGTCGCGCTACATTCTGCCGGTTGTTATCCAACCACAAGCGTTCGAAGTCCTGCGGCGTCAGTGTCGTTAACGTCTCCGCGCGTGCCGGCGACATCAATACCAACCCCAACGCGATGACCGCCGCCGGTGTTGCACAACACGGCGCCCAACCTCGCACCTTCACGCCGCTAGTTTGCAAAACAAATTCCCGGCGGCAGCACATCACGTTGTTATCCATTGTTATCCTCACCAATGCAGTGGCGGAATTAATGCAAACCGTTGGAAGTTGCAGGCAACATCACGTGGGCCAGGTGATCCATCACACTCTGTGCATAGCGCGCAAACGCGTCACGGTCCTCCGGACTGCGCAACGCCGCCAATGTCGCTGCGCGTGTCAGATCAAGTTCCACTAAGATGTAGACGTCCTGAGTGGCCGGATCACGCCACTGCCCAACAATGCGACTACCCGCAAGTGACTGCAGCGCCAGCGAGTGCATGGTCCGGTCCGCACGGTGGTGCTGTGTTTGCTGATGATCATCGCGGGTGGCGTCATCGGCATTCCCCGCGGCATCACCGACGCCATACGCCAGTTCACGCGCGATCAATCCACGTGCCCGATCACTGGCGATGGAAATCTGGAACGACAGATCACCGACCGGAGACGCCGAGCCCACCGCATAAATGATGGCCTTGTCTCCCTTGCTCACCGCATAGCTACTCTTGTTCACCCAGTCGGGTGCACCCGTGATTCCCAGCGAACCGTCGATCACCGGCGCATTCGAACAGGCGTTGCATACCGCCACCACACAGACGCATAGCGCTTTGCCAAACGAAGTCTTGGTCATGCAAGTACTCCTTCAGTGTGTAATTTGGAAAAACTCTCGTATTCACCCCGATGCTCTGAACAGCGCGTTACCGCGATGGGGTGTGCTCCACGAGCAGCGCGGCCGCAGGAAACAAGACCAGTGGCCACAGCGCCATGCTGATGGCGTAGCCGTAATTACCGGTGAACCCGAATTTCAGTGCGGATAGCCCAAAGCCGATCCAGCCCAGCTGCCGCAACAGCTGGGCTAAGTGTTGCCGGGCGACCGGCTGGACGAACACTCGCTGCAGGAATTGGTGAATTGTCATGCTGAGTACTCCTGTGGATGACCGCACGCATGCGCGATCTCAGGAGCTGTTGTAAAACGGAATGCTAAATCTGCAATTATTGGTGCGGTGTTGTGAACACGTGAGGGGTGAACAGCGATGCAGTAGAACTGCAAATTGAATTCGTGACCTGCAAACTAATGACATCGATTTCGATGACCGCGCCAGAATTGGCGTAAGCGTTTTTGGATTCGGGAGCTATCATAACGAAGAATGAAAGAGGGTAGAGTGCCCGGCGTTGAAATCAAAAAACTGCGGATTAAGGGGAGTTTGTTTGTAAGGAATGCGAAGTGGCAAAGAGGACAAAGCGTGCCGAAGAAAATTTCGAATAAATAATTGGTAATTGTTGCTAGGGCGACACGGCGCACTTAAATGTCAATATCATGATCTTTGGCGCAAAGAGGCAGTGCGGAAATGATTTAATTGCCGCGATTTAATGCCCATTGCGGGTTCGCACGCCAGAAGTTGCCAATCCCCGTGAGGGCGCTTTCGACCCCAAGCCGACTCTCAACACAAAAAAATATCAACGTCCGGTCTGTGCTTGTTAGCAGACGTACGAATAAATCTTGCGAATGTCCTTCTCGCGGTATTGGCAACATGTTGGCGCGCTCTCTTACCGCGCACCCGTCATCTAGTAGATTCGGGTGCTTTTCCGGAGCACGGTTTGCCGCGCCATTGCGCGTGATACACCTCTTGCCACATCTTCACGCTGCGCGCGCGCGGCGTTTTTTCACAGTTGGGACGGCGGGTATGGCTGCAAGATTCACCTTGAGGCTACGCAAGATTTTTAGAATGGTGTCGAAGCGTGGCTTCGCTCCCGGAGCGAGCGCCTTGTACAAGCTTTCGCGCCCCAAGCCCGTGTCCTTGGCGATTTGCGTCATGCCGCGTGCTTTTGCAACGTTGGCTAACGCGGTCAACAGCAGGTCAGGATCATCTTCCTCCAAAACGGCGGTGAGGTATTCCGCGATCACCTCGTCGTTATCGAGGTAGCTGGCGGGGTCAAAGTCGGTGATGCGTACTTTCGTTTTCATGGTCATAACTCCTGCGCCAACACGGTGGCGCGTTTGATGTCACGGGACTGCGTGGATTTATCGCCGCCGCACAGTAGCAACAGGATCGTTTTACCACGTTGCGTGTAATACAACCGGTAGCCCGGGCCGACGTCCACGCGCATTTCATAAACTTGATGCCCAACCGACTTCACATCACCCAGATTTCCGGCCCGGACGCGATCTAATCGCATGATGATCCGTGCTTTGGCCCGAGCATCGCGCAGACCGGAAAACCAAGATGTAAACGTTTCCGTCTGTTGTATCGTGAACATAATTACACTGTATCCGTATAGATACTAACGGTCAACCCGCACGGCCGCAAATTCGAGAGCAGGCTGATGATGTTTGCGGCTTGGCGCAGGCGGGCATCGCAGCCCAGTATGCAAAAAGCCCAGTCGCGCAGGCGCAATATGCACACCTGCTCACAACGAGTTCGGCATACGCTCATGGCCACGATCAAACTCTGGTAGGTAGAGGGCAGAGCAGATTCCCCCAGATTTAGTGGTAAAATCCTAAGTTGAGGTCCGGTGGGCCACTACTAAATCCGATGGAATGTGTTTGAAATTCCTATCCCCCACCGAGGAGATCTCCATCCGTGTCACCTTGTTCATGAACGGCCCACTCGCCACCCCTCGTTCAACTATGAGGACCTTCAAGCCATGTCAAATCCGATTCCCCGGCAATGCCAGCCCCTTGCCAACACCATATCCAATCTGTCCGCTCAGATCGACACACTGCAGGAGGAGTTGAACCGCGCGGCGCCTCAGGACAAACCACGCATCCTGAAGGAGATCCGCGCCAAGGCGGGCGCCCTCGAGCAGGCGCAGGAGGACCTCCAGACCTGCCTGATAGAACACCCGCCCGGCCCCGACTTTCACGACGTACCCGCCGACACGGTGGCGCCGGTCTCCACTGACGAGAGTCCAGTCACGCTGACCAAGTCTATCGAGTGGAGCTTTCTGCAGCGCAAGCTCGATCAGTTCATCAACCTGCGCACCGACGCGCCGCTGTTCAAGGTGCGGCTGCACAACCATACGATAGCCAACAGCTCGCTGGACGAGCAGCCCGACAGCGATGTGACCATCTCGATGCTGGCGGCCTTTGCCGACAACGGGCAGGTGGTGCTGGGCTACAAGCCGATCGTCTCTCTGGACATGCAGAAGCTGCCAGGCGGTTTTTGGTTCGACGACATCAACAGCAGTTCGATCACCTTCACGGCCGACCCCGGGCAGCCCGTGTTGCCGTTCACGATCAAGGTGGTTTTCGAGACGGCGGGCCCCATCGAATTGCCGACCCACGATTCCTTACCCCACCCTATGGACATCATCGAATTCGACGTCACGCTGAGGCTGTCGCTGACCTGGCGCGATCGGGCCCGGGACATGGATTTCCTGTCGTGGCTGGACCCGCTGAGCAAGATCTCGGACGACGACGATCTGGAGGCGGCCGTCGAGCAGTTCGTCCGGGTGCACCTGGTCACCAAGCACCCGTCCGACCTCGGCGGCATGAGTCAGAAGGGCATGCGCATGAAAATCTACGACCATTTGAAAGACTGGAAGACAAGGACCGGCATCAACAGGAACATCAGCCAGTGGCTGTTGGGTGGTGACGGCTCTTATCCGGTCATCGACTTTGTCAACGACGGCACGTCGATGAAGTTCACCTACCAGGTGCCGAAGAACGTGCTGGATCCGTTCGCGGACAACGCGCCGGCAGGTTGGCCGTTCAACGCCCACACCGCGCCCAACCCGGCGCTCGACTTCTCGCTGCCGCCCAACCTGGCCAAGATCGACCACATCGTGGTGTTGACCATGGAGAACCGGTCGTTCGATCACATGCTGGGCTACTTGAGCCTGCCGACGAGTGCCGGTGGCATGGGGCGAACAGACGTCGACGGCCTGAAGGGCGGCGAGTCGGTGACGTTTAACGGCGACAGCTACCCTTCGTTTGCCCTGGCCGGTGGTCAGACGGTGTTCGGCCCCGACCCGGGCCACAGCTTCGGCTCCGTTTTTCATCAGATCAATGCTGACGCTGAGCGACCGGGCAGCGGGCGGATGAACGGCTTCGTCCGCAGCTTTGCCGACGACGCCGCTGCGCGCGAGGAAGGAGCGATCATGGGCTATCACCGGGGCGAGAACGTGCCGACCTACGATGCGCTGGTGCGGGACTTCTCCTTCAGCCACCGCTGGTTTGCCTCGCACCCGGGGCCGACCTTCTGCAACCGCTTCTACGAGATGACCGGCCGGCTGAACCTTGCCAGTGGGCTCAATCCCAACCTGCCGAAGAACACCTGGGAGCTGAGCAACTCCAACCCGCTGACACCCGTGTTTACGAAGACCATCTTCGATCACCTATCCGACAGCTCGGTCAGCTGGAAGTACTACGAGTATGCCTACTGCTTTCTGCGCTTCTTTGCCAAGTACACATTCGACGACCAGAACATCGTGGCAGTCGACGACCCGCAGCGGGGGTTCTTCGCTGACGCGGCGCGGGGGACGCTGCCCTCGGTCTGCTTCATCGATCCGCACTTCATCGAGCTGCCGCCGGACGCCAACTG
>JANMQQ010000476.1:0-3813 GCA_031370545.1 Gammaproteobacteria bacterium
CCCGACCACAGGCGACCGCGTGCGGCTGGCCGACACCGAGCTGTTCATCGAAGTCGAAAAAGATTTCACCATCTACGGCGAAGAAGTGAAATTCGGCGGCGGTAAAGTAATCCGCGACGGCATGGGTCAGAGCCAGCGCACCTCAAAAGAAACTGTCGACACCGTGATCACTAACGCGCTGATCGTGGATCACTGGGGCATCGTCAAGGCCGACATCGGCATCAAGGCCGGACGTATCGCCGCCATCGGCAAGGCAGGCAATCCCGATATACAGCCGGGCGTGACAATTATTATCGGCCCGGGCACGGAAGTGATCGCGGGTGAAGGATTGATCGCGACCGCCGGTGCTATCGACGCGCACATTCATTTCATTTGTCCGCAGCAAGTCGACGAAGCGCTGATGTCCGGCGTTACCACGATGATCGGCGGCGGCACCGGTCCTGCCACCGGCACCAACGCGACCACCTGCACGCCGGGACCGTGGCATATCGAGCGCATGTACCAGGCGGTGGAAGAATTGCCGATCAATTTCGGATTTCTCGGCAAGGGCAACGCGAGCCTGCCGCAGGCGCTGGAAGAACAAATCGTCGCGGGCGTCATCGGTCTGAAATTGCACGAGGATTGGGGCACCACCCCGGCGGCGATCGACAACTGTTTAAATGTCGCGGACCGCTACGATGTGCAAGTCGCAATCCACACCGACACGCTGAACGAATCCGGTTTCGTCGAAGACACGGTTGCCGCCTTCAAAGGCCGTACCATTCATACCTATCACACCGAAGGGGCCGGAGGCGGACATGCGCCCGACATTATCAAGGTGTGCGGCGAAAGTTTTGTGCTGCCCTCCTCCACCAATCCGACGCGGCCGTACACGGTGAACACCGTCGACGAACATCTCGACATGTTGATGGTATGTCACCACCTGGACGCGAGCATTGCCGAAGATGTCGCGTTCGCCGAATCGCGCATCCGGCGCGAGACCATTGCGGCGGAAGATATCTTGCACGATCTGGGCGCGTTCAGCATGATCTCGTCCGACTCGCAGGCGATGGGCCGCGTCGGCGAAGTGATCACCCGCACCTGGCAAACCGCGCATAAAATGAAAACGCAGCGCGGCGCGCTGCCGCAAGACAACGCGCGTCATGACAATTTTCGCGTCAAGCGTTACGTCGCTAAATACACTATAAATCCCGCTATCGCGCAGGGCATCGCGCACGAGGTCGGCTCGCTTGAGATCGACAAGCTCGCCGACATCGTACTGTGGAAACCAGCGTTCTTCGGCGCGAAACCTGCGCTCATCATCAAGGGCGGCATGATCGTCGCGGCACCGATGGGGGATGCGAATGCGTCCATCCCCACACCACAGCCGGTGCACTACCGCCCGATGTTCGGTGCACTCGGCGGTGCACGCGCGGCGACTTCAGTGAGCTTTGTGTCGCAAGCCGGATTACAGAGCGGCATCAAGGAGCGTTACAGCCTGCGCAAGACGTTGGTCGCGGTGCGCAACACACGCAGCATCGGCAAAAAGGATATGGTGCACAACGCCTACCAGCCGCACATGGATGTCGACCCGCAGACGTACGAAGTGCGCGCGGATGGTGAGTTGCTGATTTGTGAACCGGCGACGGTGCTGCCGTTGGCGCAGCGGTATTTTTTGTTTTAAGCGGCTATTGTAGGGCGCAATTTATTGCGTCCGCCGCCGGGCTCGATGAATCGAGCCCCTACGAGTCCATGGCGAGTATTTAGAGCAATTTTTGACGAGATACACATGATCCAAATTACCGAAAAACTAACCGCACCGGTACCGGCCACCGCCACCCTCACCCTGCCCTTCGAGCTGCGGCAAAAAAGCCGCCTGCGCGCCACTCTCGACAATGGTGCCGAAGCTGGACTTTTTCTGGAACGCGGCACCCTGCTGCGCCACGGCGACCTGCTGCGCGCCAACAGCGGCGAAATCATCGAAGTGCGTGCGGCGCCCGAAGATGTGTCCACCGCACGCGCCACCGACGCGTTGCTGTTGGCGCGCGCCTGTTATCACTTGGGTAATCGCCACGTGCCGTTGCAGGTCGGCGACGGCTGGCTGCGCTACCTGCATGATCACGTGCTGGACGATATGCTGGCTCATATGGGTCTGGATGTGACATTTGAGCGTGTACCATTTGAACCTGAGGCCGGGGCGTATGCGGGTGAGGCACAGGGGCATGGTCACGTGCATTCTCATGATCATGAGCATTGAATCTCAAAAAAATGCGGCGAATGAAGTAGCTCCTTCCCCCTGCAAGGGGGAAGGCTGGGATGGGGGTGCTCAAAATAACTACCCCCACCCTAACCCTCCCCCTGCAAGGGGGAGGGGACCACTCTCAGGCGTCGGGTTGTTACATCTGCTCCACCTCGCCAGCCCCGCCCTGCCCGTCGGCGCCTACAGTTATTCGCAAGGCTTGGAATACGCGGTCGAAGCGCAATGGGTACGCGATGAAGCCAGCGCACTCGACTGGATCGCCGGTTTACTCAGCCACACGCTCGCGCATCTCGACGTGCCAGTGGCTACACGCCTATACGACGCGTGGCAACGCGATGATGTCAAGACCGTGTTGTATTGGTCGCAATTTCTGCTCGCCAACCGCGAAGCGCGCGAGCTGCAAGACGAAGATCGCAACATGGGTTTGTCGCTGGCGCGCCTGCTGAATGATCTGGGTATCGCCGAAGCGGCTACGTGGTGTAAAGCTGACAGTGTGTGTTTTCTTACGCTGTTCACGCTGGCCGCGCAACGTTGGAACGTCGCGCTGCCCGATGCACTGCATGGGTATCTATGGTCGTGGGCGGAGAACCAGGTGTTGTCAGCCGTCAAATTGATTCCGCTCGGGCAGACCGCCGGGCAACGGTTGCTCACGCAACTGATCCCGCGCATTGCTCAGGCAGTGGATACTGGCCTGGCACTGCTGGATGATGAGATTGGTTTTTCCGCACCGGGTTTGGCGGTTGCAGGTGCGTTGCATGAAACGCAGTATTCACGTTTATTCAGATCGTAGGAGCGGCGCCCTCGCCGCGATTGCCTGCACCGCAAAAGCATCGCGCCGGGGGCCGCGCTCCTACATGAGAATTTCAAAAGGAGCTTTAACAATGACTCACAAACCTCCCTTGCGCATCGGCGTCGGCGGTCCGGTTGGTTCCGGCAAAACTTCGCTGGTCGAAGCCTTGTGCAAACGCATGCGCGACAGCTACAACATCGCCGTCGTCACCAACGATATTTACACCAAAGAAGACCAGCAGATTTTGATCCGCGCACAAGCCTTGGCGGAAGAACGCATCATCGGGGTCGAGACCGGCGGTTGCCCGCACACCGCGATCCGCGAAGACGCGTCGATGAATCTCGCGGCGGTCGACGACCTCAACGCAAAATTTCCGGGGCTCGATGTCATCTTTATCGAAAGCGGCGGTGACAATCTGGCCGCAACCTTCAGCCCCGAGCTCTCCGATCTCACAATTTATGTCATCGACGTCGCGGCTGGCGACAAGATTCCGCGTAAAGGCGGGCCGGGCATTACCAAGTCCGACTTGCTGGTGATCAATAAAGTCGACCTCGCACCCCACGTGGGCGCATCACTCGACATCATGGAGCGCGACGCGAAAAAAATGCGCGGCACACGGCCATTCATTTTTTCCAACTTGAAAACAAAACAGGGACTGGAAGACATCATCGGATTTATTGTTGAACGCGGCATGCTCAAAAAAAGCTAGCCTCCTCGACGCACCCTTGCAATGCACCGCACTGTAACAGCGCACCATTGCGGTGCCGCACCCTGAGGCGCGCCT
>JANMQQ010000479.1:0-20130 GCA_031370545.1 Gammaproteobacteria bacterium
ACACCGAGCGCAATTTTTTGGCCAGCGCGCGCAGGTCGGTGGTGCCGGAGGATGCCGTTTTGGGCGGCGGGAAAATGTTTAGATCGGGTGCAAACAAGGCGTTTTCTGACAGCAAGGGCAGGCCGCGTGCCGCGCGCAAATCATTCAGCAAGGCAAGCAGAATGACCGGCCGGTCCTGATGACCGTGGCTTAAGTGTTCGAGATACGCAGGTAATTGCAGAATGCCGCGCGTCAGCACTTCAAAGGCATCTTGTTTTTGTTTGATCTGATCGTCTTTCAACGCCTGCGCCAGATGTTCCATCTCTTCGGCCAGCAACGCCGGGCCAAACAGCTCGACGATGTGCAGGGTGCCGGTGATCTGATGCAGATGCGACGCAATAAAGTCAAGCTTGGCGGGGTCGGGAGTTTCGACGTGGGTTTCGAGCGCCTGGCGAATCTGGTCCAGCGCCTCGCTGATCTCGGTCTTGACCCAGTTCAGTGCTTTAATGTCGATGCCGCCAACGGATGCCATAATTGAACCCTAATTTAATACCGATATTTTTTTGTATGCGAGCGTGTCGTCGGTCGCGATACGTTTGAAGTCAGGCCGGTTCCAGCGCAACAACTCGCCGCCACCCAACACCAGCACGCCGCCGGGCGCCACATGCTCCGCAAGCTGGTTAACGATGCGCTGACGCTCAATGCTGTCAAAATAGATCAACACGTTCTGGCAAAACACGATGTCCACCGGACCGACCATGCCGTTGCCAACATTCAGCTCATGCAGATTGACGGGCAGAAATTGCGTGCGTTCACGCAACGCAGCTTTAACGACAAAAACTTGATCTTCAGTGTGATCGAAATATTGCGCGATCTGTGGCGCGCTCAGGTTGGTAAGCTGACGGCGGTGGTAACAGCCGCGACGCGCTTTGCTCAACGAATTGCGGGAGAGATCGCTGCCGATGACATTGATTCGCGGACGCGGGTCGAATGGCGCCAGGGCTTGATCCATGAGAATGGCCAACGAATAGACCTCCTCCCCGGTGGAACAGCCCGCGCTCCACACGGTCAGCGTGGTCGGGCGCGATTTTTCAGCCGCACAGCGTTGCCGAAGGTAGCTGGTCAGCAATGCCAGTGAGCTCGCGTGGCGCATGAAGCGCGTTTCGTGCAATGGCAGCAGGTCAATCAGGCAATCCCATTCCTCGTCGTTACCGGACTGTGCGCGCAACAAATCGAAGTACGCGCGTCGTGACGCAATGCCGCGAAGGCGGATGCGCGTTTCGACGCTTTGTAACAGGAAAGATTTGCGAATGACGGTATCGCGCAAGCCGATACGCCGCCCTAACAACTCAACCCACAGGGCAAACTCTTCATCGTCGATTGAGCTCAATATAAGTTCGGGAAACGCCACTGCGCTCATTGGGGATACCGTGTCGCCATGTGTCGCTACCTTTTGCGTGTGAGCCCGGGGACGCACACAAACGTGCTACCTGTTATGCGGGCAGCTTGAAGCCGGAAACCGACTTACGCAGCTCGTTTGCCAATTCCGCCAGATTACCAATCGACACCGCCGTTTCGTTGGTACCGGCCGAGGTCTGGGTGGTGACTTCCTGAATCACATTCATGGTGTCGGAAATACTGGTCGCCGCCGTCGCCTGCTGTTGCGCGGCATCGGTGATGTTTTGAATGATTTCCGCCAAGTGGTTCGATACCGTTTCGATTTCTTCCAGAGATCCACCCGCGTTTTGTGCCAGCTTGGCGCCGTTCACCACGCCCGCAGTACTTTGTTCCATCGACGCCACCGCTTCTTTGGTGTCGGATTGAATGGTGCGCACCAGACTTTCAATCTGCTTGGTCGCATCGGTCGCGCGTTCGGCAAGACGTTGCACTTCATCCGCCACCACCGCGAACCCGCGGCCCGCGTCACCCGCCATGGCTGCCTGAATGGCTGCGTTCAAGGCCAGAATATTGGTTTGGTCGGCGATGTCGGAAATCAGTTCGATGATGTCGCCGATTTCTTGTGAGCTTTCACCCAGCCGCTTGATGCGCTTGGAAGTCTCTTGGATAGTCTCGCGAATCGAGTCCATACCTTTGATGGTGTTCTGCACCGCCGATGAACCTTTGTTGGCGATGGACACCGCTTTTTGCGCCACTTCGGTGGACGAAAT
Source organism: Gammaproteobacteria bacterium (assembly GCA_031370545.1). Classification (GTDB taxonomy): domain Bacteria; phylum Pseudomonadota; class Gammaproteobacteria; order SG8-11; family SG8-11; genus UBA6921. Next base: position 2,148 of record JANMQQ010000479.1, read on the forward strand.
CGCGTTGTTGGATACCTGTTCGATGGACGCTGCCATTTGATTCACAGCGGCTGACACCGCCGTGATCTGCTGCGCCTGATGATCCGACGCTTCGGCCAGATGCATTGCGGTCGCCTGCGTTTCTTGCGCGGCTGCCGACACCTGCACGGTGGTTTCATTGATGGTCGTGACCAACTGACGCAAGGCGTCGATGGCGAAGTTAATAGCGTCAGCGATGGCGCCGGTGAAACTTTCGGTGACGGTCGCGTGTGCGGTCAGATCGCCGTCGGCCAAGTCGCCGATTTCGTCCAGCAACCGCATAATGGCTTGCTGGTTCTCTTTATTTTGTGTCTCCGTTTCGAGCGTGCGTTCTTCGGTTTCACGCAGACGTTTGGCAGTTTCACGATTCATCTCGTAGCCCAACAGCACCAGCATCACCAGCGATAAGACACCGAAAATACCGCCCAAAGCAGAGTAAATGCCGCGCGTTTCACCCAAAAATACATAAGCACCCATCAATGCGGTGGCGTCTTTCAAGAAATCTTCCGAGCCGGTGAACATAGCATTCGCGGCATCTTGCGCCTTGAACAACTCGGGAGTCTTTTCCAGAACCTTCGTGACCAGTACGCTGATTTCCAGGTACGCCTCGTTCACTTCCTGCAATTTCTCCAGCGTGTCGGGGTCAGTCATTTTTTGAATGCCCATGGCCTTGTTGCCTTTGATCATGGCATCCAGAACCTTACCGAAGAGTGCCGCGTCTCGACCGAAACGGTCGGCGGCGGTGGCAGCACCCTGACCACCTTGCAGAATTTTGCTGACGTTGAACGACATACGTTGCGACAACATCAACTGGCGGCTGACGATGTACACCTGCTGCGGCTTGGCATTGATGTCGATCATGATCTGCACGACTTCGTCGGACAACGCGAGCAGATTGGGCATGGAGTTATTGATATGCGCGACGAATTCGTTGATCTGGCGGATGGCACCTTCTGATTTCAAAATCTGGTCGGCGTGCTGGCGAAAGGCCGCCCAACGTGCCACCAGTCCTTCGAGCTGGGCATCAACTTCGGCAGGAGATGCTGGCGTACCTTTTGCGGCATCGCCATTTTGCAGGTTGCTCAGAATGGCATCAAAGTTGTTGCGTGATTCATTTAATAACGGGAACGCTTCCACGCGCGCCGATGAAGCTTCGGCAGCGTTTTTTACGATGTTTTGCGACAACACCCGCAGCTCACCGGTTTTGCTGATGTACTCCTTGTCATGACCCGACTGAATGGCGACGTAGAGAAAGGTCGTACCCATCGCGATAATCAGTACCAGTAACAGCCCGCCGACAATCGCTTGCCGTTTGTTCTCGAGTAGTCGCGACACCACGTCGCCGCCGACTGACATCGCTTCTTTCATTTTAAGGTTTTTCAGGTTTTTCATGCTCACGGCTCCCTAGCCCGATGGGTCAGTGCTTGCTAATTACGGATGAATAGAAAAAATCTTTAACATTTTTTTGCGTGCGTAAGCAGCGTGTCGTTACGCCGCGATACGCACGAACTCCGGATTCTCGGCCAAATCTTTAAAGCTGAACACGTACCACGCGGTGTCCTGATGCTGATACGCGCCGGTGAGATAACTCTTTAACGCCGACTGTATTTCACCCGCGATTGAACGACTGTTGTCTTGCTGAAAATGTTTCAAGCCCGCAACATCGTCCACCAATAACCCGGCCCAGAGTTCGTCATAATGAATGATCAACACGCGCGAACGCGCATTGATATCAACTGGCGCCTGTCCCAGGTAGTGCTTAAGATCAATGATCGGCATCAGGGTGCCGCGGATATTGGCAACACCGCGCACCCAGCCTTTGGCTCCAGGCACCAACGCCAGCCGCGGATAGTAAAGTATTTCGCGCACGTCATTGACCGCCGCAACCAGATTGACATCGCCAATGCGAAAGCCAATGCCGGTCCACGGCTTGGTGATGGCGCGTTGCTGGGGAAGTCCCGCAGCATGCTGCTGACACACGTTCTCGAGCTCACGCAGCACATCAAACGGCGCGAGCTGCTCGGACGGATTCATGTTTTTTCTCCTAGCCACCGAGTGCGGTTCTCAATTTGCCGATGAGCTCCTGTTCGCTTACCGGTTTGGTAAGATAATCTTTGGCGCCCTGGCGCATGCCCCACACACGATCGGTTTCCTGGTTCTTGGTCGTGACAATTATCACCGGGATGTGCGCGGTCTCAGGATTGGTGGTCAGCTGACGCGTCGCCTGAAAACCATTGAGCCCGGGCATGACAATATCCATCAGCACCAGATCGGGTTTGCGTTCCTTGGCAACGGCGATGCCTTGTTCACCGCTGGTGGCGGAAATCACGCTGTAGCCGTTTTTCTCCAGCATGGTTTTGAGCACGTGAACTTCCGTGGGTGAGTCATCGACGATTAACACTGTGGTCATTGCTTAATCTCCCATCGCAAAATAAGTAAATGAAGCGTCATTTACGTACATATTGTTTTATAGCACCGAGCAACTCTTCCCGTGTGAACGGTTTGGTAAGGTATTGATCTGACCCCACGATGCGTCCGCGCGCCCGGTCAAACAAGCCGTCTTTGCTGGTCAGCAAAATAACCGGCGTTTCCTTGTAGCTTTTATTGCGCTTGATCAACGCGCAGGTTTGATAGCCGTCCAGACGCGGCATCATGATGTCGATAAAAATAATGTCAGGACGGTGATCGGTAATTTTTGACAAGGCTTCGAAGCCGTCGGTTGCAGTGATGACTTCGCAACCTTCCTTCTTCAACAACGTTTCGGCGGTGCGACGAATCGTCTTGCTATCGTCAATGACCATGACCTTGACGCCGGTCAAATTGCCTTCTTCTGCTTCGCTCACTCAACGCACCTCACAACTCGCGGTTAAAAACATCGGGCTTTTGGTGTTGTAACGCTCGGCCACCTTGCGCGCCGCACGCATCGTTTGGACAGCGCAGTTAGCGCAACGTCACAAACGCTTGCTACATTAACGACCGGAATCGGTGAGATGTTTAATGCGAATCGGGCGCTCGTATATTTTGCAGGCGGTGAACACCGCTAAATGGCTTTCCTTGCCAGCCCGTTCTGCCGTGACTTGATTGCTTTACTGGCGCGAGCCACCCGATAAGACGAATCAAAAAAATCTTCAGCGCAATCCTTTAGCATCTCTTAAATTTTTAGCACATTATCGTCACATATTCCAATCGCACCATTATCGGCACAAAGTCACAGCGCCTGAAAAATTCATACGCGTGCGACGATGGCAAAGGCATTCGTTGTTGATGCACAATGCCCGACGCGCACATCACGCAGGTCGCAATCAGGAGCTCACGCATGGCTGCACTTGAACACGCCGCAGTCCCGCATCTTATTACGGCCCTGACGGGTCCGTTGTTGCAATTAGAAAGCCATTTTCTCGATAAACAAGCCACTATCGAGCGCTGGTTCCGCGATCAGTGGCGCATCACACCTGCACCATTTTATTGCTCAGTTGATTTACGCAATGCCGGTTTCAAACTTGCACCGGTCGATACCAATTTATTTCCTGCCGGATTCAATAATCTCAATCCGGCATTTCTGACTTTATGTATACAAGCGGTGCAAACCGCAATCGAACGCGTGTGCCCGACGGCCGGAAAAGTTTTGATTGTGCCCGAGAACCACACGCGCAACTTACACTATCTCGACAACCTCGCAACCTTCGTCAATATCGTTGCGCAAGCCGGTTATGAAATTCGCGTCGGCTCGTTGTTGCCCGACTTGAATGCGCCGCTCAAAGTTGATTTGCCCTCGGGTCGTCACATCGTGCTCGAACCGATTACGCGCGCGGGCAAGCTTGTGAGTGTCGGCGATTACGAACCGTGCGTGGTGTTGCTCAACAATGATTTGTCCACCGGTCGACCGCCGATTCTGGAAAACATCGAACAGCCAATTGTGCCGCCGATGGAACTGGGCTGGTGGCGACGTTTGAAATCGGTGCACTTCAATTGCTATCGCGACGTCGCAGCAGAGTTCGCCGCGCTGGTGGACATTGATCCGTGGCTGATTGATCCGCTGTTTCGCAATTGCGGCGAAATCGACTTCATGAAGCGCGAAGGCGAGGATTGCATGGCGCGCAACACTGACACGCTGCTGAAGGCGGTGCAGCTGAAATACGACGAGTACAAACTGGATCGCAAACCGTTCGTGGTGGTGAAAGCCGACGCGGGCACGTACGGCATGAGCGTGATGATGGTGCACAGCCCGGATGAAATTTTTGAACTGAACCGCAAGCAGCGCACCAAAATGGCAGCATCGAAAGGCGGGCAGGCGGTCTCTAAAGTGATCGTGCAAGAGGGCGTGTATACGTTTGAAACCTGGAACAGTGCTGTAGCGGAACCGGTGGTGTACATGATTGACCATTTCGTCGTCGGCGGATTTTATCGCGTGCACAAACAACGCGGCGTCACGGAAAATCTCAACTCACCCGGGATGCATTTCGAACCGCTGGCGTTCGCCGAACCGTGCAATGCACCGGACAGCACGCAGGCGCCCGATGCGCACATCAACCGCTTCTACGCCTACGGGGTCGTGGCGCGCCTGGCCTTGGTGGCTGCGGCACGCGAGATCGCCGTATACAAATAATGCGGCCCATCACTCTGGTATTTTTGTGTGTCGCGCTGCTGGATTTATGCGCGTGTTCGCGCACTAGCGAAACGCTCTACAAAGAATCCGGCTATGCGATGGGTTCGCTGGTGGAGTTCACGATCTACGGTATTGACGAACCCCGCGCCAAAGCCGCCGTCGCGGCCGCACAAAAAGATTTAGGTTTTCTGCACGGAAATTTCGACCCCTGGCACCCTGGCTCGCTTGCGCGCATGAATTCCTTGTTCGCGCTGGATGGACGCTTTACCGCAGCGACTTCTGTATTACCGCTGTTGGCCAGGAGCACCGAGTTGTCGCAACGCAGCGGAGGCTTGTTCAATCCCGCTATCGGCAAATTGATTCACCTGTGGGGATTTCAAAACGACGATCCGCCACCCAAAGGCCCGCCACCGGCATCAGAGCAACTCGCGGCGGTGCTGGCACAGCAACCGCGCATGAGTGATCTGCATGTCTACGGCGTGGAAATCCAGAGCAGCAATCCCGCCGTAGTGCTGGACTTCGGTGGCATCGCGCAAGGTTACGCCGCCGACGTGCTGATTGAGGGTTTTAAGCTTGCGGGCATCCACAACGCAATTGTCAACATCAGCGGCGATGTACGCGTGATGGGCAGCCACGGCGGACAACCCTGGCGCATCGGCATTCACAATCCGCGCGGCACGGGCGTGTTGGCCTCAATAGAAATGAAGGGCGATGAAAGTATCGTGACCTCGGGCGACTACGAACGTTTTTATATGTACGAGGGCAAGCGCTATCACCACATTCTGGACCCGCGCAGCGGACTGCCATCACAGCGCGCCGCGTCGGCAACCGTCATTGATGCTGAAGCGGTGGTGGCCGACGCCGCAGCCACCGCGCTGATGGTCGCAGGTGTCAAGGACTGGCACGCGGTGGCGAAGGCGATGGGTATCAAGTCCGCCATGCTGGTCGATGACGCGGGCCGCGTGTACATGGACCCGGCCACCGCCAGGCGCATCCATTTTGAAGTTGATCCGCCGCCGCCGGTGGTGCTCAGCGAACCCTTGTGACACGCGGCGATTACATCGTATTAACCGTTTGCGTGCTCGCCTTACCCGCACTATTCGTACGCTACGGCCTGCCGGGCAGCATCGGCACACAGGCGCGCATCAGCGTCGGCAACAGCGTGTTCGCGCAAGTGCCACTCAATCGCGCGCGAGTGGTTCGCGTGCCGGGTGCGCTGGGTATCAGCGAAATCGAAATACGCGATGGACAAATCCGCTTCAACAGCTCGCCGTGCCCCGGTCAGCAGTGCGTGCATTCTGGCTGGGCAAAGCGCGGCGGCGAATTTATTGCGTGTGTGCCAAACCGCGTCAGCATCAGCGTGCTGGGGCAGGGCGCGGGTGGCGACTATTATGATTCCATCAATTTTTAAGCACACCGTATGAACTCAACGCCCACTACGCACGTCTCATTAACTACGACGCGTGCCGACCACCGCGTCGCCTGGCTTGCGGCCCTCGCAATCACCATCCATATTATGGAGAGCGCATTGCCTAGCCCGCTGCCCGGCGTAAAACCCGGGCTGGCGAATGTGGTAACCATCGTGGTGTTGTGGCGCTACGGTTGGGCGGCGGCGGCGTGGGTGACTGGCCTGCGCGTGCTGGCGGGTTCTTTGCTGTTGGGCACATTTTTATCGCCCACATTTGTCCTAAGCTTATGCGGCGCGGTGGGTGCGCTGCTGGCTTTGGCACCCGCCTTGTGGATGACGCGCGCACTACCCGGATGGGCGCCAGGGCCGATGGGTTGGAGTGTGGTGGCGGCATGGGCACATATGGTGGGGCAATTCTGGGTAGCCTATGCGCTGTTTATCCCGCATGAAGGTTTATTCCACTTGCTACCGATATTATTAGCGGTATCCCTGGTGTTCGGCGTTGCAAGCGGCGCCGTCGCCGATGTTGTCATTAAACGTTTGGAAGCTGCCACCGCATGAGCACAGTGCAAATGGTCTATAAATCGCCGCGTATTTCCGCCGGTGATCGTTTCGGTTTTACGCTGTTTTTATCGGCGTTGATCAATGTCATCGTAATTTTGGGCGTCACCTTCAATCCGCTCGACCGCGAAGACAACGACAGCATGGCACCGACGTTGGAAGTGATTCTAGTGCCCAATCGCTCGGAGCGTGCGCCTGAGAACGCGGACTATCTCGCCCAGTCCAACCAGGAAGGCGGCGGCGATGCGCCCGACAAACGCCGACCCACCACGCCGAATCCGGCGATGGTCACCACCGCCGACGACACCAGCTCGCCGGAATTCATGCCGCAGATAAAACAACAGCCGACGCCGGAAGACATCCAGCGCGAGGTACTCACCGCGGAGCGTTCCGACCATGTTGCACCGAGCAAAAAGCCACAGAGCCCGCAAGTCCCGGAATTGAAAACGCCGACTGCGGCGGAACTGATGGCGCGCGGCGCGGAAATCGCGCGGTTGAATGCATCGTTGGGCGAGCAGCTGGAGATCAACGCCAAACGTCCCAAGCCCAAATTCATCACCGGAGCAAATGCGAAGGAATACAAATACGCGTCGTACATGGCCGACTGGGAGCGGCGCATCGAGAAATTCGGCAGTATAAATTTTCCGGATGAAGCGCGGCGCCGCAATTTGCACGGCAATATTCTGTTGGACGTGGCGATCAATCCGGATGGCACGGTGGTCGACGTCACCATTCGCAAGTCATCGGGCATTAAAATCCTCGACGATGCCGCCTTGCGCATCGTGCATCTCGCGGCGCCCTTCGCACCGTTTCCACCGGCGTTCCTGAAAGATTTCACCGTGCTGCACATCACCCGCACCTGGCAATTTTTGCCCGGCGGCATGCTGGATACTCAATAGCGGCGTCACGCTAAATTAATTGTTCCGCTTAGCGCGACTCACTACACTAAGCTCATGACTGAATTCACCTCACTGACCAATCACTTCCTGATCGCCATGCCTGCCTTGGCCGATCCTAACTTTCACCACAGCGTCACCTACATTTGCGAACACAATGCCAACGGCGCCATGGGCATTGTGATCAACCGCCCGCTGGATCTGAAATTCGGCGAGGTGCTGGAGCAGATGAACATTGAGGGCGCGGATCCTGACATATCGCAGCAAGCGGTATTTCTTGGCGGCCCGGTGCATACCGACCGTGGCTTTGTGATTCACAAGCCGATTGGGAAATGGGAATCCACGTTGCGTATCGCCAGCCGTATTGGCGTGACCACCTCGCGCGATATCGTTGCGGCCGTCGCGGCGGGCAAGGGTCCGAAGCAAGCACTCATTGCCCTGGGCTACGCCGGGTGGGGCGCCGGGCAACTTGAAAAAGAAATGGCAGAAAACGCCTGGCTGAGCGGATTAGCTGACACCAAGGTGATGTTCGACACACCCGTGGACAAACGCTGGGAAGTCGCTGCCGCATCGCTGGGCATCGACTTGTCGCGCATGTCGAACGACGTCGGACACGCTTGACGGCAATGGTGAATGCTTAATTCTAAATGTTTAATTTTTGGAATGCGCTTTGCGCGCGCCATCATTCAACATTCGCTCTGATTCTATGCCTAACAGCTATCTCGGTTTCGACTACGGCACCCGACGCATCGGCATCGCCGTTGGGCAGGAAATCACCCGTACCGCGACTGGCGTTGTGACCTTGCAATCTGTCAACAACCAACCCGACTGGAACGGCATCGCACGCTTGATCAGCGAATGGCAACCGGCCGCATTGGTGGTCGGCTTACCGCTGAACATGGACGACACTGAAAATCCGCGCACCGCGCTCGTGCGGCGTTTCTGTAACCAATTACGTGAGCGCTACAAGCTACCGGTACACACCATGGATGAGCGCCTGTCCACCATTGAGGCGCAACACATCCTGGCGCAGTCAGGCTCCAAGCGCGACCGCGATTCTGATAAACTCGCCGCCCAATTGATCTTGCAAAGTTGGTTGGAGCAGCAACGCTAGTGACAACATCTCCCGACATCAACGCCACGTTGGACCGCATGGCGGCCGAGCTCAAAGCTTTGCTGGAACAACGCGCGATTCGCGATCCGATGATGGTCGGCATACACACCGGCGGTGTGTGGGTCGCACGGCAACTGCACCAGCGCCTGGGTCTGACGCAGCCGCTCGGCGAGCTTGACATTTCTTTTTACCGCGATGATTTCACGCGCATCGGCATTAACCCGCAGGTCAAACCCTCAAGCTTGCCGCGCACGCTCGATGATCAACACATCATTCTGGTCGACGATGTATTGCACACCGGGCGCACGGTGCGCGCTGCGTTGAATGAGATTTTTGACTGGGGCCGTCCGGCGTCGGTGCTGCTGGTGGCACTGGTGGATCGCGGGGGTCGTGAGCTGCCGGTCGAAGCCCGTGTGGTGGGCGAACGCATGCCGCTGCAAGCGCACCAACATGTCAAGCTCAGCGGCCCCCAGCCGCTCAAGCTGACGGTCTTGGAATCGCCATGACCACGCGCAATGTCCAACTCGATGACAAGGGTCGGCTGCGCCACTTCCTCACTGTTGAAGGTTTATCCCGGTCCATTCTCACCGAAATTTTAGATACCGCCGCATCATTCGCCGGAGTCGGCGCGCAGGTGGTAAAAAAAGTCCCGCTGCTGCGCGGCAAGACCATCACCAATTTATTTTTCGAGTCCAGCACGCGCACACGCACCACGTTCGAACTCGCGGCCAAGCGCCTTTCCGCCGACGTGCTCAATATCAACATTTCCACTTCCGCGACCAGCAAAGGCGAAAGCATGCTCGACATGCTGCGCAATCTGGAAGCCATGCACTGCGACATGTTCGTGGTTCGGCACGCCAGTAGCGGCGCCGCACACTTTATCGCACGCCATGTGGCGCCGCACATCAGCGTGGTGAACGCAGGCGACGGCTGTCACGCGCATCCCACCCAGGCAATGCTCGACATGTTCACCATCCGTCGCCACAAGGGTGAATTTCACCAATTGCGCGTCGCGATTGTCGGCGACATTCTGCATTCACGCGTGGCGCGCTCGCAGATTCATGCCTTGTCACTCCTTGGCGCCCATGAGATTCGCGTCATCGGCCCCAAGACTTTAATCCCGCGTGACGTCAGCACCTTCGGCGTGCACGTGTTTCACGACATGCGCGCGGGGCTTGCCGACGTGGATGTGGTGATGATGCTGCGCGTGCAGAAAGAACGCATGCAGGGCGCATTTCTGCCAAGTGAACATGAGTACTACCAACTCTACGGCCTGACCGAAGACAAACTTACTTGCGCAAAACCTGACGCCATCGTGATGCATCCCGGCCCGATCAATCGCGGCGTCGAAATTGATTCGCGCGTGGCCGACGGCCCACGCTCGGTGATTCTCGAACAAGTGACCAACGGCATTGCGGTACGCATGGCGATCATGGCGATGGTGCTGGGGCGTGGCGCAAGCGATGAGGGTGAAATACGCCGCGGAGAAGGCCGATGATTAGCGGAGAGGGGGTGAAGCGTATCCACATTCGCGGCGCGCGCGTCGTCGACCCCGCCAATCAAATTGATCAGCTTGGCGATGTTTGGATCGCCGATGGCCGCATCGTTGGCGTGATTCACGCGCCGGTGGGGTTTAGCGCCGATCAAATTATCGACGCGACCGCGTTGGTGGTGTGCCCCGGCTTGGTGGACTTGCGCGCGCGCCCGCGCGAACCCGGCCATGAACACAAAGGCACCATCGCCAGTGAATGTGCGGCGGCAGTCGCGGGTGGCGTGACCACGCTGTGTTGCCCGCCGGATACCGATCCGGTGATCGACAACCCGGCGGTCGCGGATTTGATTCATCACCGCGCCGGTCTCGCGGGTAAGGCGCGCGTCGTGACATTAGGCGCGCTGACGCAAGGACTGAAGGGTGTGCAGCTATCCGAAATGCACGCGCTCAAGCAAGCGGGCTGCGTGGGTGTGAGCAACGCGTTCAAGGCCATCGCCGACACGCAAGTCATGCGCCGTGCAATGGAATATGCGGCGAGCCTCGATCTCACCGTGTTTCTGCACTGCGAAGATCCCTGGTTGAGCGGCGGCGTGATGCATGAAAGCCCGATGAGTGCGCGCCTGGGCTTGACAGGCATTCCTGAGACCGCCGAAACCGTCGCTGTCGCCCGCGATCTATTATTGATTCAGCAAACCGGCGTGCGCGCGCATTTCGGCAATTTGTCGACCACACGCGCCGTGCAAATGGTGGCACGCGTGCAATACGAAGGCGTGCCGATCAGCGCTGATGTCACCGCACATCATTTACATCTCACCGACATGGACGTCGGAGACTTCAATGCAAACTGTCATGTCCGGCCCCCATTGCGCAGCGCACGGGATCGCGCCGGATTGGTCACCGGATTATTGCGCGGCACGCTCGCGGCTGTCTGCTCCGACCACCAACCGCACGATGCCGATGCCAAACTCGCACCGTTCGCTGAAACCGAACCCGGTATCTCAGCCATCGAAACATTTTTGCCGTTGAGCCTGCGTGCCGGTGCAGAAAGCGGCATGAAACTCAGCGACCTCATCGCGCGGATCACCTGCGGTCCCGCAAAAATTCTAGGCCGCGATGCGGGCACGCTGAATATTGGTGCCGCAGCCGACGTATGCATTTACGATCCGCACGCGTTCTGGACCGTGAACGAAACCCAGCTCGTCAGCCAGGGACGCAATACGCCCTTCATCGGCTGGGAGCTGCAAGGACGCGTACGCTACACGCTGGTCGGCGGCAGGATCGTTTTTCAAAATGGTGGGGTCGCTTAAAAAAGTGCGGTTCGACCCGAAGCCAGCCTTCCCCCTTGCAGGGGAAGGAACGCTTCGTTAGAGCGATAATGTTGCACCTAGCCGCTGGCTCCAACTATCTGAAGCACGAAAACCACCGGGCATAGAAATCGTCATGAACCAACCCCATCGCAACACCATCTTCCTCGAAGACGACGCACGTATCCTCGCGCACACCGCTCATCCCGGCGAGCAATATGTGTTACGCATCCACGCGCCGCGCATTGCGGCCAAGGCCCAACCGGGCAGCTTCGCACACATTCGCTGCGATGACTTGCTGCCGATGCGTCGACCGCTGTCGATCATGCGCGTGAGCGCGCGGCAAGGCTGGGTGGATTTTTTATACAAAGTTGCCGGAGAAGGTACGCGTTTACTGGCCACGCGCAAAGTCGGCGAAGTGTTGTCGACCCTTGGCCCCATTGGCGTACCGTTCGCGCCGCACATCGAACGTCCGCGCGCATTACTGATCGGCGGCGGTGTCGGCATTCCGCCGATGGTATTTCTAGCCGAACACCTGCGTGCGCTAAAAACCCATAAACCGTTCGTCATCATGGGTTCTGAAATTCCGTTCCCGTTCACCACGCGCCCATCACAAATCATGGTGCCCGGCATGCCGCCCGGCGTCATCGCGGCGATGCCGCTGATGGAAGACTGGGGCATCCCCAGCCGTCTCGCCAGCAAAAAAAACTATGCCGGATGTTTCGACGGTTACGTCACCGACGTCGTACGCGCCTGGCTCACCCAACTCACTCCCGCACAACGCGATGAAGTGGAAATTTTCGCCTGCGGCCCGCACCCAATGCTGGAAGCTACCGCAAAACTGGCGCGCGAATTCAACTTGCCCTGCCAGGTGTCACTGGAAGAATTCATGGCCTGCGCGGTCGGTGGCTGCGCGGGTTGCACAGTAGAAGTCAAGACCGACTCCGGCGTGTACATGAAACGTGTGTGTGTGGATGGGCCGGTGTTTGATGCTCAAACGGTCTTTGGCTGACAACGCCTCCGTCAGAAATTTTCACTAGATCGCTTTACATATTACGCAGTGCGTCATAGCCTATCTCAACCATGATCCGCTCCTTCAACTGCCGAGATACCGAAGCATTGTTTCGCGATCAGGACAATGCGCGGTTTCGAGCGATTGAGCGCGTTGCACGCCGGAAATTGCTGTATCTACATCGAGCGAAGGTGCTGGATGATTTGCGCGCGCCACCGGGAAACCGTCTGGAGGCGCTTAAAGGCAACCGCAAGGGGCAATACAGTATTCGCGTCAGCGACCAATGGCGCCTTTGCTTTGGTTGGAAAGATGGCGATGCGTTCGACGTCGAAATTGTTGACTACCACTGAGGTGAGCTATGCCGTCTAAACCAAAACTATTAACTCCAATACATCCCGGTGAGATTCTTTTTGAGGAATTCATGCAGCCAATGAATATCAGCATTAACCGTTTAGCGCGCGAGATCGTGGTGCCGCCGGGGCGCATCAGTGCCATTGTCAACGGCAAGCGGGGAATTACAGCAGACACCGCATTGCGTCTGGGGAAATACTTTGGCGTGTCACCCGAAGTCTGGATGGGACTACAAGCGGATTACGACTTGCGCTTGGCGCAACGCAACGTGGGTGCTGAAGTGGAAAAGCGCGTGCATCGTCACGCAGCTTAATGCGTCACCGGCGCGGCTCAATCAATTCCATCCCATCCAGTGCCGATTGTAATTTGTCGATACCGCCGTCTTTGCCGAGCTTGACTAATAAGCGCAGCTCGTTAGGCGCGTCGGCGTGGTGCAGGGCGTCTTCGTAGGAAATTTCTCCAGCCTCGTATAATTGCAGCAGCGCCTGATCAAACGTTTGCATTCCCAGGGTGGTGGATTTTTTCATCACTTCTTTGAGTTTGTGGAATTCGCCTTTGTGGATGAGCTGCGCGATCAGTGGTGTGTTGAGCAAAATCTCCAGCGCGAGACGACGACCTTGGCGATCCGGCGTTGGCACCAGTTGTTGAGCAACTACGGCTTTCAGATTCAACGATAAATCCAGCAACAATTGGTTACGGCGGTCGTCGGGGAAGAAGTTGACGATGCGGTCCAATGCCTGATTCGCGTTGTTGGCATGCAATGTTGCGAAACATAGGTGTCCAGTCTCGGCAAATGCGATGGCGTGCGACATGGTCTCACGGGTGCGGATTTCGCCGATTAAGATGACATCGGGCGCCTGGCGCAAGGTATTCTTCAATGCATTTTCGAACGACTGGGTGTCAACACCCACTTCGCGCTGGGTAATCACACAGCCGCCATGCTCGTGAATAAATTCGATGGGGTCTTCGATGGTGATGATGTGGCCACTGCTGTTTTGGTTGCGGTGGCCGATCATCGCGGCCAACGTGGTCGATTTGCCCGAGCCGGTGGCACCGACGATCACCACCAAACCACGCTTGCCCATGGCGAGCTCGGCGAGCGTCGGCGGCAAACGTAAATCATCGAGCGAAGGAATTTTGGTTTCGATTTTACGCAGCACCATTCCGACTTGGTATTTCTGCACAAACACATTCACGCGGAAGCGGCCAATGCTTGGGTCTGACAGCGCGAAATTACATTCCTGGCTGGTTTCAAATTCGCGCCGTTGATCATCGTTCATGATCTGATACGCCAGCGCGCGCACTTGATGGGGGCTGAGCGTTTCAGTTCCGATCGGCAACAGGCTGCCATGAACTTTTAAACACGGCGGCAACCCTGCTGTCAGAAAAAAGTCGGACGCCTTTTTCTCGACCATTGCGCGCAGCAGGGCGTTGAACTCTTCGAGGTTATTCATAAATTATGCGTGCGCGACGGGCACGGGAGCTCGGTCTTTGCATTTTATCAGTTCCATTGATTTCGTTGCACAACCTCTAGTTGAACGAATCCTTGTTCGCCGCCTTCATGCGCGCTTCCTGTTTACTCACTACACCTTTCTTCACCAACTCGGCGAGATTTTGATCCAGCGTTTGCATGCCGTATTGCTGGCCGGTTTGAATCGCAGAATACATTTGCGGAATTTTGTTCTCGCGAATCAAGTTACGAATCGCCGGTGTGCCAATCATAATCTCGTGCGCCGCAACGCGGCCACCGCTGGCTTTTTTCATCAGCGTTTGCGAAATCACCGCGCGCATGGATTCTGACAACATCGAGCGCACCATTTCTTTTTCAGCCGCCGGAAACACGTCGATGATGCGATCCACAGTTTTTGCCGCCGAACTGGTGTGCAGGGTGCCGAACACCAAGTGGCCGGTTTCGGACGCTGTCAGAGCAAGACCGATGGTTTCCGGATCACGCATTTCGCCGACCAGAATAATATCCGGATCTTCACGCAATGCGGAGCGCAGCGACTCGGCGAAGCCCAATGTGTCGCGATGTACTTCGCGCTGGTTGACCAGACATTTTTTGCTTTCATGCACGAATTCAATCGGGTCTTCAATTGTCAAGATATGCGCATATTCGCTTTCGTTGACGAAATTCACCATCGCAGCGAGCGTCGTGGACTTGCCCGAACCGGTCGGCCCAGTGACCAGCACCAAGCCGCGCGGATTCTTGGCAATCTCCTTGAATACCGGCGGACAACCGAGTTCTTCGAGCGTGAGAATATTGGTCGGAATGGTGCGAAACACCGCGCCTGCACCGCGATTCTGATTGAATGCATTCACGCGAAAACGCGCCAGACTCGGAATCTCAAATGAAAAATCCGTTTCCATGAATTCTTCGTAGTCCTTGCGTTGCTTGTCGTTCATGATGTCGTAGATCAAGCCGTGCACGGTCTTGTGATCCAGCGCGGGCAGGTTAATGCGGCGCATGTCGCCGTCGACGCGAATCATCGGCGGAACACCTGCCGAAAGGTGCAAGTCGGAAGCACCGTTTTTAACGCTGAAAGCCAGTAGTTCTGCGATGTCCATCGGTCACCTATAATCGTGTTCTGTCACGCTGCTTAAACATTAGCAGATTCGACCACCACCCGTTATAACGGCACCCGGACACGCCTTGATTAACCCGAACACCATCGCCGAACATCTCGCCGCAGTACGCGCACGTATCGCGCAAGCGGAACTGCGCTTCAATCGTGCGCCAGGTTCAGTGAATTTGCTCGCCGTCAGCAAATCGCATCCGGTGGCGGCGATCCGCGCAGCGTGCACGGCCGAGCAGTTTCGCTTTGGCGAAAGCTACGCACAAGAAGCCTTGGCGAAGATGAGTTTGGTCACAGATTTATCGCTCGAATGGCATTTTATTGGGCCGATACAGTCGAATAAGACACGCGAGATCGCGACTCATTTCAATTGGGTGCAAAGTATCGAGCGCGACAAAATTGCGCGCCGTTTGAATGAGCAGCGACCGGCGACACTGCCACCGTTGAATGTATGCATTCAAGTGAACGTCAGCGGCGAAACCAGCAAATCCGGTGCGGCCCCCGATGAGGTCATGGCTCTGGCGCAAACAATTCACATCTTGCCGCAACTGCGCTTGCGGGGATTGATGGCGATCCCGGCACCGCAAGCCGAATTCGAATCGCAGCGCGTGGGTTTTCGGGCATTGCGCGAATTGTACGAGAAGTTGCGCCACGCGGGCTATGAGCTTGACACTTTGTCGATGGGCATGACGGACGATCTGGAAGCTGCGATTGCAGAAGGCGCGACACTGGTGAGGGTGGGTACGGCGATATTTGGCGAACGAACAGATTGATTTGGATTGGCGAGGTGTGGCATGTGCAACTGGCGTCGAACGATAGCTTTAATCGCAACCATGGTGATGTCTTTTATATGGCAACAACCGGCCCTTGCCGATGCGCCGCCGGATTATGCCTTTGTGTCGTACGACGAAGGCTTGCGCCGCGCGGCCAAAGAATCCAGGCCCATCTTCGTTTACTTCGGTCGTTACGGATGCGCATGGTGCGACTGGACCAATCGTGAAACATTTTCCAATGCCGAATTACGCAAGCTCTACACCGACCATTACGTGCTGGTGTATGTCGATGCTGAAAGCGGCAAACGCCTGACGTTGCCGAGCGGCGAACGCATCACCGAAGCGGAATTGGGCACGCGCTTCCGCGCGTTTGCGACGCCGTTGTTTGTTTACCTCGACGCGCACGGCAAAGAAATTTTCAAAGCGCCGGGGTTCAAAACCGTAGATGACTTCAAGGAGTTTGATCATTACGTCGCCGACGGGCATTACAAAACGCAAAAGCTGATGGAATATCTGGGGTCCAAAAAATGAGGGCGCGTATCGTCTGCGCTGTTTTGTGCCTAGGCTTGACTTCAATCGCATCGGCAGCGCCATGGAATTTTGATGCGCCGCTAGATGTCACCGCAGCGCATGGCGAGCATGTATTCCACCATCTTGATTCAGCCGGACGCAAGAATGTGGCAGCGCGCGGCGGCACCGTCGGCGTGGTGTGGGAGGACAATCGCGATGGCACGCCACGTTGCTACTTTGCGAGTAAAAAGGCGGCGGCACCACAGTTCACGCGCGAACTTCAACTTGGTGGGAAGGCAGAATGTTATGAACCGGCACTTGCGGCACTCAGCGGGGAACGCTTTATTGCGGTGTGGGAAGAAGCGGGCCGGGTGCGTGCGCGCATCGTGAGCGCCGATAGCATCGGTGATCCGATGGTGTTGAGCGAACACGAATCCGCACAGGCGAGCGTCGGCGCGGATGGCGATGTGGTGTACGCCGCGTGGGCCGAAAAAGATGGACGTTACGCGCGCATCACCCTCGCGCGCCTTGCGGCGGAAAAAGACCAGCTCAAAGTGGTGCGACGCACACGTCCAGACAATGAGGCCGCGAAGGATGATCAGGCTTATCCGACGTTGACTCCGGCGCGCAACGGTGAAGTCGTGATCGCCTGGGAAGATCGGCGTAACGGCCACACATTTATCACACAAACTTTTTCCACCGATGGCGTGCAGTTCACGCCAGTGAAACAAGTCAACGAAACGCGCAGTGCTGCGGTACCAGCGACCACGTCGCGCAATCGCAATTTAGGTCGCGGCCCGGGCGCGATGCGTGCAGCGCTCGCACGTCAGGACGACCGGCGATTGGTCATGGTGTGGATGGACAAACGTGATTTTCTATCCGGCTACGATGTTTACGCTGCATTTAGCAATGACGGTGGGCGCAGCTTCGGCAAGAATCAAAAAGTGCAAGACAGCTTCGGCGATAATATCGCGCAGTGGCACCCTGCTGTTGCGGCGTATGGTGACGGGATCATCGCCGCTTGGGATGACGACCGTGATGACACTGCCGATTTATGGCTGTCATGGCCTGAAGGCGCGAGCTGGAGCGATGATATGAAATTCACCGGTGCGTCGGGAGCTGGCGTGCAATCGCATCCCGCTATTGCCATTGACGAACACGGTGATGTGCATGTGGCGTGGCTTGACAAATTAGATCTTGATGGCCCAACGCGCCTACGCTATGCGCGGGGACACAAACAATAATGCACTGCGGTGGTCGGTAATGAATTTACAGATTGCGTAGCCTTACTCCCCAACATGAAGCACCCCTTCCCCCTGCAAGGGGGAAGGCTGGGATGGGGGTGCTCATACACTGTCAACG
>JANMQQ010000018.1:0-2059 GCA_031370545.1 Gammaproteobacteria bacterium
CGTTGCCCAACGGGTGTGTGCGATGCCGACATGGCCTTTCAGCGATTCGCCCAATTCAGCAGCCAGATCACCGACCTTGCCCTTGGTGCGTACGCGTCCCAGGCACGACTTGTCGTCCAGAACCGCCACACCGGCGGAATCATAACCACGGTATTCAAGGCGCCGCAGTCCTTCCACCAGGATGGGGACCACATCACGTTGTGCCACTGCTCCGACGATGCCGCACATAGTTTTTCTCCTGACTTATTCGGGTTTTTTCTTTACGGGCCGTTTCCAGCCTTTCACAGTCACTTGTTTTACGCGGCTCAAGGTTAATTCATCGGGCGGAGCATTTTGCGTAATGGTCGAGCCTGCGCCGATGGTTGCGCCCGCGCCGATTTCCACCGGCGCGACCAGTTGGGTATCCGAGCCGACGAAGACGTCGTCCTCAATGATGGTCTTGTGCTTGAAGGCGCCATCGTAATTGCAGGTAATGGTACCGGCCCCGACGTTGACATTACTGCCGATGGTGGCATCACCCACATAACTGAGATGATTGATTTTCGAACGCGCGGCAACTTCGGCTTTTTTTAACTCCACAAAGTTACCGATGTTGACATTTTCAGCCAGTACCGTCGCCGGACGAATGCGCGCAAACGGGCCGATCTCACAACCCGCGCCGATGCGCGCTTCTTCAATGACACAATTGGGTTTGATATTGACATCGCTTGCAACCACCACATCACGTAGCAGGTTGTTGGCGGCGATGTAGGTACGATCACCCAATTCGACACGACCTTCCAGCACAACGTTGACATCAATCACCACGTCTTTACCGACAATGATTTCGCCGCGGATGTCGATGCGGCGCGGATCACGCAACGTGACGCCTTGTGCCATTAGTTTTTGCGCTTGTAACCATTGGAACTCCCTTTCCAGCTCAGCTAACTGTGCCTTGGTATTCACGCCGAGAATTTCATAAGCCGTAGCAGCGGCGATGGTCTTGACTTCAATATTTTGCGCAACCGCTTTGGCAATCACGTCGGTTAAATAATATTCGCCGTTGGCGTTTTTATTATCGAGCGCCGCCAGCCAGGCGCGCAGCAACACCGCAGGCGCGGCGATAATTCCCGCGTTGATTTCACGGATCGCGCGTTGCTCGGCAGTGGCGTCTTTCTCTTCAACCACTTTCAAAACGCGACGCTGCGCATCGCGCACAATCCGACCGTAGCCAAACGGATCAGGCAATTCGCATGTCACCACACCCAGTGCCGTTGCAGAAGCGGTAGCCAGCGAGCGTAATGTGGCTTCGGAAACCAGCGGCACGTCGCCGTATAACACCATCACAACATGCTCGTCCGGCACCAAGCCTATCGCTTGATTCACTGCATGCCCGGTGCCGAGTTGCCGCGCCTGTTCGACCCACTGCACCGGGAGCTGGGAGAGCCGGTCCTTGACTTTTTCTCCGCCGTGTCCGTACACGGTATAGATTTGCTGCGGTGATAGCTTGTTGGCTGTGTGAATCACATGTTCCAGCAAGGGCTTGCCGCCTATCTCATGCAACACCTTAGGCAAGTCAGATTTCATGCGCGTGCCCTGACCGGCCGCGAGGATAATGATGCTGAAATGAGGAGGCGTGGTGTTCATAATCTAACCGTGATTCATTGGTTTTAATTAGTATGGAAATATCGGCAGTAAAACAAAAAAGGGCAGCTCACGCTGCCCCTTCATTGTATGCGGCAAAAATGAACGAGCGATTACCGGCCTTTCTTTTTCAGGCGCTTGAGCGCGTTGAGCTGCGCTACCGCTTCCGCCAATTCAGCTTGCGCACGCGCGTAATCAATTTCGCCTTTCTGATCTTTGAGCGCTTCCTCGGCACGCAGCTTGGCTTCTTGTGCCGCTGCTTCGTCAAGGTCCTGTGCACGCGCGGCGGTATCTGCCAACACCGTAACCACGTGCGGCTGAATTTCCAGAATGCCGCCGGACACGTAGAAGAATTCTTCTTCGCCCCCCGGCAACTTCACGCGCACTTCGCCGGGCTTCAGACGTGTAAGCAAGGGCGCATGGCGCGGCAAGATGC
>JANMQQ010000173.1:0-5066 GCA_031370545.1 Gammaproteobacteria bacterium
CCTTTTCTACGAGTGCGGCGCGTATGGACTTTATGCACTGCAAGCCGCCATCGCGGCCTGCCACGCGCGAGCGTGCACGGCGGCAGAAATGGGTTGGGCACACATCGCAACGCTCTACGGGACGCTCGGCAGCTCGCGCCCCTCCCCCGTGGTGGAACTGAATCGCAGTGGCGGATGCGACGGCGTTTGGTCCCGCAGCGGGGTCTCGAACTCGTTGACGCACTGACCGCAGAACCGTCACTCAAGGGTTACCACCTGCTGCCCGGCGTGCGCGGCGACCTGCTTGCCAAGCTCGGGCGCCACGACGAGGCGCGCGTGGAATTCGAGCGCGCGGCCGCGCTTACGCGCAACACCCGCGAGCGCGAATTGCTGAGCGCTCGCGCGGCGGGCTGTGCGGGTGGATCGCAGAGTATGTAGGGACACAAAGCGCGTAGTAGGCTGGGTTGATAAACCCAGCCATGGGTTTCACGATCTCACGAATGCTGGGTTCATCAACCCAGCCTACGGCCCTTCATCCGCGTTCTTGCCGTATCTCAATATGAGATATAGACTATTGGCGTGCATGTCATCACACGCAAGCGACTAAGGGAATTCGCAACCAAGCACCGAGGTGCAACAGAGGCGTTGGCTGTCTGGTATAGCATCATATCCAAAACGGATTTTGTATCGTTTGCCGAACTCAAGCGCGTATTCGGATCAGCCGACAAGGTCGGAAAGTTCACGGTGTTCGATGTCGGTGGCAACAAATACCGGTTGGTTGCCGCGATTCATTACAACCGCAAAAAAGTCTACATCCGACACGTGCTAACGCACACCGAGTACAGCCGAGATAAATGGAAGGAGTCGCCATGACCACGCCTCAAATGAAAGCAGTCATTCACGAGTATCGACGCTTGCGGACCTTGGTACCGCTCGGCACGCTGCGCACAAAAAAAGACTACGCACGCGCAGTCGCGATGCTGGACGAGATCATCGACGAAATCGGCGAAGACGAGAAACATCCGCTGGCAGAGCTGGCGGACGCACTCAGCGTCTTCGTTGAAAAATACGAGACCGAGCACATGGCAATCCCCGAAGCCAATCTGGCGGCGGTCCTCAAATATTTCATGAATGAGCACGGCCTGCGGCAAACGGATTTACCGGAGATCGGCAGCCAAGGCGTAGTCTCCGAAGTGCTAGCGGGCAAGCGCGAATTGAATACGCGCCAGATCACACGGCTCGCCGAACGTTTTGGGGTTTCTCCGGCAGTGTTCCTTTGAAAGCTAGACAAAGCGTTCGGTATTACTAAAGCGTTGCCTTTTTCACTCGCACTAGTAGCGCGATGTCGTTATGCAAGACCTGACCCTTACGCCCCGCTGACCCTTACGCCCTCGCTCGAGCGCGTGAAAGTAAAGTGCAGCGTCCCCTTATCCGTTCAGAAACAACACAAACAGTTGGTATGTAAAAGGGAAGCGTCGCATTTATGGCAACCCTGCTGTTCCCTTCAGCTTTACCTTCCTAGCAATCACGTTCCGCGCTTCGTTCTTAACTAGTTTTTTGTTGGCGGGCTGCTGAAGGGGATTAATATCCTTCGCACCGACCTCAGTGGCGCGCTCTTTCCATGCGGTGCGATAACGTTCTTGTACTTTGGTGCCAAGGCTAAGAATTACATGGTGTGGATTGAACACAAGCACCCATTGGAAGTCGTGTTCCGAGCTGCCCCTATAGTCGATGAACCCGAGCTTTTTGAGGTGCCGCATGCGCTTGCGCCAAGTATCAACGGCGCGTTCGCCAGTGAAGCCAGCTTCAAAAGCCATTCGCTTCTCGCTGGCGAGTTCGACGATTCCGGGAAAGAACAGACGACACCAAATCGTGAGGTATGTCATTCCTGCCGGCTGTCCCTTTGTCATCGTGTCGATGATGTTCATGAGATGAACCATAGTCCTAGGCATTGTTGTGAAGCCACTTGCCAATTTGCGGTCCCAGAACGACTCTTCTGTTATCTCGGGCCAGAGTTCCTTGCGCATAGCCAATGTGCGCACTTCCATCTTGCCCGCCCGCGCTGCCGTCTGTTTTGAGTTCAGCTCAGTCATTCTCGATCCCCTCAAAAATAAATTGGACTCGGGACCGGGATTTGGAGGCCCGTTGCGTCACCACGCTCGTCAGCCAAATGGGGGTTGGAAGCCCGTTTGATAGATCGACGCATCCTGAGTTTGTATAGCTTGGAACATTGGGTTGTCACCGGCAATGATTCCTCGCCATCGATGCAGTCACGCCGACTCTTAGCGAGGTGGCGATATAGAGTGCTGTATCCGGCTAATCTTAGTGTACTAAGAAGGTGAATTGAGCGTTTTCGCTCATCCATATGAACAAAAATGGTCTATTTACAGGCGAGTCATCTGTACGGTTAGTGCTCTTGTGCTCATGATGCTCATGATGCTCGTCGTGCTCGTCGTGCTCCTGGGGTTCCTAAGGGGGCGGCGTGCTTCGGCTATCCGGGATAAAGGACACACCTCCACTTACCTTTTTCGTTCCTCGCGCTGACCGGTAGCGTGCTACCCACAGCCGTACCCATGCGCAGGATTCGGGTCTGGCTTGCATTGTTGCATTACACGAGTGAGCTCGGTTACGTCATCCGCCACAACGCGCTAATCGGTAATGCGATGAGTTTGTCGCCGAACGCCACCGCCGTCTCGCCGGTATACAGCACCACGCCGCGTACAAATTTTTTACCGGTTTCTTCGGCGAGTATTTCCAGCCCGGAAAAATCTTTCTTGGTGACGGTCGCTGCGGATTTGACTTCGATGCCGACGAGGCGGCCGCGCGCATCTTCGAGCAAGACGTCGACTTCTTTTCCCGCCAGTGTGAGTCGGACTAGGGTCACGGACTAGGGTCAGGTCTTGCATCACAACATCACTCCATGCGATCACACTTAATCCACAAGGCTGCGAAGCTCAACGCTGTCGTCTATCGCGAGATTTTTGAGTGTGCGGTAGCTACGCGCGGGGGGGGGCTATGCTTCTCTAGGAATGTGTTCTTCTCGCCGAGTTGGAGTGCGACTTCCTCAAAACCTTTCAAGTTGAACGGCGAAGTCTCGCTCCATTTGCACTTGATCAGTTTGAGGTTTTCTCCGACGGCGACAAGAAAGTCGACTTCATAGCCGTGGTGGTCGATAGTAGCTAACCGATTGCGTAAGTCGCTGGATGTACGAATCCCAGCCAGGTAACGCGCGAGCCCAGTATCGAGCATGTACAGCCTGGGTGTCTTGACCAGGCGCTTTCCGATGTTGGCGCAGTAGGGTTCGAGCGCGCGCACGATGCTGAAGGCTTCGAGTACCGAGATCCAGCTGAATTCCTCTTTCAATCCAAATGGTTGGGTACTTTGCAGTGGCACTGCGGATTTTTCAACAGTTGGATTGCACAGCGCCGCGCTTCTCCTTTGCAAAAAAATCCCGGAGCGAACTCTCCTTCATCCCCCACAAAACAACACATCAATCCCCCGCCGACAACACAATCAACACGCGCAGGAATTCGCGAATCTCTTCGCGGAAGATGTCGTTGTGGCCATCCATTAAATGTTTGTCGACGCGCACGTTGAGGTAGGGGTTGCGCAACGCGGTTTTATCCAAGCTGGCCAGTTCGGTGGAACCAAATTGCAACGTTTCGCCTGCCTGTTGTTGCGCCCAAACATTTTTCACGGCGCCGTAATCGGCAGCTTCTGCTTTTTGCGCGGGGCGCAGTGTGTGCGTGAGCAACGGTTCGAAATGTCCGACCGTGCTCCGGTCCGCCGCGCCCTCGTTGTAGGTCAAAGGCCGTTTGCAATCGTTGCGCTCGATGGTGTTGTGCGTTTCAAAAATAGTCGAGAGCGCACGCCCGATGGGAAAGACGTAGCGCGTGGCCCAATCCGACTCCGACGTGAGCACAACCAAGCGCGGCCGCTGATCGGGGAAATAACTGCATCGGGCCTGCGCCAGATCGTACAGTGGCGCGTAGCTCAGAGCCTCAAACGCCGGGTTGAGTAACACCACGAGGTCACCAAAACCTTGGGCGTTTTCTACGGAAGATTTACCACTGCGGCTGTCGACAAAGCGGGCCGCCAATATCTGCGAGGTCGCGCTATAAACTGCCGCGCCGCCGAAGCTGTGGCCGATGGTCACCAGGCGGCTTCTCACCGGCGGTACCTGCGTATTTTTAACGTTGCTGATTTCCTCCAACCGCAACAACAACTCGGCCATCCCTAAGTGGCCGACATCCTGTGCGGTGCCCTTGCGTTCCCAGAAGGTCAGTGCATTGACGGCGGGAATATCAATCGAGTCGCCGCGCCAACCCACATACACACCCACCACCTTGCGCGGTATCTTGTGTAGCGCATGTTCAACTTTGCTCAACTGGGCAAGGCTGCTCGTGAAGTCTGCGACATTAGGATCGCCCGGCTGCGCGCTGTGATGCCAGCCATGCACAAAGACGTTGATCAACAATCCATCGTTCGCCGCTTTCGCGTACAACTCATCGAGCAGCGCCTGCATCTGCGCGCGGTTGCGCAACTGTCCTTGGTCGTCGATCTCGACAAAGCCGATGAGATATTCCTGATCGCTCCCCACATTGTGGCGCTGAATCGCGTGGCCTTCGCAGCGTTCCTGCCCCGTGACATCACACTGCGTGAAATCGCTGCGATGCATAGTGTTTGACGCGCATGCCGCCAACACTGCGGACAGTAGCGCGACGACCAACAACCCCCTCTTGCCCCAAGCCATGTTAAATATCCCCTTGATTCGAAGTCCCAACTGCTGCCGAGTCGGCGCGACGCTCACCGCGACAAAAAAAGCCGCACGCAAAACAGTGTAGTCCATCATTTTTTTGGTATGGCCGAGGAGGTGTAAAAAGACAACATCGTGTCAATACCGGGGCATGGCGCCGACCATACGTTCGCTGCCAAACAACGAAACCAGATCGGGTAGGAGGTGAGGTCACCCTCACCGTCCTCCCACACCACCGGACGTGCGGTTCCGCATCCGGCGGTTCATTGAACACACTGGAATCGTCGCAGCGTATCGAGCAGCGACACCAAGCCTGAACGATCAAAGAAGG
>JANMQQ010000045.1:0-5016 GCA_031370545.1 Gammaproteobacteria bacterium
CGCTTGCGCGAAACTGGTTTGACACGGCGTGGCGGTGGTTTTGAGCATGGACTTGGCCTGCTTAAGTAAGTGCCATAGATTAATATTTATGTCGCCGCTCAACTAACAATAATTGGGCGATTTAATCGGCGTTTCCCTAGCTTGGCTTACGCTGCGCAGCGGGCGCATAATGCCGCGCATTCGCCCTGTGCCGGACCATGATGTTGAGCACGCCTCTTTCGTTCTTCGCAAAATTCCGCCAAACGCTATTTGGCGCGCCACTCAATCCGTTGGCGCCGCAGACGCGCCAACACATCGTGCTGATTGCGTTTCTCGCCTGGGTTGGCCTGGGTGCCGACGGTCTGTCTTCATCGGCATATGGACCCGAGCAAGGTTTCGTCGCGCTGGGCGAACACACCCACCTCGGGTTGTACCTGGCGATTGCCACGGCACTCACGGTATTCGTGATCGCGGCCGCATACACGCAGGTTATCGAGCTGTTCCCGTCCGGTGGCGGTGGCTACAAACTTGCCTCGCAGCTCATCGGCCCGTACGCAGGCTTGACATCTGGCGCGGCGTTGATCGTTGACTATGTGCTGACCATCACCATATCCGTGGCCAGCGCCATGGATGCCTTGTTCAGCTTGATGCCGGTGGCGGCCCAGCATTACAAAATGTCCGTCGAAGTCGTCGCAATCATGCTGTTGATTGCACTGAACCTGCGTGGCATGAAAGAGTCGATCAAGGTTCTTTTACCGCTATTTTTAGGCTTCATTCTCACGCACACCGTGTTGATCGTGTACGGCATACAAGCGCACGCCGAGCGCTTTCCGACGCTGGTGACCGACACGCTGTCGGAAACAATACAGTTAAGTCAAGACCTGGGCTGGGTATTCATGGCAGCACTATTTTTGCGCGCGTATTCACTGGGCGGCGGCACCTATACCGGCATTGAGGCGGTGTCCAACAACGTGAACACGCTGGCCGAACCGCGCGTGCACACCGGCAAGATCACCATGCTGTACATGGCGCTGTCGCTGGCCTTCACTGCGGGCGGCATCATCGTGTTGTATTTACTGTGGGACGCCAAGCCAGTGGAAGGTCAGACGCTCAATGCGGTGGCGTTTGCATCCATTATGCAAGGCTGGCATTGGGGCAGCATCCAACTCGACCAACCGTTGCTCATCATGGTGATGGCGTTTGAAGCCGGGCTGCTGGCGGTGGCGGCGAATACTGGATTTCTCGGTGGCCCGGCGGTACTGGCCAACATGGCGGCGGATTCCTGGGTGCCGCGTCAATTTCGTCATCTCTCCAGTCGTCTGGTTACGCAGAACGGCATTTTGTTGTTGGGCATCGGCGCATTGGCAATTTTATTTCTCAGCGGTGGTGAGGTGAGCTGGTTAGTGGTGTTGTACAGCATTAACGTATTCATCACGTTTGCGTTGTCGCTGTACGGCTTGTGTGTGCATTGGTGGCGTAGTCGTCTCGACGTAAAAAACTGGAAGTCGCGCATTGCACTTTCAACGCTTGGATTTATTGTTACGACCGGCATCCTGCTGGTGACCTTGATCGAAAAATTCGGCGAGGGTGGTTGGATCACGTTGGCGGTCACGGCGGGGGTGGTCGCCGCCTGCGCCTATATCAAGAGCCACTACAACCAGGTGGATGAACAACTACGCGTGGTGGACAAGCTATTTGCGACTGGCCCCATTCAGCAGGATATTCCGGCAGTACCCCTTGACCCTGAATTGCCGACCGCAGTGTTTTTGGTCGGTCGCAGTCGTGGCGCGGTCATGCACACCCTGCTATGGGTGCAGCGCTTGTTTCCCGGCCATTTCAAAAATTTCATTTTTCTGTCGGCAGGCGAAATCGACTCGCAGAGTTACCACGGCGCGGCCGAATTGACCACGCTGCAATATGCGGTGGATGCCGATTTAATGCATGACGTGGAATTCTGCCGCAGTCAGGGCATGGCGGCGAAGTCCTACCGCTGCTTTGGTACGGACCCGTTGGATGAGTTAACCAAACTCGCCGAGCAAATCGTGCGTGAACATCCCAATACGATTTTCTTTACCAGCAAGTTGATCTTCGAACACGAGAACTGGCTCAAGCGCCTGCTACACAACCAGACTGCATTGGCGATGCAGCGTCGCCTGCATTTGCGCGGCATGCAGATGATCATCCTGCCGCTCAACGTCGAACGGGCGAGCGCATAGGCTTGACATGGGTTTTTCAGTAAAAGACGGTGGAGCTTGACATTACCCGGCGAGGTATTTTGCTTTCTTTGCTACCACGGCTGTCGGCGAGCGCATCCGTTGGCGTGCGCCGCGTCGTTCGTTACTGCGGCGCTCGCCGCCGCGATAAGTTTTGTCCCCTGAGCCGACCGCACGACGCTCGTTCGCATAGGCGCGATGGACAAACTCGTGCGCGACAAGTTTTTTGCCTCTCAGTACGTAACGACGCAGGAGGCCGATGCTCAGTTTGCCAACCAGCGGCTGAGTAAACTCGGCAACGCCGTAGCAGACGATTTCATCCTGCCGTTTCTTTTGCACTATTTTTAGTTTCACATCGCGGCGCACGTCGAAGCGGTAAAACACCGCCAATTTGAATTGCCGCCAGAGGGATCGGGTCAGACATTTGTAAATGATGAAGCGCAGCTCAGCGCTATTGGTGTTGCAGTGAATGTTACCAATGAAAACCCTCACACCCTTTTCTCCCGATTTACTATCCGCGCTACGGTCGGCGCAGGTACTTATTTTTTAATTCAATGTAGTGAGTAGCAGAATACGTGAGCCAGTCGAGCTCGTTCTGTGTCAAGGCCCGCACTTTGCGCGCGGGGGTACCCAACCAAAGGTACCCAGTTGTTAACGTTTTGCCCGGCGGTACCAGGCTGCCCGCGCCCAACAATACTTTGGGCTCAAGCACCGCACCGTCCATGACCGTGGCGCCCATACCGATCAGGCACAGATCACCCACCGTGCAGCCATGCAGAATAACACGGTGCCCGATAGTGACTTTTTCGCCGATGCGTAACGCAAAGCCGCCGGGAATATCCGGGTGTTCATGCGTGACGTGCAGCACCGAGCCGTCTTGTACATTGGTGCCCGCGCCGATGGTGATGAGGTTGACATCACCACGCAACACGGTCATGGGCCAGATGGAAACATCATCGCCAAGCGTGACATTGCCGACTACCAAGGAAGCATCGTCAACGTAGGCGGACGGGGAAACACGGGGCGAAACGCCCGAGAAATCGCGTATGGTCATGGTGCCAGAGTATAACCAACCTGATCGGTGGCGGCGACTTACTCTACGATCTGCACGGCCGTGACAAAATACTGCGTGTCGCCAAAACAGGTGGTGGGAATGCCGATATGTTGCTCATAAGACAGTGATACGCGCTTGCCAATGACATGATTGATTTTGTCGGCCACCGCATTGTCGTGAACGGTGAACAGAAATTTCTCCGGCATGGCACCGGGCATCGCGACCATCGACAGCTCGCCTTCCCAGGTTTTACATAGCCAGCCTTTTTTCGATAATTTCTGCACCCAGCCCGCGCGTTCGCCGGAGGAGTAGCTCCACGACACCACGAACCACACATAACCTGCGCCCAGCAAAGCGATGACCAGGACCGGGATGAATACAAAGCGAAACAGGGATTTCATAGGCTTCCAGAAGCAAGGCGGACGCCGCATTGTGCCGCACCCGCTAGACTCCTTCAATCAGCCTGCACATCAGCCGATAAGTTAGCCATAGTCCACAGGAGCAATACCATGGCAAAAGACACCGTCACGATCATCGACAACCGTACCGGCAAAAAAATCGAGTTGCCGATCATGCACGGGACATTGGGACCGTCTGGAGTCGACATCCGCTCCCTGTACTCGAACCTCGGCATTTTTACTTACGATCCCGGTTTTATGAGCACTGGCAGTTGCCGCAGCGCCATCACCTACATCGACGGTGAAAATGGCGTGCTGTTGTATCGCGGCTACCCCATCGAACAATTGGCGGAACACAGCAGCTACGTAGAAGTGTGTTATTTGCTGCTGTACGGCGAACTGCCCGACAGCACGCAAATGGAAGGATTTCAGAAAATCATCATGCGTCACACCATGGTGCATGAAGGTTTGCTGCGTTTTTATAGCGGATTTCGGCATGACGCGCATCCGATGGCGATTATGGTTGGCGTGGTGGGTGCGTTGTCGGCGTTCTATCACGACTCCACCGACGTGAACGATCCGCGCCATCGCGAAATTTCCGCGCATCGTTTAATTGCCAAGATGCCGACTATCGCTGCGGCCAGTTACAAATATTCGCGCGGGCAGCCGTTTGTTTATCCCGACAACAAGCTCGGCTACGTCGAAAACTACCTGCGCATGATGTTCGCGCTCCCGGCGGAAGAATTTGAAATTGATCCCGTCAGCACAAGGGCGCTGGAGTTGATATTAATCCTGCACGCCGACCATGAACAAAATGCCAGCACCTCGACCGTGCGCTTGGCTTCCAGTTCGCGCGCTAATCCGTTCGCCAGTGTTGCGGCCGGGATTGCATCGTTATGGGGTCCCGCACACGGCGGCGCCAACGAAGCGGTGATTCACATGCTGGAAGAAATCGGCACGCCCGACAACATCGCGAAATTCGTTGCGCGCGCCAAGGACAAAGGCGACAGCTTCCGCTTGATGGGCTTCGGTCACCGCGTCTACAAAAATTATGACCCGCGTGCCAAGATCATTCGTAAGGCTTGTCACGGCCTGCTCCATAAGCTCAATGCGGAACATCTGCCGCTGTTCGAGATCGCCATGCGCCTGGAAGAAATCGCGCTCAAAGATGAATACTTTGTGTCGCGCAATCTCTACCCCAACGTCGATTTTTACTCGGGCCTGATCCTGCGCGCGATGGGTATTCCGTTGAATATGTTCACAGTGATTTTCGCCATGGCGCGTACCGTCGGCTGGATTTCGCAGTGGATGGAAATGATGGACGACACCGAACAGAAAATCGGTCGGCCGCGCCAGGTGTATGTGGGCGCGG
>JANMQQ010000083.1:0-8973 GCA_031370545.1 Gammaproteobacteria bacterium
CCCCATCCTGCCCTTCCCCCTTGCAGGGGGAAGGAATCCTCCGCTGTTGCCTTCACGGTTAATCAACTGATGATGTCAACACCAGCTACTTGATGTCAAACGGCCATTTGTAGGAGACGACGAACAGAGGATCTTTTTCCATGGCACCCTTGCCGCTCGCGACGCTGATCGTCCAAGTGAGGTTGGCAACAGGCATATAGCTGATGTTGAAGTCGGTGTATTCGGCGCCAGAAACTTTATTCATGGTTGATCCGATATGCGCGCCAAAGCTGCCGAATATGGCGTCGATGGTGAGGTACATATTCTTCGTTTCTTCAGTGTTGACCAGCAATTTGGCGCTGACTGGGCCAAATGAACCGCCGATGTAATATTCGGATACGTCACTGTCACTAATGCTGGTCGTGTCGCAAGTTTCAACTACCTCAGTGACAACGACAGTCTTCGTGCAGGTTTTATGTTCCGGATAAAGGTATTCATATACGCCGATGTCAAAACCCGCATCGCCGATTTTTTTTGCGAAACCGACATTGAGATCAGTCTCGTGGCTACCATTGGCGCCTTCACTTGAAGTCCAAATCCCTGCATACAAACCACTATCATGATTAAAGTAAAAATCGCCCGACACCGCCGGACCTGCCCCGCTGAGCGACATACCACGCCACAAATACATCGAGCTCACAGACACGCTAGCAGTAGTTGCGGAGTAAGCAGGCAAGGTTGCACCCACAGCACACAAACCCAGCGCTGCTAACGTTGCATTACGGATGTGCTTAGATTTCATTGCTAGTTTCTCCCGGTTTACATAGGTTGTGATGCTGGTTACGCACGACTGCAAAACAGATGCGTTGCAACGTGACTGGTGGAGCATCAGCATGCGCTGTGCCACGCCCATCCATTCGCGCGCGGTCGGGAGTTTGCCAGAAAAAACCGTTTTGAACAGCAGGGCGAAGCCCTGCCATGGTGCGCGAGTCGGACGGAGTGCATTGCATGAGTGCGTGGGGTGCGTGTCACTCCTCCAGGGCGCCTCAATCGTGTAGTCTCATGCCGCACTGGGGATGGGGTGGTTGCATTCACAACAACGGGGAGAAGCAGCATGGCGTCGCTGACAAGCACGTTAAAACATGGATGTTTGATTGCAGTGCTGGCGTGGTCAGCGGCAACACATGCCGGAGGCATTACCTTGCGCGGTACGGTGCTCGAGAAGGGCGAGCGCAAACCGATCCTGGGTGCGGAGGTTTCGGTTGTCGACAATGACGCGCTCAGCGCCATCAGCAACGAGCAAGGTGAATTTGAACTGATGGTGCCGGTCGTTGGCAATTATTGGTTGCGTGCGGTCGCGGTAGGCTACGAGCAGGTGGCTCCGCTAAGCGTAGTCGCGCCGCAGGAGGCGCCGACGGTCATTTATCTGCCGAGTAATTTCGCCTGGCCCACCGTGACGGTGCGCGCCGAACGCAATCCCAGTCGGCTGGCAAAAAGTGTCATGACCGGAGACGAACTGCGCAACGTGCCCGGAACCGGCGGCGATCCGCGGCTCGCGCCCTGAAGACAACATCTACTATGTCGATGGCTTGCCGGTCGGCTATCTGTTTCACCTGGGCGGCCTGATTAGCGTGTTGAACGCCGATCTGATCGGCAGCTTCAACCTGCACGCGGCCGCGTTTGGGCCGGAGTATGGCGAC
The DNA here is from genome assembly GCA_031370545.1 of Gammaproteobacteria bacterium. Classification (GTDB taxonomy): domain Bacteria; phylum Pseudomonadota; class Gammaproteobacteria; order SG8-11; family SG8-11; genus UBA6921. The sequence continues at coordinate 1,680 of JANMQQ010000083.1, forward strand.
GTGATTGGCGCTGCAATAGATGTGACGCTGCGTAATCCACGCACGGATCGTTTGGGTGCGAAGCTCAACCTGAGTTTCATTGGTGCGGACGCGCTGGTGGAAGGCCCGGTGACCGGCACGCAGTCATTTTTTTTGAGCACGCGGCGCAGTTATTTGGATCTGGTGGTGAAGAACGTGGGCAACGATAAGAAGGGTGAAACGTTCGAGGTGCCACGTTACTCGGATTATCAGGGAAAATATGTCTGGCAGCCGGATGCGGTGAATATCGTCACAGCGCATTTCAGCGGTGCGCAGGATGCGTTGGCGTTCATCTTGACCGGCGCGTCGGATCGGGTAAAAAAAGAACCCGAGCTACTGGGCCATTCGGCCTTTGATCAATCCTACGATTCGCAGGCGGTGAGCTGGGATGTGCGCAGTGCGTCGGTCGGGCATAACACGCTGGCCGTCGGCCATCAGCGCACCACCAGCGATAGCAGTGTGGGCGCGGCGGGTTACGCCAACTACCTTGGCAATACCTGGTACTTGCGTGAGCAATGGCGCCGCAGCCTGACAGAAACTCACGCACTGTTGATCGGTGCCAGCACGGTGAGCGCGCGTGCTGATCTTGACATCAACATTAAAAAATCGGATTGCGATCCCGACTTCAAAGTGGACTGCACCATCCCCAACGCACCGCGTGTGCAATTGCTGGATGCGTTTACGGTGAACTTGCTCGAGCTCTACGCCGGTGATCGCTGGCACGTTGCACCGCAATGGACGCTGATCGGCGGATTGCGCTGGAGCCACGAAGATTATCTAAACGAAGCGTTCACCGAACCGCGTGTCGCGCTGGAGTGGGAAGCCACAGAGCGCACGGTGTTGACAGCCGGGTGGGGCGAGCACCACCAGTTTCCGCGCGGCGAACAAGTCATCGACAAATTCGGCAACCCGAACCTCAGCCACATCCGCGCGTAGCATAGCGTGCTGGGTATCGAGCAACGTTTCGCGTCGGTGTGGTCAGCCAAGCTGGAAGGCTACTACAAAAGTTTCGACAAGCTGGTGCTGGCCGACCCGGATGTGAATTATCGCAATGGCGGTAGCGGCCGCGCCTATGGCGTGGAAACCCTTTTGAAACGCAACACGCAGGGGCCGTGGTCGGGGTGGTTGGCATTGTCATTGTCGGACTCGCAGCGGCGCAACGATCTGACCGGCGAAACATTTCAATATGATTTCGACCAGCCCGTGAATGCGACCGTGGTGCTGAATTACAAACACTCGGCAGACTGGTCGTTGGGTGCGAAGTGGGTCTACCACAGCGGTAATCCGTACACGCCGATACTTGGGCCCAAACCGCACGAGACCAATAAACCCGTGCTACCCAAATATGCTGATATCAACTCCGGGCGCCTTCCGGCCTATCATCGCCTCGACCTACGTGCTGATCGCCACTATGCATTCGACACCTGGAAGCTGAACGCCTACCTGGAATTGATCAACGCCTACAATCGCAAAAATGTCGCGGGCTACGATTACGACACGACCTACACACAACGCAAGGCGACGTATCAGTTGCCGCTGATTCCCTCGTTCGGCATGCAGGCGGAATTTTAGCGACGCGACGGGTAATGAACGAACGTGCCAGGTGACGATGTACGGTAGCGTGCGCCATGCGCACGATGCCGTGCCCCAAACGCGAACGGCGTGCGCATGGCGCACGCTACGAGAATCTTTTCCCGGCGATTTAAAACGGTGGGCGGGGCCCACCCTACAGACCGTCCGCGTGTAGTCGATATCTTGTGTGCCTTCTGATCGAGCGAGCACCGGGGTGGATGGTTCGATTTCACAGCATGTTGCCGAACGCTTGCAGCAACTCAATGCCATCGGCGTTGCGCTGTCTGCGGAGAAAGACACGCCGCGCCTGCTTGAAATGATTTTGCTGGGTGCCAAGCGTATTACCGGTGCGGATGGCGGCACGCTGTACACCGTGACCGCAGACGGCCAATTGCAATTCGAAATCGTGCGTACCGATTCCATGAACATCGCGCGTGGTGGAACCAGCGGCAATGCGATTGCGTATGCGCCGATTCCGCTGCGCGATGCCGAAGGTCGGCCGAATGACCGCATGGTGGTCGCCTACGCCGCGTTGCACGGGCGCACCGTCAATATTGCCGATGCCTATTCCGAACAAGGTTTCGATTTTACCGGTACGCGCGCGTTCGACGCGCAGACCGGTTACCGTTCGTGCTCGTTCTTGACTATTCCGATGAAGAACCACGAGAATGACGTGATTGGCGTGTTGCAGTTGATCAACAAGCGCGACGCGCAGTCCGGCGCCGTGATGGCGTTTGATGTCGACGACCAGCGCCTGGCGGAATCGTTGGCGTCGCAAGCGGCGGTTGCGCTGACCAACAAGCGTTTGCTGTCTGAATTAAAAGCCTTGTTTGAAGCGTTCATTCAGCTCATTGCCGGTGCCATCGACGACAAGTCACCCTACACCGGCGGGCATTGCCGCCGCGTGCCGGTGCTCACGATGTTGCTGGCGCAGGCGGTGCACGCGACCGACAGCGGGCCGTTGAAAGATTTCAAGCTGGCGGAGCATGACATTTACGAACTGGAAATCGCCGCGTGGTTGCACGACTGCGGCAAGATCACCACGCCGGAATACGTAGTCGACAAAGCCACCAAGCTGGAAGCCATCTTCGACCGCATTCACCTGGTCAAGACCCGCTACGAAATCCTGCGCCGCGACGCGCGCATCGCGTGCCTGGAACGGGAGTTAGCCGGTGATGTTGCGCAAGCGCGGCAAGCTTACGCGGCAACGTGCCAGGTGTTGGATGACGAGCTTGCGTTCCTGCAACGCTCCAACATCGGCGGTGAGTTCATGCCGTCCGCGCATCAAGAGCGAGTGAAAAATATCGGCCAACGCGCGTGGCAAGATCGCTCCGGCGCAACGCAGCCGCTGCTGACCGAAAACGAAATTTATAATTTATGCATTGCGCGCGGCACGCTCACCGCCGAGGAACGCACGGTAATCAACAACCACATTGTCGCGACCATCAAGATGCTCGAAGCACTGCCGTTTCCCAAACATTTGCGCAACGTACCGGAGTACGCAGGCGGACATCACGAGCGCATGGATGGCACCGGCTACCCGCGCGGACTCAAGCGCGAACAGATGTCGGTGCAGGCGCGCATCATGGCCATCGCCGATATTTTCGAAGCGCTCACGGCAGCGGATCGGCCCTACAAAACCGCTATGCCGTTGTCGCAATCACTCGCCATTCTCGGCAAAATGAAAATGGATCGGCACATCGACCCGGACTTGTTCGACATTTTCATCCACAGCAAAGTGTATTTACAGTACGCGCAACAACACCTGACCCCGCAGCAAATCGACATTCACGACCCCAGCGAAATTCCCGGCTATCCTTTTCTTTAGCAGCTACAATTTTTTCTTCTTGGCAAACAACAAAAACGGCAGCACAAAGGGGCCGAGGGCGAAACCGAGAATCGTCCAGTAACGTACACTCAGGCCGCGTTTGCGTGCGACCAGATAACCGATCAGCGCGAACGGAAGAGAAATCAGCAGTGAGGTAATGATCAGCATCGGCAGTGCAGAAGTAATTTCAGCAGCGAGTTCAGGTGGCATGGTCTAGCTCCGGCAATTGAATCTCAAGGACAATAGCAATGATAAGTCGAATTGGAAGCGTGATTGTTAGTTTGTTCATCGCCAGTAACGCATCGGCGGCTGAATTGTTGCATCACGACTTGCGTGTGACGCTGCAACCCGCAGCGCATCATCTCACGGTGCACGACACCATCACGCTGCCGCGCGGGTTGGCGCATAGCAAAACTTTCCGCTTCAGTTTGCACAGCGGGCTGGCGCCGCGCGTGTTGAACGACAAGGCAACGCTCGAACCAGTCGAACAAAAGGCCGGTGCAGCAGCAAGTGTCGACACCCAGTACCTGCTAACGCTGGCGCCCGGTGCGCGCGACATCCAGCTTGAGTATGGTGGCGAAATCTTTCATGCGCTCAGCGATGAAAGTGCCGAGCTTGTGCGCGGCATGCGCGACTCCGTCGGCATGATTGCAAGCGAAGGGGTATTCCTGAACGGCGCTAGCGCGTGGTATCCGCGTTTTGAGGACGAGCTGGTCAGTTTTGCGCTTGAAGCGCGGCTGCCGAAGGACTGGGATGTGGTGAGCCAAGGTGCGCGCACGCGGCATGATGTCGACGGCGAGGTGCGTGTGGTGCGTTGGGAAGAACAGCATCCGCAGGACGAAATTTATTTGCTCGCTGCGCCGTTCACTGAATACAGCCAAACCACCGATGGTGTGCAGGCGATGGTGTTTCTGCGCACGCCCGATGAAGCGCTGGCGCGCACCTACCTCGACGCCACGGTGCGTTACGTAAATATGTATAGTCAACTCCTGGGCCCTTACCCCTACGCCAAATTCGCGCTGGTGGAAAATTTCTGGGAGACCGGCTTCGGCATGCCGTCATTCACCTTGCTGGGATCGAAAGTGCTGCGCCTGCCGTTCATTGTGAATTCGTCATACCCGCACGAGATTTTGCACAACTGGTGGGGCAATGGCGTGTATGTGGATTTCGCGCTCGGTAATTGGTCCGAAGGATTGACGAGTTATCTGGCGGATCATCTGCTGCAGGAGCAGCGCGGGGAAGGTGCCAACTACCGGCGCGCGGCGTTACAGAAATATACTGACTTCGTCAGCAGCGCGCGCGATTTCCCACTCACGGAATTCCGCTCGCGCCACAGCTCGACTACCGAGGCGGTGGGCTACGGCAAGACATTACTATTGTTTCACATGCTGCGGCGTGAGTTGGGCGACGCAGTATTCGTGCAGGCGCTGCAGGAGTTTTATCGGCGCTTTCAATTCAAGAGCGCCAGCTTCGACGATGTAAAAGCCGTGTTTGCGGAAGTCGCGAAAAAGAATCTTGATGCAAGTTTCGATGTCTGGGTCAAACGTCCGGGCGCACCGCAATTGCGCGTGAGTGATGTGCAGGCCAAACCGGACGGCGACGGTTTTGTGCTCAGTGCAAACATCGAGCAAATCCAGCCGGATGCGGCGTTCCCGCTCAACCTGCCGCTCGCCGTGCATCTGCAAGGTGTCGAGACCGCGTACCAGACGACGGCACGCATGGAGGGCAAGCAACTGGCACTGAGCTTGCGGGTTCCGGCGCGGCCAGTGCGGCTGGACGTGGATCCGGAGTTCGACATTTTTCGTCGGCTGGATCAGGCGGAAATTCCACCTGCGCTATCGCAGGTGTTTGGAGCCGAAAAAACCCTGATTCTGATTCCTGCCGAGGCGCCCGCATCGCTTCGCAAAGCCTACGAAGAGCTCGCGCAGGCATGGCGTGCGGCTGAGCCGGACAAGATCGAAATCAAAACCGACAGCGCGCTGAAGGCGCTGCCGAAAAACCGCGCGGTGTGGCTGCTGGGCTGGGAAAATCGCTGGCTGACAAAACTTCAACCGGCGTTGCAGGGCTATGCATTCAAAATCGACAACGACGGCGCGTCGATCAACGCACAACGCTACGCGCGCGCCGAGCAGGCGCTGGTGGTCAGCGCGCGCAGCCCGGTCAATCCCGCGGTGTCGCTGGCGTGGCTGGCATCAAATAATCCGCAGACCATCGCAGCACTCACGCGCAAGCTGCCGCACTACGCGCGCTATAGTTTTTTAGCGTTCCAAAATAACGACGTGAGCAATACGCTCAAAGGCCAGTGGCCGGTGGTGGGTTCGCCGTTGTCGGCGCTGGTGCGGCAGGCGGACGGTGCGAAGGTTGTAGTGACGCCCGCGAAGCTGGCACCGCGCGCGGCTTTGATTCCGCCAGCGTCGAAATGAGTTGGTGCGATATTTTGGCTGAATGAAGGATTCGTTCCCCCTGCAAGGGGGAAGGTTAGGATGGGGGTGAGTTAAATCATTGCGGCATAGGAGACCACCCCCCATCCCAACCTTCCCCCTTGCAGGGGAAAGGAGCCATTGGCTGTCGCGAATTAGAGGGTGCCGAGCGTGGCTTCGGTTCCACCAGCTTCGATATAAGTTGGATGCGATATGTGGTTTGAATCGAGCGTCCCTTCCCCCTGCAAGGGGGAAGGTTAGGATGGGGGTGAATTACATCATTGCGGCAGTTCCGCATTCCCCGCCTTGCCCTTGCAGGGGGAAGGAGCCATCGGCTGTTGCAAATGAGAGTTCGTAAATAATGACAACACCAGTGCTTGACACATACATCCCCGAGCGGCGTTTCATGCTCGAAGCCATCGCCCAAGTCGACCAAGCCTTGTCGCGCGCGGAAGGCGGGCCCTTCGGCGCATGCATCGTGCGCGGGGATGTGATCGTGGCGCGCGCCAACAACACCGTGCTGCGCGACCACGACGCCACCTGCCACGCCGAAGTCAACGCGATCCATCTGGCGTCGCGCGCGCTAGGCAATTTCGATTTATCCGGCTGCACGATTTACTCCACCACCGAACCTTGCCCGATGTGCTTTGCTGCGATTCATTGGGCGCGCATCGACCGCATCGTCTACGGCACCGGCATTGCCGACGTGCAGCGCTTGGGGTTCAACGAACTTTCGATCTCCAACCAGCAGTTACGCACTCTAGGCGGTTCGCAGATCCTGATCACTCCGGATTTCATGCGTACCGAATGCGAGGCGCTATTAGCGCGCTGGCAGGGGCTGCCGGGTACGCGCATTTACTAAAAAATCGCGGGCAAAAAAAAGCGCGCTCGTAATACTCAAAGCGCGCTATCAAGACGAGGCAGCGGGGGGGCTACCTCGTAGGGGGAGGAAAGAGGGTCAAAGATTACGCGGGGGAGGCGTACTCAATAACCATTTCACAGGGCATAAGATGTAGCTAATGCTTGGAAGTTCAATGGGTCCGAAAAATTTTTTTCACGCACAGCAATCAGGACGGCATATGGCGCAATTACTAACCCTGTCGCGGGCTGCCAAATTGGTGGGAATCAGCCGTGGCGCGCTGCAACAACGGATGAAAGACGGCGATCTACCTACGTTTGAAGGGAAGATCGCGGCGTCTGATTTGGTCCGCTTATATCCCCATACGCGCATCGATCAGGATCAAGAGTTGGAGCGCGTTACCCATATAAAAGAAACAGCATTTGCGCGGCGCGTGCGGGAGCGGGTTTTGCCGGATGCCGAAGTGCTGGCGATGCGCGTGCAGGAGTTGGGCATGGAGCTGGCGCGCAGCCAGGTGCTCACCGAGCACTATCGCGACGTGTTGACCCGTGTGCACCGTGAGTTGTCGAGTTTGCCATCCGCGCCTGCGTTGCGCGG
>JANMQQ010000089.1:0-9022 GCA_031370545.1 Gammaproteobacteria bacterium
CAGATCGAATCAACTGGCTATGGCGCGCGTAAATCTAAAGTTAGTGGATACTCGGGGTGTGATTCTTCGCGCGGCAAAGCAGTCACACCGGGCGTATGCCCATGGTCCTGAAACCGGCTGATGCGACGGGTTTCGGCGACGTAGGAGTTCACTGGAAAATCATCGTGGCTGCGCCCACCGGGATGGCTGACGTGATAAGTGCAGCCGCCGATCGAGCGTTGGTTCCAGGTGTCGATAATATCGAATACCAACGGCGGATGGGTGTTGACCGTGGGGTGCAATGCCGAAGGAGGTGCCCAGGCTTTGTAACGTACACCTGCAACGTATTCGCCGTGCGTGCCGGTGGAGCGCAGCGGCATGCGCCGCCCGTTGCACGCAATGATGTAGCGTGAATCGGTAAGACCGCGTGCTTTGATTTGCACCCGTTCCACGGAGGAGTCGACATAACGTGCGGTGCCGCCCTGAGTGACTTCTTCACCCAATACCGGCCAGGGTTCCAGGGCCATGCGCAGTTCCAGTTCAATATTCCCGGTCTTGACTGATCCGTAATGTGGAAAACGAAATTCCAGAAATGGCGCGAACCATTCACGCTGAAATGCGTAACCCGCCGCGTCGAGCTCATCGACGACTTCGCAAATATCCGCCCAAACGTAGTGCGGCAGCATGAATTTGTCATGCAGCGAAGTGCCCCAGCGCACCAGTTTGTGCGTGTAGGGTTGTTTCCAGAAACGTGCGATTAATGCACGCAGCAATAGTTGCTGCACGACACTCATACGTGCATGCGGCGGCATTTCAAACGCGCGAAATTCCACCAAACCCAGGCGCCCGGTTACGCTGTCAGGGGAGTACAGTTTGTCGATACAAAATTCAGAACGATGCGTATTGCCGGTCAGCTCGACCAGCAAGTTGCGCAGGATGCGATCCACCAGCCAGGGCTGCGGTACTTCGCCGGTTGGAATCTGCGCGAACGCAACTTCCAGTTCATACAATAGCTCGTCACGCGCCTCGTCAACACGCGGCGCTTGCGAGGTTGGGCCGATGAACATGCCGGAAAACAAATACGACAGGCCGGGATGATGTTGCCAGTAGGTGACGAGGCTGCGCAACAGATCCGGACGGCGCACTACCGGGCTGTCGGCAGGTGTGGCACCGCCGATGGTGATGTGATTGCCGCCGCCGGTGCCGGTGTGTCGACCATCCAGCAGGAATTTCTCGGTGCCCAGGCGGGTGAGGCGTGCCGCTTCGTACAACACCTCGGTGTTGACCACCAGTTCGTCCCAGTTCGCAACCGGGTGGATGTTGACTTCAATGACTCCGGGGTCGGGTGTCACCAACAGGCGCTGCATACGGTAGTCGCGTGGTGGTTCGTAGCCTTCGAGCACCACCGGCCATTCCAATTTCGCAGCCGTCGCTTCGATTGAAGCGACTAAATCCAGATAGTGTTCCAAATGCGTAAGCGGTGGCAGAAACACATAAATTTTCCCGCCGCGCTCCTGCACGCACAACGCGGTACGCGGAATTTCCAATGGCGTACGCACCGCAGCATCGGCAGCGGATTGCGCATGAATTTCCGGATGACTTTTTTCGGTATGCATCACTTGGCTGTAACGCCGTGCGACTTCGCCGAAGTGATCACCCAACGCGGGAAGCGGTGCAAACAGCGATTGTTCGTGTGCGGTGTCGCGCTGGTCTTCCGCCACCCAGGGCAGTTCGCCCAGCGGCAGGCGCAAGCCCATCGGCGAATTGCCGGGACTCAAATACAAGCGATCACGGCGAAACGTCCACACGCCGCTGTTCCAACGTTCATGAGTTTCGTTCCACTGCAGCGGCATGAGATAGCCGACCGGTTGATCGAGGCCGCGCGATAGCACATTCGCCAAGGTGCGGCGCTCGAGCTCATCGTTGATATTGGCTTTGAGCGGATCGAGATTGATCGGCACCGCGCTTTCTTTCCACAGATGATAAAGCGTGTCTTCGTACGCAGGCATGACATTTAATGCCGCGATATCCAGGTGGCGCGCCAATTCCAGCGCGAAGCGTTGGGCATCCTCGTTGGTTGCACCATCCGGGTCAGGTGAGATCGACAGCCAACGCGTGTCGTTCCAGATGGGTACCTGGTCTTTACGCCAAAAGAGGCCGAGTGCCCAGCGGGGCAATGGTTCACCCGGATACCACTTTCCCTGCCCGTAATGCAACGCTCCACCCGGTGCGAAATGAGTACGTAAACGTGTCAGCAGATCACTTGCGAGCCGTCGCTTGTGGGGGCCCAATGCAGCGGTAGTCCATTCGGCGCTTTCCATGTCGTCAATGGATACGAAAGTCGGCTCGCCGCCCATGGTCAGGCGTACATCACCCGCGAGCAGATCCATGTCAACCTTGTACCCCAGCGCCAGCACGCATTGCCATTGCTCGTGGGTATAAGGTTTTGTTACGCGGGGATCTTCGTGAATGCGTGTGACGAGATTGCGATGTTCGAATTCGGTTTCGCAGACGTCGGTCGCACCGGTAATCGGTGCAGCGCTCACCGGGTGCGGCGTGCACGCGAGTGGAATGTGTCCTTCGCTTGCGAACAGTCCCGAGGTGGGATCAAGCCCAATCCAACCTGCGCCGGGCACATACACCTCAGCCCAGGCATGCAGATCGGTGAAGTCTTTTTCCGGGCCGGAAGGTCCATCCAGCGATTTTACATCGGCGGTCAATTGCACCAGGTAGCCGGATACAAAACGTGCAGCGAAGCCTAAATGCCGCAGGATTTGCACCAGCAACCAGCCGGTGTCACGACACGACCCTAACTTCTGGGTGAGTGTGACCTCGCAGGTTTGCACGCCCGGTTCGAGCCGGATGTTGTAGCCGATGTCTTTGCACAGACGTTGATTAAGCACGACCAGAAAATCGTTAGTGTCGGCTTTGGCACGGTCCACACCGGTTAACCATTGTTTGAGCAGCGGGCCGTGCTCGGTGATTTCCAGATAAGGTTTGAGTTCTTTGAGAGTTTGCTCGTCGTAACTGAAGGGTACCTGCTGGGCGTACTCTTCGATAAAAAAGTCGAACGGATTAATTACCGTAAGATCGGCGATCACTTCCACTTCCACATACAGCTCACGCGTTTTTTCTGGGAACACCAGGCGCGCAAGATAGTTGCCGAACGGGTCCTGTTGCCAGTTGATGAAATTTTTTTCGGGTCGTATGCGCAGCGAATACGCCTTGATCGGTGTGCGCGTGTGTGCGGCCGGACGCAACCGCACCACATGTGGTGACAGGCTCACGGCGCGGTCATAGCGATAATGCGTGATGTGCTGAATAGCAACGCGTATGGCCATGATGATTCTCAATGAAGTGTGTTAGTGAATGAGCAAGCGACATGCCACGACGTTACGCAACCGACGTTTAGAGCTTAAATTCCAGCACGAGATGAACGAAGGTCTTGATGTTGATTTGGAGTGGACGATGCATTGATTCGTAAATCTGCACTGTGACGGCGCTCGCCTTCCCACATCGCACAGCATGAGTGCGCGCGCGGCTCATTTTAGAAACACATACTCCGCAAATGCAGCGTCGATGCGCGCATGACTCACTGGCGCATATTTTGCTGATGTAACTTGAGGGCCGCTGTTGGACTGCGGCCGTACAAGCGAACGGTATGCCGTTATTCGCGATGAAGTTAAAGTCAATATTTGACACTGAAAATGTTCAGGCACTCAAACGAAGCGTCCCTTCCCCCTGCAAGGGGGAAGGTTAGGATGGGGGTGTTGCTCAAAGAAAGTGTGCTTGCACACCCCCATCCCAGCCTTCCCCCTTAAAGGGGGAAGGAGGTCAGATTATCGCGCCACACAACGCTGTTCGATCACTAACAATGGCTATGCGCGATTTCAAACTTCATCAGGCCGAATCAGTATGGGAGCAAGCACCTATGACCGTGGCAACGAAAACAACACCGGCTCGACCTATTCCGCTGCGTGGCGGTGAGACCGAACGCGGTGGGCTGGATAAAGAAGTTATCAAGCGTGGCTTTCTCAGCAATCTGTTTTACGTGCAGGGTAAATTTCCGGCGCTAGCGACGACGCAGGACTATTACCTTGCGCTGGCGTATACCGTGCGTGATCAATTACTGAAGCGCTGGGTCAGCACTGCGCAGACCTACACGCAGCGCAAATCTCGCACCGTGTGCTACCTGTCGGCAGAGTATTTGATGGGGCCGCATCTCGGCAATAACCTAGTCAACCTCGGCATCTACGATATGGTGCGTCAGGCCATGAGCGAGCTGGGGTTGGTGCTTGACGAATTGTTGCACGAAGAACCTGAACCGGGGCTGGGCAACGGTGGCTTAGGTCGCCTCGCGGCTTGTTTCCTCGACTCGTTGGCAACGTTGGAAATTCCCAGCATCGGATACGGTATCCGTTACGAGTTCGGTATTTTTGAACAACAGATCGTCGACGGCTGGCAGGTGGAGAAAACCGACAAGTGGCTGAGTCATGGAAACCCATGGGAAATCGTGCGTCCGGAGTGGGCAATTGCAGTTCCATTTGGCGGCGTGGTTGAGCACAGCGTCGACGCGCAAGGCCGCAAGCAAACGCTATGGAAACCGGGAAAAGTCGTCAAAGGCATTCCCTATGACACGCCGATTCTTGGCTATCACACCAACACTGCAAACACGCTGCGCCTATGGCGGGCCGAGGCGCCAGAGTCGTTCGACCTGAGCTCGTTCAATCGCGGCGATTACTATCGCGCCGTCGAGCAAAAAGTCGCGTCGGAAAATTTGACCAAGGTGTTGTATCCGAACGACGAGCCGCTGCAGGGCAAGCAATTGCGCTTGGAGCAGCAATATTTTTTCGTCTCATGTTCGCTGCAAGACATGTTGCGCGTCATGCGTACGCAGCGCATCCCGGTTGAGCGCTTTCATGAGAAGTTCACTGTGCAGCTCAACGACACCCATCCAGCGATTGCGGTGGCGGAACTCATGCGTTTGCTGGTCGACGAGCGCGACATGCCCTGGGATCGCGCATGGTCAATCACGCAACGCACCTTTGCTTACACCAATCACACCTTGCTGCCGGAAGCGCTGGAGCGTTGGTCGTTGCCGTTATTTCGCGCACTGCTTCCGCGTCACATGGAAATCATTTTTGAGATCAACGCTCAGTTTCTTGTCGAGACGCGGCACCGATTCCCGGGTGATGACGGCCGCATCGCGCGTCTCTCGCTCATTGATGAAACCGGCGAGCGTTACGTGCGAATGGCGCATCTGGCCTGTGTGGGTAGCTACGCGGTGAACGGCGTCGCCGAGCTGCACAGCGAATTGCTGAAGAAGGGTGTGCTTGAGGATTTTTACCAACTTTGGCCGGATAAATTCAGCAACAAGACCAACGGTGTTACGCCACGACGCTGGATGGTGTTGAGCAATCCGCGCCTCACAAAACTCCTGAATGAAACCATCGGCACCGGTTGGATTACCGATCTCGCCAAGTTGCGTTCGCTGGAAAAATCTGCCGACGATGCGGAATTCGGTGGTCGCTGGCGCGCGATCAAACGCGCCAACAAGCATGATTTTGCGATGTTGGTGCGGCGCCAGACCGGCGTGAGCGTTGATCCGGATTCGCTGTTTGATGTGCAAATCAAGCGCATTCACGAATACAAGCGCCAGCATTTGAATGTGCTGCATATCATCAGCCTGTATCTGAAACTCAAGGATAGCCCAGGTCTTGACATTCAGCCACGCACATTTTTGTTTGGTGGCAAAGCAGCGCCGTCATACCGCATGGCCAAGCTGATTATCAAGCTCATTACATCCATCGGCCATGTGATCAATCGTGATCGCGTGGTGCGTGACCGGATGCGCGTGGTGTTTCTGCCGAATTTCAACGTGCGCAACGGGCAACACATGTACCCGGCAGCGGATCTTTCCGAGCAGATATCAACTGCGGGCATGGAAGCTTCCGGCACCGGCAACATGAAGTTTGCAATGAATGGCGCGTTGACCATCGGTACGCTGGACGGCGCGAACATCGAGATTCGCGATGAAGTGGGTGCGGATAATTTTTTCTTGTTTGGCATGGACACCGACGAGGTGCGAAAAACGCGTGCTGCGGGATACTCGCCTTACCATCTGTATCACGCCGATCCCCATTTGCGTGAGGTGATCGACCTGCTGCGCAGCGGCGTGTTTGCACGCGGCGATGGCGAGCTGTTTCGTCCACTGGTCGATAATTTGCTGGGTGCCGATCCGTATCTGGCTCTGGCGGATTTTTCTGCTTACATAAAATGCCAAGAACAGGTCGGCGAGGTCTATCAAGATGCCCGGCGTTGGACGCGCATGTCGATTCTCAATTGCGCGCGCAGCGGGAAATTTTCATCCGACCGAACCATTCGCGAATATTGTCATGACCTGTGGAAAGCGGAGTCGGTGAGTATCCCGTTGCTTAGGCCACCGGTCCCGTGAGCTGGATAGGCGCTGCGTGGCGAGGACGCGGGTAGTTTTCTCCCCTCCTCGTTTTCGAGGCCGCTCTCGCGCATCCTTGCGCTTCGCGGCACTTGCACATCCGTGTGCGACGGAGGGGTGGCGCCGAAGGTGACGGGGTGGTTGCGGTGGGCGCAGAGGAATCGTCTAACAACCACCCCGTCCGCTACGCGTCCACCCCTCCTCGAAAATGAGGAGGGGAGTTTAAACATCATCACGCTTAACTTACTGGCGTTGGGGGCAGGGGGATTTGAGACGTCGAGTATGAAAATCCCCCTCGGTCCCCCTTTTCAAAGGGGGAAGTGGAGTCGAGCAATACCTACCTGAAAATTATATGACCGTTACAGCACGACCCTACGTGTCTTGACCTTTTCCGGCGCCCATGAACTTCGTGTCCACTTGGGCTGCGGCGTCGAGCCAGTCTTGTTTGGCGCTGCCGCCTTGGAAGCCGCGTTTTTCCGCCAGGTAGTAAGCGGCTTCCGCAATCAGCCCGTGTCGCTCCTCGGACGTGATGACCGTGGTCGCGGGCGGCGAAGTCTTGGATGCGGGGGCGGAAGTTTTCTTGATCGTCACCGTCGGCTTTACAACTGGGGGCGCTTTCCGGGAAGTTTTAGAGGGTTTCGTGGGTTCAGGCATGGCTGCAACACTCCTTGGTCATGGTGTGATGAAGATGACTTCAACAACGCTAGGTTTTTTTGAGCAAGAATCGCGCCGCGTCTTAACATTTATTTGCCGCATCGCATAAGGTGTTGCGTGCCGGACCAAAACCGGTTTGCGCGTCACCTGATCAGGCGAATCGCGGTGGCCGTGCACGCGGCACCTTGCACAGTGTTGGTGAAAAATATGACAGGGGTGTTGCACGCTGGTGCGAGTTTGGGTTGGAAGGAAACCAGAATTTAACGCGACGTCTCCAGTTTGTGGCGACGTTTGTGTAGTCTATGCCTGACTAAATATAGCGCTGCTGATACAAGGAATGCGAAACACACCATGATTACCAAAATCAAAGTAACTCACCCGGTGGTCGAACTCGATGGCGACGAAATGACCCGCATCATTTGGACCTTCATCCGCCAGAAGCTAATCCTGCCCTACCTCGACATTGACATTAAGTACTACGACCTGGGGATGGAGAGCCGTGACTTGACTAATGACCAGGTGACGGTCGACGCTGCCGAGGCCATCAAGAAATACAACGTCGGAATCAAATGCGCGACCATCACGCCCGACGAAGCGCGCGTTGAAGAATTCAAACTGAAGCAAATGTGGAAGTCACCCAACGGCACCATTCGAAATATTCTGGACGGAACGGTGTTTCGCGAACCGATTGTCATCAAAAATATTCCGCGTCTGGTGCCGGGTTGGACGCAACCGATCTGCATCGGCCGCCATGCGTTTGGTGATCAATACCGCGCCACCGATTTCGTCACCAAAGGCAAAGGCAAACTCACGATCACCTTTGAAGGTGACGACGGCCAAAAAATTTCGCATGAGGTTTACAACTTCAAAGGCGATGGCGTGGCGCTGGCGATGTACAACACCGACGAGTCAATTCGCGGCTTCGCGCAATCATGCTTCAACATGGCGTTGCAAAAGCGCTGGCCGCTGTATTTCTCGAGTAAAAATACCATTCTCAAAAAATACGACGGACGCTTTAAAGACATTTTTCAGGCTGTATATGAAAAAGAATTCAAAGACAAATTCAAAGCCGCCGGAATCACCTACGAACATCGCCTGATCGACGACATGGTGGCCTCCGCGATGAAATGGAACGGCGGCTTTGTGTGGGCCTGCAAAAACTACGACGGCGACGTGCAGTCCGACACGGTAGCGCAGGGCTTCGGCTCATTGGGCCTGATGACCTCGGTGCTGGTCACCCCCGACGGCAAAACCGTAGAAGCCGAAGCCGCTCATGGTACCGTGACACGACATTATCGGATGCATCAGCAAGGCAGGCCGACTTCAACTAACCCGATTGCCTCAATCTTCGCGTGGACGCGCGGCCTGATGCATCGCGGCAAGCTTGACAATAACGCCGCACTGACGAAGTTCGCCGAAACCCTGGAACGCGTGTGCATCGAAACCGTCGAGTCCGGAAAAATGACCAAAGACCTCGCGGTGTGCGTGCACGGTGAGAGCGTCACCCCCGATCAATATTTGAATACGGAAGCGTTTCTCGACATTATCGACAGTAATTTGCGGCGGGCGTTGGGGGCGTAGTGGAGAGCAGGGGATCTCAGGATGCGCTGCGTGATAGCGCAGCCTTGCTGAATATCGCAAGCTAGCGAGGTGTGGTTTGCGTACGCATTCGGGTGTACTAAATTTCCCTTAGGCGACCAGAAGGGCGCCGTTGCTGGCCACGCAAGTTTATTACACCAGACTGTCGTAATATAAAACGACATTTCGGGTGTCTACTTTTAGTTAGCCCACAAGAGACGATTAATGGAAAATACTTGGGCATCTGGGGCAATCGAATTACTTCGCCATGCAGATTCTCATCCAGGTGCGGCTCATCTATCGCACGGCCCAGACTGCGCGCATCGTTGTGCACAATCGCGTGCTCGATGGCGACGC
>JANMQQ010000112.1:0-4895 GCA_031370545.1 Gammaproteobacteria bacterium
GCTTCGCTGCCGTTGGCAACAGTGCAGGAAAATATTCAGCAGGTGCTGGCGGAGTTTTTGGGTGTCGGGTCATTACAATTGGAAGCGACCACGACCACCCCACCCCTGCGGGGCACCCCTCCTCGAAAATGAGGAGGGGAGTAACAGCGCTTTTCTCCCCTCCTTATTTTCAAGGAGGGGTGGACGCGCAGCGGACGGGGTGGTTGTTAATCCGGAGGAATTTTGTCGCAAACCGTAGAGCTACCTTTACCCTGGCAAGCCGAGCTGTGGCAGCGTATTCAAGCGCGTCGTCGCATCGACCAATTGCCGCATGCGTTACTGTTGTGTGGCGTGGCAGGTCTTGGCAAATTGCGTTTCGCCAACGCGCTTGCGCACAGTCTGGTGTGTGCCAAGCCCGATGCGCAGGGTGTCGCGTGCGGCACGTGTTCGCCGTGCCGGTTATTTCTCGCGGGGTCGCATCCTGACACTTCGCGTGTGTCGCCGGAAGAAGAGGGCAAGTCAATTTCCATTGATCAAATTCGCGCGCTGCGCGAGTTCAATGCGCTGAGTAGTTACGGTGGCGGGCACAAAATCGTGTTGATCGAACCGGCGGAGCGTATGACCCTGGCCGCCGCCAACGCATTACTGAAAACTTTGGAGGAGCCGTCGGGCAAAACCTTGATCATGCTAGTCACCACCCGACCGAGCAGTTTACCGGCGACGGTGCGCAGCCGTTGTCAGCGGCTGGATTTTACGGTCCCAACGCGTGCAGCAGGTGCCGCGTGGTTACAACAACACCTGGAGGCGTGCACGACGCAAGACGCGGCAACTCTGTTGGCGCTGGCGCAAGGCGCGCCGCTGCGTGCGCTGCAATTGCAACAGGAAGGCGCCTTGGAGCAGCGTGCAAAAATACTGGCAGATTTACGCGATGTCGCGCTGGGCAAGAGCGATCCGGTCGCCGTCGCCGAGCGCTGGCACAAGGCCGGTATGAAACAGGCGTGGCTGTGGATCAGCTCGTGTGTGAACGACATGCTGCGGTTAAAGTTTGATGCTGCGCCGTCGTTATTAAATAGCGTCGACGCTGCGCCGTTGCTGGAAGAACTGGCGCGCAAAGTCGACGTTCAGACATTGTTTCGCTGGTCGGATCGTGTCAAGCAGGCGCAGCAGGAAGCGGACCTGCCGCTCAATCAACAAATGGTTCTGGAAGATGTGCTGATTGCCTGGGAGCGCCAGTTCGTGACTGTATCAACAAGGCCGACGCCATGAGTACCCCGCCGGGCATGCCCCCGCTGCGTCAGGGCGGCATTCTTTCCCTGACCATCAAGGACAAAGCGTCGCTGTACGCTGCCTACATGCCGTTCATCAAAAACGGTGGATTGTTTATTCCTACCAACAAAACCTACAACCTCGGCGATGAAGTGTTCATGCTGTTGTCGCTGATGGAAGATGCCGAAAAAATTCCAGTCGCCGGAAAGATCGTGTGGGTCACGCCCAAAGGCGCGCAGGGCAACCGCGTTGCCGGCATCGGCGTGCAGTTCTCCGTGCAAGACAACGGCGCGGTGCGTAACAAGATTGAAGCGTTTCTCGCCGGTGGCCTGAAGTCGGATCGTCCTACCCACACGATGTAATTTCTACATCAGTTTGGTCAGCGGAAAATCCAGCTCCGGCTGTGCCACGTGATGCGCCGATCAAATTGATGCGTTGCATGGTGGAGTCCTTCCCGATGGTTTCAGGTATTTGAATAGGGATGGACATCCCCGCAAGACAAAATGTAACCTCCCCGCATCTGCATTGAACACGGATGTTTTCAACCGCCATGTCTTTTCCCAGTTTTTTGTACGTCGAAGGCGAATCGCAAGGCTTCATCTCTGAGGGCGCATGCGACACCGGCAGCCTGCCACACGGCATGAATACCGGTCCGGAAGACACCATCCGGGTGGATGAATTCACTTGGCACACCCATCTTCCGGTTGATCCCCACCACGGCCAGCCCACCGGCGTATGGCAGCCGGGGGAAGTGACACTCACCAAACTGCACGACCGCAGCACACCGCTATTGCATGAATCCCTCTGCCGGGGCGAGCGGTTCTCGCGCTGGGATTTCTACGGACAACACTGGCAACCGGGTCAAGGTCTGGCGCCAATGTTTCGTTTGCAACTGTATGGCGCGATGGTCGTGAAGATACGCACCCGGCTGCCGCACTGCCAGAATCCGGCGGAACAGGATTTAACGGTACTGGAGGAAGTGACGTTCAGCTACTCGGGATTCACAGTGGAACACCTGAAGGCGAGCACCATCGGCGGAGGCGGGAAGCATGAAAATCCAAGGCCGTTGGCGCAGGCGTACCGGCGCACGGTGGCCTATTTCAACCGGGTATTTTCAGGCCAAGCGTTCAAGGACAGCGTGCGGGACCTGGACCGGGCTTTGGGACGCGCGCTGGGCGATCCGCTGAAAGGGCAGCCGGGCGATCCTTCGGCGTTGCTGGGCATGCTGGGCGGCGGGGGAATTGCGGGAGTGGTGAAGAAGGCGGGGGTGAAAGGGGCAAAGGAACTTAAACCAACGCTGACACAAGAAAGCCCACATAATTTGACATCAACTCAATCCAAAGCAGAAATGTCTGGGTCGCAAACTAAACGCCTCGCCAAAGATATGAAACAGAATGGGTTCGATCAAAGTAAACCAGTAGATGTATGGCGCAATCCGAACACCGGAAGACTTGAAATCCAAGACGGGCACCACCGTACTGAAGCTGCCAAGAGGGCTGGCTTGGATAAAATTCCAGTCCGAGTATGGGAGTAGACACAATGAAAAGAAAATATAAAGTAGTCTTCATCATTCCCATTGGTGCCAACAAAATACTCGGTGAAGACGGTTGGGAGTTTGAAACTCCCAATCGTCTGTCAGCCGAGATTAAAGAATTCCTGGTGGATACGCTTAAGCTTGAATATTCGGAAAGCTATCTTGGGATCGATGTCTATGTAAATGAAAACATGAAAATGTCAGTTATTTGTGATGATCAAAGTCAAATAGAAAGTATTTCATTCCAACTTTATGAAATGGCCACAACCACTTTGTCTGACATGTTTCAGACTGGCATTTTAGCCAATAAGTCGGAATTATTTATTCCTCACAGCGAGCCTGCGTAGGACGGCAGGCTGGGACAAGGCGAAGCCGAGATTCCCACCGCGCTGACTTTCTAACTATGGAAAAACGCCGATGCTCGTCGATTCACACTGCCATCTGGATATGCTGGACCTCGCGCCGTGGAACGGCGAGCTGAGCGGCGTGCTCAATGCTGCTTTGGAGCAGGACGTGACACATATGCTGTGCGTGTCGGTCACGTTGGAACGCTGGACACCGATGATGGCAATGATTCGCCCGCATGCGAATGTGTACGCGTCGGTGGGCGTGCATCCTAACGAGCGCGATGGGCATGATCCGAGTGTGGATGAATTGGTACAACTTGCTGCCGATCCGAAAATCGTCGCCATCGGCGAGACGGGTCTTGACTATTATCGCAGTGAAGGCGATCTGGACTGGCAGCGCGAGCGGCTGCGTCGCCACATCGCGGCGGCCAAGCAAACGCACAAACCGCTGATCATTCATATGCGCGACGCAACCGAAGACACCTTGCGCATTCTGGACGAGGAAAACGCCCGCGATTGCGGCGGGGTGATGCACTGTTTCTCGGAGGACTGGAGCGCCGCGCAACGCGCGCTGGATCTGGGTTTCTATATTTCGTTGTCGGGCATCGTCACATTTAAAACCGCGAACGCGCTGCGCGATGTCGCCGCCAAGCTGCCGTTGGATCGTCTGCTGGTAGAAACCGATTCACCATACCTGGCCCCAATTCCGCACCGTGGCCGACCCAATTATCCCGGCTATACGCGCCACGTCGCCGAAAAAATAGCAGAAGTTCGCGGCACCCACTACGACGAAATCGCCGATCACTCGACGCGGAATTTTTTCACGTTGTTTAAAAATGCGTCGGCAGTTTCGGGTATTTAAATAGACCGCTGCTGCGCCAATCTTCTCCCCTCCTTATTTTCAAGGCCGCTCTCGCGCATCCCTGCGCTTCGCGGCACTCGCACATCCTATGCAGCGGAGGGTGGACGCGTAGCGGACGAGGTGGTGGCCCAAAGTTCTCATGAGCCCACCGCAACCACCCCGTCACCTGCGGTGCCACCCCTCCTTGAAAATAAGGAGGGGAGATAGATCGAATCGCAAGAATCGGGTGGCGGCGGTAACCACGCTTTCGCATACTAGTATCACGACTCATAAATATCGAAACATGAAACGGCGTCTTTTTTCGCCCTGCGTCGTTGCAGCGCTTTGCAATACGTACAGTATTGCTGCGTGTCTGCGCCTCGCAGGGCAAAAAAATCCATCCGTTTCATTTGTTCCGATATTTACGAGTCGTGATACTAATTTCTTTACCAAAAAGGACTCACGTGGCTACCGCAAGTCTGATCCGTCTCATTGTCCTGGCCGCCATCTGGGGTGCCTCTTTTTTGTTCACGCGCATCAGCGTTCCAATACTCGGCCCGACGCTGTTGGTGGAGTGGCGTGTGGGACTTGCCGCGCTTTTTCTGGTTGCAATGAGCGTGTTGTTAAACCAACGCCTGGATATTAAAACGCATTGGAAATATTTTATGGTGCTGGGTCTTTTCAATTCTGCATTGCCCTTTTTGTTGTTCAGTTTCGCGGCCCGCACAGTCTCTGCATCACTGCTCTCCATCATTAACGCTACCGCACCCATTTGGGGGGCGATCATCGGTGCGGTGTGGGCGCGACACACGTTATCGGTAAAAACAATTTTCGGTTTGGGTTTAGGAGTGATGGGGGTTGCGATCCTGGTGGGCTTCGACGAAATCACCCTGCGGCCGGGAGCGGGTGTCGCGATCCTGGCTGCACT
>JANMQQ010000136.1:0-8992 GCA_031370545.1 Gammaproteobacteria bacterium
CGTCAGGTAAGCGGCGGAGGCGGTATCGGCCTTTGGGTCGCCTGCCGCGAGCGCATCCGCAAGTTGAGGGAAAATGGTGGCGAACACGCGCGCGCCCAAATCCTGCGAGACTTTTTCTTCATAGCGCCGCGCTTCGTTTAAGGCGTATTCGTGGAAGGTGCGGTTGTCTCGATCCCACTCCTGGCGCAGAAAGGCGCTACGCCGGAACAGACAGAAAAATAATTTGATGCCGTGCTGTGTATCCACGCCGAACAGATCTTGTTCTGTGCCGGGAACGCCGAGCATGGAAGCGAGGTTGATCTCAAGAAATTCTTCGGAACGCGAGCGCGCACCTTGCCAGTACAGACGCCATAGCGCGCCGTTGGTGAGGATGCCCCAACGCACTTTGCGCTCCGAAGCAACTTCGACGCTGGAGAGATAACGCAAAATCTGATTGGAAGGTGTGCCGGGATCGAGGCGATTGGTAGCGTCGCCGCGATCCAGCGGGCGCATCCAGCGTTTAGCTTCGAGGACTGCAATGCCGTGGCGGTAACGGCGGTCAGGCTTTTTCTCGGCAAGAGCGAGTTGTTTTGCCTCAGAATCCGGGAATAGCAAAAAGTCGGGCACGTCTTCGCGCCCGGTATTGTTCGAAGTCAGTTCTCGTAAAGTGAGATTCTGCCAACCGAGCAGGTTAAGTACCTTCTCAATAATTTCCGTGATCGTGTTTTGTTCGTTCTCACCACTCGCTGCCGTGAACGGCGCGTAGATTCGTTTGATGTCGTCGGTAAAAGACTCAAGCGCCGAATCCGACTGTGACTCCCATGACGGCGTGCTGCGTATACCGTCACGCAAGAAGTCCTGTGAAAAAAGTTTACCTTCCATCCGATGCGCCTTAAAAAGTGACTTGATACTAAGGTGGATTCAGCAATTTTTTAGTCGTGCGCATATTCGTCAGAGTTCTTGTTCCATTGCAATAGGGGATTAAAGCGGAGTGCTGATGGGCCTAGGTTGTGCCTTCCCCCATGTCTTCAGCTCGGCGGGAGCATGTCGATGATGAGCACGATGGAGTTAGTGCTTTGAAGTAACGTTTACTTCGAGTCGAGAAGTTCTGCGACTTCTTTCGCGAGCACGGGTAACTTGGTCTCTACAAATCCCAAACCAGTTGATCGTCCACGTCAGCGTAGCCATGAATGAGTATGTTACGAAACGCGATGATGCGTCGGTAGTCTGAAATGCGCGCGACCAGAGCCGCATCCAATTTCGAGAGTTGTGCGAGTGCTTCACCAATAATTTCAAACTCTCGCTCGACTGCGGCACGCAGCATCGCTTCGCGAACGTAGTGGTGAACGTTTTGCCCACCGTGAACTCCGTCAAAAGCCCCACCGCGCGCTGTACGTCGTACAGGTATTTGTTTGTCTCAAGCCGCATACAGCAAAGCTTTAGTTTGTGAAATCGACTGCAAGAAATAGGGGTTGCGGATGGCGGTAGCGACGACCAGATCCACGGGCCGGTCAAACAGTGTGACCAAGGCTTCAAGCAGG
Source organism: Gammaproteobacteria bacterium (assembly GCA_031370545.1). Taxonomy (GTDB): domain Bacteria; phylum Pseudomonadota; class Gammaproteobacteria; order SG8-11; family SG8-11; genus UBA6921. Next base: position 1,521 of record JANMQQ010000136.1, read on the forward strand.
CCAAAGTAATCGTCGGCATAAGCGCCGCGCGGCAAAGGCTCGAACTCCACCAAAAAATCGAGGTCGCTCTTGCCTGATATGTCGTGTCCTGACGCTCCGGAGCCGAACAGCTCCAGGCGCCGGACGTGAAAGCGACGGCAGAGTGCTTCGAGTTCGGGTTGGCGTTGGTTGATTTCGGCGTTCATGGTTCGTGCCTGTTCCTCTTGGCAATATGTCGCTAAAGGCTGGCACGCGCTGATTCTACAACGCGAACCAAGAAGAGCGGCATCTTACGATGAAGAAGTCAGATTCACCGGCTGACAAGGTAAAGGCACTACCGCGCGCACCCATGGTGTAGAGCCCACAGTGCGCGCGATTCAATCTCACGAGTTCTGCTGAATTCCCGCAATGTGCCACGTGGGGGTCGGATGTTTCAGGTCTTTCACAACGTGCCAGGTTTCACTGAAGGGCATTGCGCCGCTGGCGGCGTCTTCACGAATCATTCCGGTGTAGCGCACGCTGGCGATGATGCGTTCCTGTTCGGTGGCGGCTTCCAATAATTCAGCGTTGAGGGTGACGACTTCGGTGCGCTGCGGTGCGGCGTCGCGTTCCTGAATTTGCATGGCGAGTTCGGCGTACAACTCGGGCGTGGTGAAGTCGCGGATGTCGCGCAGGTCTTTGGTGTCGTTGGCGGCTTGCAGGCGGATGAAGGATATTTTTGCCTGACGCACGAATTCCTCCGCATCGAAGCCTTGCGGATAACGCGGTGCTGCGGGTGCTACCGCCGCAACGGCGGTTGCAGTGGTTGGACCTGCGGTGACCGGGAACTCGGCAACCGGGCTGACCGTGGTTGTGCGCGCGATTTCAACCGGTGTGGGGCCTGCGTAGTGCATGATTGGCGCAGCGGTTACGGGAGCGGTCTGCGATTTACGTCGAAACATCTGGAATAAAAAGAACGCGACTGCAGCGAGTGCCAACATCGCGAACATGCTGCCGATTGCGCCGCCCATGGCACCACCGCCGAACATCGCCATCAATCCGGCGCCAATGCCCAAGCCTGCGAGTGGCCCTAACCATTTCGAAAATCCACTGGCGGGCGCGGGAGCGGCCGGTGCTGGTGCTGCGGGCGCCGCCGCACCAGCTTGTGTGGGTGCGGCTGCGGGTGCCGATGCAGGCGCAGGTGCTGGGGCCGCGCGCTTCATGCCCAGCGAAGAACCTCCGCCGAGGCGTCTGGCTTCGGCCGGAGTCACGGTCATTAAACTGGCTGTTGCAACGACGACAAGCAGTGCTGCCAAGATGCGTTTCATATTTTTCCTGTCATACATTTTTACGGCGCCGACATTGGCGCGGAGTCGGAGTATATCGCTAACCAGAAAATAATATGGGGGCAAAATAATCTTCATCAATGGGTATGCCGCCTCGCGTTTTTTTGCAAAGGTACTTTGACAATCTTCCGCGTGCGCTCCTATGCTCGCTTCCATGTGCCCGAATCGCTCGATCTGCAAATCTCATTCAAAACCGTGGCTGCTGCCTTCACAGCTACGGCGCTTCGCATTGATCCAGTAAATTAGTTCAGCGTTCAAACGCAGCCGCCGCGGCTCCCGCCACGGATGCTGCATTTTTGTGTCTGTGTCCCGGGAGTCGTATACCACCCCGGAGACCGACATGGCGCCAGTAGTAGACAAAAAAGTAAAGCTCTCACCGCTTGCGTTCAGCGGCATCGCGTTTGTGATTATCGCCGCGTTGGGCTTTTCGTCTAAAGGCGTGTTGATCAAGCTGGCTTACGCGCTCGACCCACGCATCGACGCCATCGGCGTCATGGCCATACGCATGTTGCTGGCGCTGCCATTCTTTTTGGTGGTCGCGTTGCGTATTGCACGCCATCGGGAAACTGCGCCGCTGATACGGCAAGACGTGCTCGCCATTCTCGCGCTCGGCTTCTTCGGCTACTACGCATCAAGCTGGCTGGATTTCACCGGATTGAAATATATTTCCGCATCGCTGGAACGTTTGATTTTGTATTTGTACCCAAGCTTGGTGGTGGTGCTCTCGGCGTGGTATTACCGGCGCGCCATTACCCGGCGAGAACGTCACGCCCTGGCACTTGGCTACGCGGGCATTGTGCTGGTGTTCGTTGTCGATTTGCATTTCGTCGGCGCGGACGTGCTCAAAGGCGGCGTATTGGTATTTGTCGCTGCCCTTAGTTACGCGGTGTTTCTGATCGCAAGCGCCCACACTATTCAGCGCGTGGGGGCCGCGCGCTTCACTGCGTATTCCATGACTGTCGCGACCGCGCTGACCCTGATTCATTACTTCGTGCAGCACGGTGTGCAACTCGCGTATTTCCCCGCAGAATTTTATGCCATAGGTTTGGCCATGGCAGTGTTCTGCACCGTCATCCCCGCCTTTCTGATGAATGCTGGAATGCAACGCATCGGCGCCGGAATGACCTCGATGCTTAGCTCAGTCGGGCCGGTGATGACTATTGGTTTGGCTTACTTCGTATTACACGAGCCCATCGCGCCAGTGCAATGGGTGGGTACGGCGCTGATTATCAGCGGCGTGTTGCTGTTGGTGCGCAGGCAATGATGGCGATGATATCCTAGCGCGCTGTGCGAGCACGCCGTGTTCGAAAGCTGAGTGGTAGGGGGGCAGATGAAAGGACTCGTTAGGGCAGTAACGTGGGTGGGGTTGATGTGTGCGAGTGCGGTAGTTTTCGCTGGAAGCGTTGCGTATAGCGTCGGGCCCAGCGGTAATTATAAAAGCATTCATGAAGCGATAACCGCAGCCGGAGACAATACCGTTACGATCACCGTGTCGGCAGGCACCTATGTTGATAACATCACACTTAAATCAGGCGACATCCTCAAAGGGTTGGAAACCGCCCGCACCTTTTTGAAGGCGGCAAATTCGAATTCTCCGGTGATTAGTGCTAATTGCGCTACGAAATGCCGGATATCGCGCTTCACTTTTATCGGCTCCACCATCGGTATTCGGGCGGGTAGCGGAAGTGTAGTTTCAATAGACTCCAACGTATTTAATCTCGGTTCTGATGGCACCGCTGTGGATGTTGTTGCGGCAGCCGACGCCAGCGCGGTCAGTAACAATACCTTCTACTCAAATAAATTAGCGCTTAGCCGGGGTGCGACCAGCATCTCAGTGCAGAACAATATTTTTGCATCGAATAGCACCGCAATTTCCGATACGCACGGTGCTGGAGGCGTGGACTACAACTTATTTTATTTAAACAAAGCGGATGGCCAGGTCGGCACGAATAAGGTCGAGGGCAATCCGTTGTTTGTGAGTCCGCTGGACCGCGATTTCCATCTCAAAGACAAATCGCCAGCGTATAACGCTGGTGCGCTCGCCGACACGGATATAATTGATACATCACGGGCCGATCTCGGTGCCTATGGTGGAGCGAATGCCGATCCAACTCCGTACCCGGTTCAAAATGTCGAGATCAGGGAAGGGTCGTTGCCTGCAACACCGCCAAATTTCAGTGTCACGGTTTTTTGGGACCCGAACGAGTCGTACTTGATTAAATCTTACAAAGCGAATTTTAAGCTGACGGGGAGCGTTAACCCTGACGTTTTTCTCGGAGTACAACCGCCGACAACTGCCAGTACGTCCCCACAAAATGTTACTGGCGGATTCACCTTGTCAGGCACAGCGATAGCCACGAACGAAGTGGTCGACCAGCCCGTATTAGGCACCATTGTGCCCCGGTCGGAAGGGCTCACCTTGACATGGAGTACCGTCAGCAATGCAACCAGCTACGAAGTGCGTTATGGAGTCGATAGAACTCCCCTTGAAACAATTGAAAAGAAGCCAGTCAAGGTCGGAAACGTCACGTCGTACACGTTGATGGGATTACAGAATAAAACGACCTACCGAGTATGGGTGGTTGCAGTAAAGCAGCCGCTCCTGCACGTTACTATCAACGCTCTGGATGGAGCAAGTTCGCCCAATATGAGTGGTGACTCCGCTGAAGCAACGAAGGCGCTGGGTGTCGCGATCCAAAGCGTTGAATCTAACTCTGAAGTCGGTATCCCTGAAGTCATCGTCGCCTTCCCGGAACTTCCCAACGAAGGCTGCTTCATCGCCACTGCCGCTTACGGCAGTTATTCCGCTGCACAAGTAAAAACCCTGCGCGATTTTCGCGATCATTATTTGCTGACCAATACCCCGGGTCGTGCGTTTGTCCGTTGGTATTACGCCAACAGCCCGCCTGCGGCACACTTTTTAAATCAACACCCGGCACTCAAGCCGGTGGTGCGTGGTTTACTGCTGCCCTTCGTTTTCATCACGAGCTGGATGAATAGCTCGACGATGGAAATGCAAATGGGTGTTGTTATGTTAGCTATTGGCTTGTTGGGTTGGGGAATTTACTGGAGGCGTCGTACATCATGGGCCTGACACGAGTGCAGAAAAATATCATCGCGGTGTTGTTGTGTTGCGTAACTTCAACTGCGATGGCGGACGACAGTGACGTCGACAAGCCATTGTGGTCGTTTGAGTTCAAAGGTGGACGGTATCATCCGGTCATTGATAATTACTCCGACTACTTCGGAAGAAACCGCACCGACGAACTTTCATTCGCGCTGGCACGCAAAGTTTTCCGAGTATTTGAGGCGGGTGTCGAAGTTGGACGCGTGCACGACAAGGGCGTAGGGGGTTTACCGTTAAACGCCGCGAAAGGTGGTCCGATCACCACGGGCGGCACCGTCACTTATGACCTATACCCGGTGCATGCCTACATAACACTGCGCGGCGTATTTTACGAAAACCAGTGGGTCGTTCCCTACATTGGCGGCGGATTAACCCGCGAGTATTACCAACAACGTATTGTCGGTCAAAGCACTGCCAAAGGCCACGCCAGCGGCTCACATACGCGAGCCGGCCTGCAATTCTTACTTGATCGCCTCAGCGGCGGCGACGCCGCCAACTTGCAAAGCAGCTTCGGTATCGACAACACCTACTTATTCATCGAACAACAATCCATCAAAGCAGAAGTAAAATCTGTCAAGGTCGACCTCGGCGGAAAAGTTTATCTGTTGGGATTGTTGTTTGAGTTTTAGGAGGTGTTGTTGTGCAAGACCCACGACGCTATCCCGAGTCAGTGCAAGTTACCCATAAACTACGGAAGTAAATCCGCAGAGACTAACAATGCTAATTCATGCCATCAAGCTGAATAATTTTCTGAGTTTCGGTGAGTCGCAGGAAGCCATTAAACTCGGCCCATTAAATGTGGTCATCGGCCCCAACGGATCAGGAAAATCCAATTTACTTGAGTCCATCGAGTTGCTGAGAAATGCGCCTGAGCAATTGCTCAAGCCGATTCGAGAGGGTGGCGGCGTCAGAGATTGGCTGTGGAAGGGAGGGCAAGAAACGCCAATAGCCTCATTGGATGTTGTGATGGGTTACCCCAAGGCGTCGCAGAATCTGCGCTACCGGCTTTCTTTTACCGCAGTCGGCCAACGGTTCGAGATCGTAGATGAACAAATTGAGAATGAGCAGCCCGATTCCGGGCACAAAAAAACGTATTTCTATTACCACTTTGATCATGGCCGCCCGACACTGAATGTAAAGGGCCATAAACGCGCGCTACAGCATGAGGATGTCGATGTTGAACGATCCATCCTTGCGCAGCGGCGCGACCCAGATCAGTACCCGGAGATCACCTACCTGGGACAGACGCTGAGCAAAATCCGCCTTTACCGGGAATGGAGTTTTGGCCGCTATACCGCTCCGCGCCTGCCGCAAAAGGCCGATTTGCCGAACGACATGCTTGAGTCTGATGCGAGTAATCTCGGGTTGGTGCTCAACCGTTTGCGTCGTGAACCGGCTGTCAAGGAGCGCCTCCTCAAAGCGCTGCGCGCCCTTTATGAAGGCATCGACGACTACGATGTGCAAATCGAAGGCGGCACGGTGCAAGTGTTTTTTCACGAAGGCCGCTTTACGGTTCCCGCGACTCGCCTCTCCGACGGCACATTGCGTTATCTCTGCCTGCTGGCCATTCTCTGTCACCCCACTCCGCCACCGCTGGTGTGTATCGAGGAGCCGGAGCTTGGCTTGCACCCGGACATCCTACCCACACTGGCCGAGCTGCTAAAGGACGCGTCCGAACGCTGCCAGATCATCGTCACCACGCATTCGGATGTGCTGGTCGATGCAATGACTAATCAACCCGAAGCCGTACTGGTGTGTGAAAAAAATAGTGAAGGAACAACCCTGCGGCGTCTGGATGCCGAAAATATCAAGCCCTGGCTCGAAAAATATCGGCTGGGCGAATTGTGGACCCGTGGCGAGATCGGAGGCACGCGATGGTAGAGCTGCGCCTGTACGTCGAAGGCGGCGGCGATTCCAAACTCTTACGTACCGCATGCCGCAAAGGGTTCTCGGAATTTCTCGGCAAGGCGGGTTTAAAAGGGCACATGCCCCGCATTGTCGCCTGCGGTGGTCGCAAGCAGGCCTACGATGATTTTTGTACAGCTTTGAGTAACGGCGAGAAGGCGTTGCTGCTGGTGGATAGCGAGGACCACGTAACAGCCGTTTCCCCTTGGCAGCATTTGCTGATACGACAGGGAGATCAATGGCCCACTCCCGAAGGAGCAAGTGAAGAACATTGTCATCTGATGGTGCAATGCATGGAAAGCTGGTTTCTCGCTGATCGACAAACCCTGGAAACATTTTTCGGCCAAGGGTTCAAAACAAATGCCCTACCTGCAGCGGCGAACCCGATTGAGTCAATTGCCAAACAGCAGGTTTATCAGTCGCTGGAAAATGCCACCAAAGCTTGCAAGACCAAAGATGCCTATGGAAAGGGCGAACACTCTTTCAAGCTGCTCGCGCTGATTGACCCAGCGAAAGTGGCTGTCGCTTCCGCTTGGGCGAAACGCTTTGTTGACGAGTTGAAGAAACAGATGGGTTGCTGAGGGTTAGTAATCAGCATGTTGTGTTTCTGGGCTACAAATACAGGTGACCCTTCACACTAAAACGGTTGGGGGAATCGACAACAGTAAAGTTCGAGAGCCTAGGTTTCGTACGGCAACGCACTATTCCGAATGCTATTTCTTTATAGCGGTCACGTCACGTTATCGCGGACAGTAGGCCATTGCGACTTATCCATAATCGCCAGCCAATACCTTAGGTGCGCGATCTACGTTATAGAGCACCACTATCAATCCCAGGGTCGCGGCCAGCATAAAATGCGGGCCGAATAACCAGAACACCACTGGCACAATAAAATAAAACGCGCGCATCCCGATGCTGTAGTACTTGCCTGCGCGGTTTAAGTGTTCAGCGACATGTTGCGGAGAAATGGATTTGTGGTTCAGCGATAGCGGTACATTAATCAAATAGCCGACGTGATTGTAAACGCGAATCGCCAGGCTGAAGCTGAAAAAAACCACGAATAAATCCAACAGCAGCAAAAGCAGTTTGGTAATGAAAATCTCCGGCGCCTTGGCGCCAAACGTGTTGAGCGCATG